>CAZZZW010000302.1:0-4590 GCA_964658795.1 Phormidium nigroviride PCC 7112
GGCCATTCGTGCCCGAAGTGGCCATTCGTGCCGTACGTAATATCCGTGCCCGACCAAAACGGGGCTAGGGCGCGCCGGCGTCCTCAGCTGTCGGGACTGAATATCCGCCGGACCCATGCGGGGGCTAGGACGCGCCGGCGTCCTCAGCTGTCGGGACTACCGCAAACGCGACCCGGACCCGGCGGGCACCGGACGGGCGCTCGGCCGATTGCCGTCGACGGTGCTTGTCGACCACGGCCGCGATGTCATTGGACAGTTGCTCGGCCTCGGCCGCGGTGAGCCAGTACGTCGCGCTGCTGATGGCCACGGCGTCGTACCAGGCCGGCTCGGGGTTCGACACCCAGGCCAGGCTCTCGGCGGCGAGCCGGTCGAGCATGGTGCGGGCCAGCATCGCCTCGCCGGCCGCGGTCGCTCGTGGTTCGGCCGACTCGACCGACAGCCGGTCGCCGGCCGCCTCCCACGGGCGCTCCCGGCCGTCAGCCGTCGCCGCGGAACGGCGGATGATGCCCCATTTCTCCAATGCGCGCAGGTGATAGCTCATCGCACTGGCACTGAGACCGGCGATGTCGCCACATTCGGTCGCCGTCAACCGCCGGCCGGCGAAGAAGGCGTCGATCACGGCCAGCCGTGCCGGGTGGGCCAGCGCCTTGATCGCGCGCGGGTCCGAAAGTTGGATGACACCCGCCGGCGGCGCGACCGATTCGGGCTCCGACTCAGCTGCTGCCGACATGCCCACAGCCTAGAGCCAGACCCGAACCGGTCACGATTGCTTCGGCTACTCCACGGTCACCGACTTGGCCAGGTTGCGGGGTCGGTCCACGTCCGCACCAAGGGCGATCGCCGCGTGATAGGCCAGCAGTTGCGTCGGCACGGTCAGCAGGATCGGGTCGAGCTCGCGCTCGTTCTTGGGCACTGTCAGTACCGTGCCGGTGACCGATTCCAGGTTGACCTCCGGGTGCGTGATCACGGTCAGGTGACCACCGCGCGCCATCACCTCGTGCGCGGCCCCGAGGTTGCGATCGACCAGGTCGTCGTCGGGCACCACGGCCACGGTCGGTAGCTCCGGCGAGATCAGCGCCAGCGGGCCGTGCTTGAGTTCGCTGCTCTGATAGGCCTCGGCGTGCCGGTAGGTGATCTCCTTGAACTTCTGCGCACCCTCCCGCGCGACCGGGAAACCGCGAACCCGGCCGATGAAGAACAGGCTGGGCGCTTCGGCCAATTCCTTGCCGGCCTGGGCGATGGTCTGCTCATCGGCCAGGATTTCGGCGATCTGTCCGGGCAGGGCCTTGATACCGGCCACGATCCGCGCTCCGTCGGCCTGCGACAGGTCCCGGACCCGGCCCAGGGCCAGCGCGAGCAGCGCGAACCCGATGCCCATGTGGGTCAGCGCCTTGGTCGAGGCCACCGCGACCTCGGGGCCGGCGTGCAGGTAGATGCCACCGTCGGTCTCGCGGGCGATGGACGAGCCCACCACATTGACCAGACCGACGACCCGGCCACCCTTGCGCTTGATCTCGTGCACCGCGAAGAGGGTGTCGGCGGTCTCGCCCGATTGGCTGACGACCACGTACAGGGTGTCCGGTTCGATGATCGGGTTGCGGTACCGGAACTCCGACGCGGCCTCGGCATCGGCTGGGACCCGGGCCAGGTCCTCGATCATGCAGGCGCCCATCTGCCCTACGTAATAGGCCGATCCGCAACCGAGGATCTTCACCCGCTTGAACCCGCGCAGCTCCCGCGGATCGAGTCGCAGGCCGTCCAACCGGGCAGTGGAGAAACGCTCATCCAGCCGGCCGCGGATCATCCGCTCGACCGAGGAGGGTTGCTCGAAGATCTCCTTGTGCATGAAGTGCGCGTGCCCACCGAGCTCGAGCTCCTCCACGGTCATGTCCACGGTGACCGGCGTCTTCTCGGTCTGCTCGCGATCATGGGTGACGGTGCGGAAGCCGCTGGCCGTCACGGTCGCGACCTCACCGTCGTCCAGGTGCACCACCTGGCTGGTGTGCCGGACCAGGGCCGAGACGTCGCTGGCGATGTACATCTCGCGCTCACCGACGCCGATGACCAGCGGCGAACCGTTACGGGCGACCACGATCTGATCCGGATGGTCGGCATCCAACACCGCGATGGCATACGTACCCGAGATCTGGCCCAGGGCATCGATGACAGCCCCTTCCAGGGTGCCGGCCGACGACCGGGCGACCAGGTGGGCCAAGACCTCGGTGTCGGTCTCGGACCGCAGTGTGACCCCGGCCGCCGTGAGCTTGTCCCGCAGCGGCGTCGCGTTGTCGATGATGCCGTTGTGCACGACCTGAACCCGGTTGTCCTCCGACGACTGCGGGTGCGCGTTGGCCTGCGACGGTACGCCGTGGGTGGCCCAGCGCGTGTGGCCGATGCCGACCTTGCCACCGAGCCGCTTGGGCAGCGCGGCCTGCAGGTCACGGACCCGCCCGACCTCCTTGACGACCTGAGCCCCGTTCGGGCCGAGCACCGCGACGCCGGCCGAGTCGTAGCCGCGGTACTCCAACTGCCCGAGACCCTCGATCAAGATCGGAGATGCCTGCCGACGCCCCACGTAACCCACGATGCCGCACATATGTCGATGAACCTTTCGTCGATGTGATCGCTAAGAACTCGCCCGGTCGCCAGCCCGCGTCAGCCGGAGGCCGGAGACACCGCGCCAGCCGTAAAAACCGCGTCAGCCGTAGACATAGCGTCGAAGCTGCCGGTGCGTGGTCGGCGGAGCGGCGAACAGCCGGGACGCCAACTCGGTGGCGAGGTCGTCCCAGATCTGGTCGTTGCGCACTCCCAGCTCACGGAGTTGGTGATGGCGCCGGCGCACGAACTCGAGCACTGGCTCGCGGTAGAAGGCGAGCACGTCCTCGATCACGCGGTCCGCCTCGGCCGGCGTCAGATCGGTGCTGCCAGCGATACGCGCAACCAGCTCCGGATCCCCCACGCAGCCGATTCTCGCCTACCGACTGCCAAGCTTGCAAGAATCTGCCCGGAATCGGGCAGGAATCACCCCTATTCTGACCTCAATAACGGGAAAAAGCCTCTCCCACCAGCTCACCCAGCAGTTCGTCGGAGTCACAGGGATAGCCGCGGGCCGAGAACCAGGTACAGACATTGCGGCAGTCACGTTGCAGGAAGTCCATGCCGTTGGGGTTGGACACCACGTCGACCACCTGCGGCAGATCGATCAGCACCACCCGGCCGTCGTCGACCAGCAGGTTGTACGGCGACAGGTCGCCGTGGGCCTGGCCGTTCGCCGCCAGCGCCCGCATCGCATTGGCGATCTGCTCGTAATAGTCGGCCAATTGGTCGACATCGGCCCGGACCTGGGCCAGTCTTGGCGCGGCCTGCCTACCCTGTCCGATGAACTCCATCAGGATCTCGCCACCGTCCACCTGCACGGGGTAGGGCACCGGCACGCCCAACGACCAGAGTTGGCTGAGCGCGGCGAACTCGGCCACCGCCCACTGGCCGGCGAGCACCTGTTTGCCGTAGCGCGAGCGGGATTCCATCGCTCGCTGATCCCGACTTCGGCGAACCGTCCGTCCCTCGAGATAACCCGAATCACGATGAAAGTTGCGGTGTTCGCGATCGCGATACCGCTTGGCGGCCAGCAGCACCGACTGATCGGGGTCCTCCGGCACGGCGCGTTCGAGCAGGAAGACATCGGCCTCCTTGCCAGTCTTCAATACGCCGAGTTCAGTGTCGAGCGCCGCGTCCGAGGTGACGACCCAGGACGGCCGCGGCTCCGGGCCGTGCGCGCCCTTGATCACGGAGTTCCAGGTCGACCAGCGCTGGCCCTCACCGGGATCCTCAAGCTGGCGGAAATCGAAGGCGAACGGTGACGCGGGTTGGACTCGGACCGCGTCCGGCCACAACTCGGCGGCGTTCGAGTCGGAAAGAGAAGGAGATTGTTGCTCAGGGCCGTGCTCATGAAAGGGCTGGCTGGCGTGCGACAAGGCTGGTTGGCTCCTCGAAAGGCGAGGTCGCCGGCTGTGGCCTACAGGCCGGTCAGCAACCTCGGGATGGGGTGGCGGGAAGGCGGATCGCCCCGCCCACAGGCGTAGACACGACAGGTCCCTCCCTCACATCCGGCGCGCATCGTCACGAACACGCGGCACTCGATCGTTGCCGGTCACTATCCACGTATCGAGGTTCGCCTGGCAACCGAATAAATGACAGCGGCTCCCGTCCCACAGGACGGAAGCCGCTGAGTTGCGTTTGACTGGGCCGGATCAGGCCGACTTCTCCTGCGGCGCCTCAAGTTGGCTGCGCGGCACCAGCGTCGGGAACACGTGCTCGAGCACAGTCTCCGGCGTGATGACGACCTTGGCCACGTCCTCACGGGACGGCACCTCGTACATCACCGAAAGCAGAACTTCTTCCATGATCGCGCGCAGGCCACGAGCACCGGTTCCCCGCTTGACGGCCTGGTCGGCGATCGCCTCGAGCGCGCTGTCGGTGAACTCGAGTTCGACGCCGTCCAGCTCGAACAGCCGCTGGTATTGCTTGACCAGGGCGTTCTTGGGCTCGGTCAGGATCTCGATCAGGGCGACCCGATCCAGCGGGCGCACC
>CAZZZW010000302.1:4600-5473 GCA_964658795.1 Phormidium nigroviride PCC 7112
CTCGCGCTGCTGCGCCGGATCAACGCCGAGCTCGGCGTCACCGTCGTGATCATCGGCAGCCGGCCGATGAACTCCGGGATCAACCCGAACTTGATGAGATCTTCGGGCATGACCTCGGCGAAGCCGTCGGAGGCGTCGACCTCGAACTTGCTCTTCAGCTCGGCACCGAAGCCGAGGCCCTTCTTGCCGACTCGGCCTTCGATGATCTTGTCCAGACCAGCGAACGCGCCACCGACGATGAAGAGCACGTTGGTCGTGTCGATCTGGATGAACTCCTGGTGCGGATGCTTGCGACCGCCCTGGGGCGGAACCGCGGCGGAGGTACCTTCCAGGATCTTCAGCAGCGCTTGCTGGACGCCCTCGCCGGAGACGTCTCGCGTGATGGACGGGTTCTCCGACTTACGAGCGATCTTGTCGACCTCATCGATGTAGATGATGCCGGTCTCGGCCCGCTTGACGTCGTAGTCGGCGGCCTGGATGAGCTTGAGCAGGATGTTCTCGACGTCCTCACCGACGTAGCCGGCCTCGGTGAGCGCCGTGGCGTCGGCGATCGCGAACGGGACGTTCAGCATCCGGGCCAGGGTCTGCGCGAGCAGGGTCTTGCCGGAGCCGGTCGGACCGAGCAACAGGATGTTGGACTTGGCCAACTCGACGTCATTGTGCTTCGTCGCGTGGGCCAGCCGCTTGTAGTGGTTGTGCACCGCGACCGAGAGGACCTTCTTGGCGAAGTCCTGGCCGATGACGTAGTCGTCGAGGACGCGGCGGATCTCCTTCGGGGTCGGGACCCCGTCGCGGCTCTTCACCAGCGAGGATTTCGACTCCTCGCGGATGATGTCCATGCACAGCTCGACGCACTCGTCGCAGATGAACACC
>CAZZZW010000303.1:0-5451 GCA_964658795.1 Phormidium nigroviride PCC 7112
GTCCTTGGCCGGTCCTTAGCCGGTCGGTCCGAACCGTTCGATCCGGATGCGGTCGACCGGCAGGCCGGCGTCGACCAGCAGGTTGCTGGCGGTCTCGGCGAAGCCGGTCGAACCGCAGACGTAGCCGACCCGGTCCGGCCCCAGTAGCGGGGCCAGGTCGGCCGGGGCCAGCCGGCCGCGGACCCGGCCGGGGGTGTCGGCCCGGCTCAGTGCGAGCACGGCACCGTGGGAGATCAGCTCGTCGTGGAAAGCTAGATCGTCGACGGTCCGGGCCGCGACGGCGAGCCGGAGCAGGTGCTCGGTGCCGAGCTGGCGGGCGTGCCGCAGCATCGAGATGAACGGCACCACACCGGAGCCGCCGGCCAGGCCGATCGCCGGGACGTCACCGCGCCAGACGAACCAGCCGCCGATCGGACCACGCACCCGTAGCCGGTCGCCCGGCTCGACGACGTCGGCCAGGAACCCCGATACCTCGCCGTCCGGCAGCCGCTCGACGTAGAACTCGGTCAGTTCCTCAGCCGGCGCCGAGGCGATGGAATAGGACCGCTGAGCGGTGTAGCCGTCTGGTGCGGTCAGCCGGATGACGTAGTGCTGACCGGGCAGGTGTTCGACCCGATCGGGAATCTCCAGCCGCAGCAGCACGCCATGGGCGTCCGGGTGCTCGACCGAACGGACGGTCGCATCGCGCCAGCCGCCGGCCGGCGCACGCGTCTCAGTCACCCTGGTAGCGCTGTTCGCGCCACGGATCGCCCAGATCGTGGTAGCCGTTGCGCTCCCAGAAGCCCTGCTCCTCGTGGTCGAGCAGGGTCAGCCGGGTGATCCATTTGGCGCTCTTCCAGAAGTACAGGTGCGGTACCAGCAGCCGTACCGGGCCGCCGTGTTCCCGCGGCAACGGCCGGCCGTCGAAGGTCCACACCAACCAGGCCTGGCCATTCCTGATGTGCTCCAGCGGCAGGTTGGTGGTGTAGCCGGTGGTGGAGGTGGCCAGCACGAACCCTGCCTCCGGCCGGGGCTGGGCGACGTCCAGCAGGGTGTCCACGCTGACCCCACCGAAGCGGGTGTCCAGCTTGGACCAGGTGGTCACACAGTGGATGTCGCCGCGGTACTCCGAGGACGGCAACAGGTGCACGTCCGCCCACGTCCAGGTGTGCGGGTTGCCGACCAGGCCGTCCACAGTCATCGTCCAGCGATCGGGGTCGAGCGGCGGCGTCACCTCCGCGGTCAGGACGGGGAAGTCCTGACCCGTGTCGTACTGACCGGGTGGTAGCCGATCCGGGCTCGGCGCGCGTCGGCGACCGGTGAATCCGCGGGTGAATTCAGCCATGTTCGCCGTCCGGCCCTAGATCTCGTCGCCGAGTGCGACGGCCGGCAACGGCCGGCGCCAGCTGCGCTTGAAGTAGGCCCGGCTGCCCATGTAGAAACCGAGCCCGACCGAGGTTTCCCGGCTGGTGATGCCACGGTCGGCGGCCAGTCGTTTCACCTTGGCACCGCTGAAGATCCACTCGGCCAGCAGCGCGAAGAAGAGCAGCAGCACCACGATCTGCACGTACGGGATGAAGTAGCCGACCAGCAGCAGCGGGAACAGCAGCAGCAGGTAGTTCGAGGCCATCCGGCGGGAGTCCACGTAGTCGCGAGCCAGCGCTCGGACGGGCCCCTGGTCACGGCGGGGTAGCACCTCACCGGTCCGGATCGCGGCCCGGTACTCGGTCGGTGACAGCTTCTTCTGCCCGGCGACCGGCTTGCTCGCGTGCTGCTTCTGCCAGGCCACCGCCTCCTTCCGGGTGGTCGGTGCCTTGGCGACCGGCGCGCGGACGGTTCGACGTTTGGGCGTCGGGCGGCCCTTGAGCCCGGTCGGCGAGGCTTCCTCGACAACCTCGTCGGCTTCGACGACCTCGGCGGACGGCTTGCGGCGGAGAATGCTCATGGCTGCTTTCTGCTGTGCTGATAGGGGTATTCGTAATCGATCTGGCCGTCGTCCCGGCGCTGCCTCAGCCCGGTAGGGCCAGCATCCGTTCGAGCGCGGTCCGGGCGTGCCCGGCCACTACCGGGTCAACGACGATCCGGTTCGCAACGTGCCCGGTGACCAGCGATTCCAGGGACTGGACCAGGTGCGGCAGATCGATCCGGTTCATCGTCGCGCAATAGCAGACCGTCGACTCCAGGAAGCTGATCTGCAGCTCCGGGTGCGCCTCGGCCAGCCGGCGGACCAGGTTCAGCTCGGTCCCAATGGCCCATTTCGATCCGGGTGGGGCGGCCTCGATCGTCTTGATGATGTATTCGGTCGAGCCGACCTGATCGGCGGCCGAGACCACCTCATAGGTGCACTCGGGGTGCACGATCACCTGCACGTCCGGAACCCGGCTGCGGACCGCGGCCACCTGCTGCGGGGTGAACCGGCCGTGCACCGAGCAGTGCCCGCGCCACAGGATCACCCGGGCATCGACCAGCTGCTGCTGGGTCAGGCCACCGTTGGGCAGGGCGGGGTTGTAGAGCACGCAGTCGTCCAGGCTGAAGCCGAGCTGGCGGACCGCGGTGTTGCGCCCCAGGTGCTGATCGGGCAGGAACAGCACCTTGGCATCGTCCTTCTGGTCGAAGGCCCAGCGCAGCGCCCGCTCGGCGTTGGAGGACGTGCAGACCAGGCCGCCGTGCTCGCCGGTGAAGCCCTTGATCGCGGCCGAGGAGTTCATGTAGGTGACCGGCACGGTCCGATCGGCCACGCCGGCCTCGACCAGCACGTCCCAGGCGTCGGCGACCTGGACGTCCTTGGCCATGTCGGCCATGGAGCAGCCGGCGGCCAGATCGGGCAGTACGACCTGCTGGTCGGCCGTGGTGAGTATGTCGGCTGATTCGGCCATGAAGTGCACGCCGCAGAACACGATGTACTCGGCCTGCGGCCGGCCGGCGGCGTCGCGGGCGAGCTTGAACGAGTCGCCGGTGACGTCGGCGAACTGGATGACCTCATCGCGCTGGTAGTGATGGCCGAGCACGAACACCCGGTCTCCCAGCGCCGCCTTCGCCGCGGTGGCCCGTTCGACCAGATGCGGGTCGGAGGCGGGCGGCAGGTCACCGGGACAGTCGACGCCCCGCTCCGACGCGGGGTCCGCACCCCGGCCGAGCAGCAGCAGGGCGTTGGACAGTCCGCTGTGAAGTCTGTCTTCCTCGTGTGTTGAACCACCCACCAGGGCTGGCTCGTATGCATCCTTGAACACATCGATTCCGGTCACGGAGAACAGTCTGCCAAGAGGGCCGCCGGTCCGGGCACTCGCCGGGTCGAACTGGGAGGCAGAACGCGATGACGAAAACCGACAGAACGCTGGAAAAGGGTCCGACGGTCGAGCGCCGTCGGGCCAATGGCTGGCCGGTACTGCCGCTGCGGATCTTCCTTGCGGTGCTGTTCATGTTCGCCGGCTACGCCAAGCTGGCCTATCCACACTTCTTCGACCCGAACTCGCTCAACGGGTTCAAGGCCTCGGTCACCGCGGCCAAGACCGGTACCCCGATCGGGGGCATCCTCGGCCCGCTGTCCGACCACCCCTCGGTGTTCGGGCACATCACCGCGTTCGCCGAGATCGCGATCGGGCTCGGGCTGCTGGTCGGGCTGCTGACCCGGATCGCCGCCGCCGGTGGCATCGTGCTGATGGCATCCATCGTGTTGTCGATCGACTGGGGCGGGGTCAAGCAGTACACCGGCTCCAGCGGCTGGTTCACCTCGGTCGACCTGGCCGTCGGCGCGGCGCTGACGGTGTACCTGATCGGCGGGGCCGACCCGTTCTCCCTCGATGCGCTCATCTGGCGGTCCCGGATCAAGCGCCGTGAGCACGACGACTCCGAACCCGGGTTCCGCGACAACGACCTGGCCGAGTCCCGAGCCCGGTTGCAGGGGGACTACACGCCGACCCCGACGGTGGCGACCGTGCCCGATCCGGAGCCGGAACCGAACTCGCTGTGGAACGCCGGCCGCCGGGAGCACGCCGGGTCCGACCAGGCCACCGAGCGCCTGGATCGGCCGGATGAGAAGACGGCCCAGTACGAGCGGGTCGAGCAGAAGGACCGGTGACAATTCCGGTCGCGCTGGCGCCCGCCGGTTCGGCACGTAGGATAGGAATCGCAGGATAGGAATAGCACTCGGGTGAGCCCGGTTGCTGCTGATGAGAGAGCCATTTCCGGGTCCGGCCCGGCACCACGTTTGGGGATGTAATGACTGCAACCGAAGTTTCGATCACCTCGTCGGACGTTGCCCTCGCGCCGATCTCGCTGAGCGATGAAGCCGCGGTCAAGGTCCGGGAGCTGCTGGACGCCGAGGGTCGCACCGACCTGCGCCTGCGCGTGGCCGTGCAGCCCGGTGGCTGCGCCGGCATGCAGTACCAGCTGTTCTTCGACGAGCGCTCGCTCGACGGCGACGTCGTCATCGACCAGGCCATCACCGGCTCGGACGTCACCGTGCCGCTCGTGGTCGACCGCACCAGTGTGCCGTTGGTCACCGGTGCCACCATCAGCTACACCGACACCATCGAGAAGCAGGGTTTCGAGATCGACAACCCCAACGCCGGTGGCGGCTGCGCCTGCGGTAACTCGTTCTGCGGCTGATCGCCCCAGCACTTCTTCGACTCCCGATCGGGGCCATCTTGCGGTCCTGACCGGGAGTTGTCATGTCCGTACCCGTGTGGCGGGTAACGCCCAGATGAACAGGTAACCTCGCAAACATGCCAGTCGTACTCGCCGGTTCGATCGCAACCGACCACCTGATGCATTTCCCGGGCAAGTTCTCCGAGCAGCTGCTCGCCGACCAGCTGCACCAGGTGTCGCTGAGCTTCCTGGTCGACGATCTGGTCGTACGGCGAGGCGGCGTGGCCGCCAACATCGCCTTCGGCATGGGGCTGCTCGGTGAGCGGCCGGTGCTGGTGGGCGCGGTCGGACAGGACTTCGCCGACTACCGCGCCTGGTTGGAACGGCACGGGGTCGACTGCGATTCGGTGCACATCTCGCCGGAGCACCACACCGCCCGCTTCGTCTGCACGACCGACGAGGAGATGTGCCAGATCGCCTCCTTCTACGCCGGCGCGATGAGCGAGGCCCGCAACATCGAGCTGCGTCCAGCGGTGGAGCGCACCGGCGCGGACCTGGTCGTGGTCAGCGCCGACGACCCGGCCGGCATGGTGCGGCACTCGGTCGAGGCCCGCGAACTCGGTTACCGGTTTGCCGCCGACCCGTCGCAGCAGATCGCCCGGATGACCGGTGAGGAATTGCTGCTGCTGATCGATGGTGCCGAACTGCTGTTCACCAACGAGTACGAGAAGAACCTGCTCGAGTCCAAGACCGGGCTGTCCGAGTCCCAGATCCACGAGCGGATCGGCGTCCGGGTCACCACCCAGGGCAAGAACGGTGTCGAGATCGTCGGCAAGGACATCGAGACCGTGCACGTGCCGGTGGCCAAGGAGCGGGCCAAGATCG
>CAZZZW010000304.1:0-5438 GCA_964658795.1 Phormidium nigroviride PCC 7112
GGCCAACCGCCGGCAGCGCAGCCACCCACCCACGAACCCGACGACCAGGTCGAGGAGCAGCCCCAGAGCCGCCGGCGGCCGAGCTGGTCGACCACCCGCAATCGACCAGGTCGGCACGCCCAACCGCCGCGCAGAATCCTCCCGAAATCGTTTGGCCAAACAGCTTTACATTACATACGAGCGCGTGTAACGTTTTAGGTGTCAGAGGGACACCAACAAGGGAGCCGAAATGAACACCACCGACTGCGGACACGACGCCTACACCTGCAGCTACCAGGGCTGCGCCACCCACGTGAACCTGCCGCACCGCCCGATGACCCAGGTCGAGGCTTACGCAATCATCCGGGCCACCTTCGGTGCCGAGGCCGAGGCGATCATCGCTCGCTCGCTCGGCACTGACGAAGCCGCCGCCTGATGGCGGCGGTGCGGTACTTGTCCCGCTCGGAATTCGCCGAGCGGGTTGGCCTGGCAGTGGGCACGCTGTCCCGCTACAAACTCCCTGACCCCGACGCCCACATCGGCACGACCCGCGGATGGCTCCCCGCGACGATCGACGCCTGGCAGGCGGCACGGCCCGGCCAAGGCGCGCGTACCGATCTTCGAATTAGTCCGTAGCAGCAGCGCCGACCCACGGGGCGCCGGGGCGCCGGCGATCGCCGCAGGTCAACTACCTGAGCACCCCGGCTCGGCACCAGGCCGAGCTGGCCAAACGGCCCGGGCCAGCTGGCCGGGCATCAGGCGTCCTCCGGTTCAGGCATACCGGGCTCGGTCTCCCACTCGCGGTTGTCGATCGCCGACGACGCCATGTGCGACGCCTGCTCGATCGACCCCCAGCCGCCGGACGAACCGAACCCGACCTCGACGAAATCGTCGTCACCAGGCATCTGGCGCTGGATCTGATACTCGATGCGGTACTCGATGTCGCTCATGTCGTCTCGTCCTCTACCCACTCGTCGGCCGCCCATTCGATCTGGCAGCGATGCGCTTCGGGATGCCGGCCGTTGTCGTCTAGGGTTTTCGTGCACACCGCCGTGGCGGGTTGGCCGTCGATCTCGATGTCCACGGTTGCCCGGCAAAATCTGCTCATCCAGTCTCGTCCTCTACCGGAAGCCACGGACCAACCCAGCGGGACCGAAGTGGTTGGCCTGCATCAGCCAACATCCGGGCCGCATCCTCATGTTTTCCGGGACTAGTTACCTCACCGTCGGGCCACAGGTTGCCCCACTCCCGGCTGATTCCGTCCCGCCACCCCGGACCGAACTGGGCTGCAAGCACCTGCTGCGCTCGTAGCCGGTGGCCGGCGCTCGGCGTAGTCGCCCCCGATTTGCTGCCGAAGATGTCGAGTAGGGCCTGGGCAGTCTTCTCCAGCAGTTCCTCCACCAACGGATCAGACACGGGCATCACGCGCCACCGCGCCATGGGTCCGCTGCACAAAGCTTTTCCTGCAACGAATCAATCTGGGCGATATTGCGTCGGGCATCGCGGCGCGTAGCCACGAGCTGTTTCTGCGCCCGGCCGATTTGCCTTTTGCGTTCCCGCGAGAGAACGACGCGGACGTGCAACAACTCGGACTCAGTTAACGCAATTGTTATCAAAGCAGGAGGGTGGGGCACCGCCGGCTGTTCGGCTGGGGCGGTCACCGCTTGCACCGCAGATTCGGGCAAGCAGCGACCGCTGCTGCGAGGCAGTCCGGGCACCGCCGGATACCATCCCGGCCGTCGCACGTGTGGAAGTGATAGCCGGATGCGATGATCCCGTGCCCGATGCCGCGCTCGGTCCTCTCGGTGATCTCGCCGCACTCGCCGCACTGCAGGCGGAGCGGGTTCAGGCCGACTATTCCGGTCACCTTCCCCGGCAGGGTGGGAAACAAGGCTGGGGCGGTCACAGGGGACACCATCCGGGTGAAGGCGTAGGTCCGGAAGTCGAACTCCAAAAGCCTGCCATCGCGGACAACCACTGGCTTGTGTCCGTAACGCTCAGTGTGCTCAGACGGGCCGACGTTAGCGAGCATTCCGCAAATGGCGCAGGCCTCTCGCAAATCTCTGTCATCGCTGCTGCGGTGCCACCGGCCGAGACTTTCGAAAGCCTCGGTGATCTCGTCGATCGTTTCGATCTCGCTCATTGGTGTTCTCCTCGCTGGAATCTTCGGTGGACTGGCTCGAACTTAATACTAGCATTCTTTAATTCTAGAATAAATAGTCTTCAGGTTCTGCAGCCCGATCGCTTACTAGATGTCTGTCCTGCGCGTGCGAGCGAGCTGACTACGAGGCCAAGCCGCCTGGGTCGGTTGGATCCGTGATGTTCGACAGGCGGCGCAGCTGGTCCCCTAGGCTCGTACTGCCGGCCAAGCCTCGGGCCAAATACGCAGGACCGGCGTGGCATAGTCGCGTCCAGCCAGGATCACCACAGCCGGCTCGTCGACCAGGCCCTCGGCGTGGGCTTGGGCTCGGAGCTGGTCGTGGGTGATGGAGCCGAGTTGGCCCATGCGCAGTTCGTAGGGCTCGATGAGTTGGCCGAGGCTGATCAGCCCGTACTTTGCGGAGATGATGCGGATCCGCCCGGGGGAGGTCAGGATGTCGGCTGCGCGTCGACAAGCGCGGTGATATCCGCCGGTGTACATCGCGCCGGCGGAGGCTGGACGATCGAGTTTTGCCTTTCCGCACGGGATAATCACCAACGGAGGCAAGGCAGGGGGATCAGTCGGGGTCATCTGCCGTTCTAGCCTCGATCGTGTATGTCCCGTCCGGCGCCGGCACACCTGGCTCCAGCCCGAAGGTTTCACACGGACATGTATCCCCGTCCCAGTTCGGCCACAACTCCATCGCGCAACGATGGCTCATTTCTTGTCTCACTCCTTCACGCACTAGCGATCTGATCAGCTTTAAGACGCGATCCTCCAGGAAGGACTGGCCGGCCGTGGGTGTAGTTCCATCCGTTGGCTGTCCAGGCTCGCACGTGGCGGCGGAGCTGGTCGTGCTCGATCGTGCCGGCGATGTGCTCGGCCAGGTCCGCTTTCCGCATCTTCGCCAAGCCGGGTCGCGGGGCGTCTTGGCGGCACCAGCGGCGCAACTCATCCGACCACAACAAGCTGGCCAGCGACGTCGGGTCTAGCTTCGGGTTTGTGGATGGCCGGCGCAGCCAGGTGACGCTCACGTTGGACTCGTTGCTGCCCTCCGCTCGAAGAATTCCCCACCAGGCCGGGACGACGGCTAACGCCCGATCGAGGTGCCGGTCGACCGCGCACAGGCTGACCTCGTCGGCAACGGCCGCGTAGGACTCAGACTGCCGCGATAGACGGTGAAGGCTGTCCCGGTCACTCTTGATTTCGAAGCAGGCGAGGTGATCCTTGCTCGCGATCGCCAGGTCCGCCCGGGCCGTGAGCAGGGGGAGCTCGTCGAGCAGGATCCGCTCGTTGGCGGCCAACGCACCGGTGTCCAGCTGGTGCCGGCGGAGCTGCGGATCCTCGGCGAGCAGAAGCCGTCGCAGTTCGTAGCGGATGTTCTGGTCGGTCAGGGTTGTCGGCGGCCCTGCAAGTTCCCGGGCGACCCGCCTGCCGGCGGCAGCTGAGAGACATTCTTCGATCGCCTCGCACAGCCACGCATCGCCGCGGCTAGCCCATCTGTCGTAGGCGGTTTCTCGTTGGCCTTCGGAGCTGAGTTTCAGCACCGTCGTTTCGGGTTGGGTGACAGTGGCCGAGAAGACCGAATAGCTGTAGCGGGCTGATTCGAGTAGGGCTCGGCCGGCTGGTGACGTGGCCGTCAACTTCACGCGCGTGACGCCCGTTCCGAGACGGCTCAAGCTTATAGAGATTGATGATTCGGCATCTTGCGGGATGGCGACTTTGATCATGCAAGCCGCCTCCGCCGCCGCCAACGCTTGATCATCCCGCCGGCGATGAAGAGGCTGAGGGTTTCGGTACCCACGCCGCCGGCGAATTTCAATGCCGCGCTGACCTCGTAGCCATCGTCGGCGATGCGTTGGCTTGCGCTCCCGGCCGGTACCTGGCCGTCAAGTTGCTCACATGCGTCGCTGCGAACGCCAGTTACTGGTGCGTCGGGATAGACCTCACTCCGATAAAGATTAACGTTTGCCCCTGAGGTGAATGTCTGCTGGCCGATGCAGTTGATGCCGAGCGTGACAGCAGCTGCTGGCTGGTTTGGGAAGTGACCGATGAGCCGCGTCTCGGTAGGGGTGACGCCAACGGCCTGAATCGTGAAGGAAGCCGGCAAATAGCTTGCGCGAACATCGTCTTGCCGTTTCGAGAAGGCAGAGTTCCATTGCCGATCTCCTCGCCCCAGGTCCTGTTTCCCGCTGACCATCAACAGGATGCCGATAGCGAAGATGAGGGCGACCACGCTGGCTGTCGCGATGGTCAGTGGCTTGATCCGACGGCGCGGGACTCCAGCTCGCGCGGTCGGTGCCGCCAGGTGCGGCTTTACCGATGCGTTGGTCTGGTTCACGGTCTCGGCCATCAAGCACCCAGCACTATCGTCAGGACTGCAGGCCACTGAGTTTCGTCGCTGACCAGGTCGGCGACGTCAGCGACGTCCTGCCTGCAGGAATAGAGCGGTCCGGTCAGTTTTGCGCTGTCCGAGTAGTCGCCTTCGAGCGGCTCGACCATATAGAACGGCTCGTCGCCGCACGAGTGGCAGCCGGGCTTAACGGTCGCGGATGCGGCCGGCGGCAGAGGCGTTGTCATAGAGCTTTGTCCTTTCTTCGGAACCACTAACGAGCAGGTTGGCGGCGATCATCACGACGCAGAAGGGGGCAGCCACGCGCATGGCGACGTAGTTGAGGTACAGGTGCGGGGTGAGGATCCACGCGAGGAAGACGATGCTGGCCCAAGCGGGGGGCCACCAAGATCGAGGGCGATCGAAGGCCCAGACTCCACAGCCGCAGAGAGCGATGATGATTACCGCAGCGGTAGTTACTACGAGAATTGCCAAGAAAGGAAGAGAGAATGCGTCCCGCGGGCTGGTGTCTGGGAAGGACGACAGCTGCCGGAAATTGGCCACGCCTATCTCTCCAACGGTGACGGCGACCTGGAGCATGCCAACGATGAGGGTCCAAAACCGGGCGAACCTGCACGCCTTGACGTAGGCGTCGTACAGGCGCGGTTGTCGCCACCGGAAGGGTTCGCGGAGACCAACCAGGCCCTCGAAAGCTGCTGCCTCGTTCCTGTTGTCGGTCATAGATGTGTCTCATTAGGAGTGCCGCGCAAATCTGTCTGGCCGTCGAGGTCATGGCTGGAGCGAGCGAGTCCGGCGAGTGTCTGTTCGACGCTCTCAGATCCGCGTACCAGGCGTTGCTCGGGCGTCTTGCCGAGGAAGTCCCACACGGCGGCATGGGCTGCGTGTGCGGTGGCCTGGTCGAGCGCGCCTTGCGCGCTCAGGACGAAGATGCGGTCAAGGCTGTCGATCAGGTCCAGCAGTCGCGCG
>CAZZZW010000305.1:0-5424 GCA_964658795.1 Phormidium nigroviride PCC 7112
GATGGCCGCGGCAACCGCCGGCGCCGGGGGCGTGGCCGGAAAGATGATGCCGGCCTCGCGGACCGGTGGAACCAGCGGTGGTCGGGCAGCCATGCCCAGATGCCGGACCACGCCCCCGGACACCGCACTCTCGACGGACAGGTAGTCGGCCAGCCAGTCGAGACCGAACGGGTCGATGCCGCCACCGATGTATTCCTCGCAGACGTAGTTCTGACCGGGCGTGAGCTCGGGCAACCACCGGGCGAGGTCGCCGGAATCCACGACCGGCACCGCGTCGGCGCTGGACGCGCCCGCGGCCGGTTTGATGATCATCGGAAACCGGACGTCGGCCGGTAGCCGGACCTCAGCCGGGTCGGTGAGGAAGAATTCCGCCGCCCGGACCCGCCCCACGCCGTGCGCATTCAGGCACGCGCGCTGCTCGGCCTTGCTGCGCAGCGTCGAGCAGGTGGCGGCACTGTTGTGGGGCAACCCGTAGCCCTCAGCGACCGCCGCGGCCACCGCCATCGTCGAGTCGGCAAAGGTCACCACCGCGGACGGGCCGAGATGGGCGACCCGGCCCGCCACCCGGGTCAGGTCACCGTCGTGGGTCACGACCGGTGCCAGCTCGGCCAGCATCGGAATTGCCGGTGCGATCCGCTCGTCACCCTCGTGGACCAGGAACGCGAACTCGGTCAACCCCTCGCACGCCTCGGCCACCTGCATCGGTGTCGCCGCACCCTGGGTGAACGGCACGATCAGCATGCCCGCACCCGTCCCGGTTCGGCCTGACGGCTCATCACAGGGCCTGACTCACCGAGGACAGGTTGAACGCCTCGGCCCGCACCGGGGGCATCGCGCAGCGGGTGAAGTCCTCACTCCACTCCCGGGGCAGCGTCCGTGTCTCGGTCTCGCCCACCTCGAGAAGCCGATCGAGCAAGCTCACCGGTGACTCGTTGAACCGGAAGTTGTTCACCGCCCCGACCACCTCACCCTGCTCGATCAGGTAGACGCCGTCCCGGGTCAGACCGGTGAGCAGCAGCGTCCGCAGATCGACCTTGCGGATGTACCACAGGCAGGTGACCAGCAGCGCCCGGTCGGTCCGCGCGATCATGTCGGCCAATGAGGGCCGGGCCGAGTCGGCCGGACCGGTGAGCACCAGGTTGTCCGCCGCCGGCGTCACCGGCAAGGCCGCCCCGTCGGCCGAGTGACGGCTCGAGCGCAGCGCGGACAGCTCGCCGGCCGAGATCCAGGAGGTCGGCCCGATCGGCAATCCGTTGTCGAACACGGATGAATCCGCCGCCGATGCCGGGGCCACGACGAACGGGATGCATTCCAGGCCGGGTCGGGCCGGGTCGCTGAAGAGATCGATCGGCTGCGCCGCAAGCCGATCACCGATCCGGACACCGCCCCCGGGACGGTGAAACGCGGTACGACCCTCCTGCGCGGCCCGGGCCCCGTTCACCCAATACAGGTTGATCATCAGGTCGGCGACCGCGGCCGGTGACAGCAGCGTCTCGTACCGGCCGGCCGGCAGGTCCAGCTGCCGTTCCTGCCAGGCCAGCCGCTGGGCCAGCGACTGGTCGAGCGCGGCGACGTCGACACCGGTGAAGTCCGGGGTCGAGACGCCGGACCAGGCGGTTCGGCTCAGATCCGGCGATTTCGCATTCAGTTGCAGGCGGCCGGTCGGCTGGTCGTGCCGCAGTCGCAGGCCGGTTGAGGTGGCCAGGAAGGTGGAGGTCAGCTGGTGCTCGGCAAAACCGTAGAGCGCCCGCCCGGCGAGCTTGGCCGCGGTCAGGGTGTCGCCGAGCTGGGCCGCGAAGGGTCGAAGGACATCGACATCGGTATAGGCCGGCGCTGCCTGCCAGACCGAGCCGGGGACCGAACCGTGCTCGGGGACGAGCTCCGTGGCATCCTCGGCCGGTGGCGCCTGGGCTGCGCCGGCCTCGGCCTCGGCCACGATGTCGGGGATCTGATCGGCCCGCAGCGCCGATCGGGTCACCGTCCCGACCCCGGAGCTGCCGTCGGCCCGCCGGCTGATGGCGATCACCTTGAGGCTGCGGGTCCGGGCGATCCCGTTCGTGGTCAAGGAGTTGGCCGCCCAGCGGAGGTTGACCGATGACCTCTCCTCGGCGACGACGATGAGCTCGAAGCCGGGCGTGCCGCAGCTGAGGGCCCGTTCGACGGTGTCCTGGGGGGTGCTGGCCGATGACATGGGCGACCTCATCCCTGCTGCGCGGTGTTGAGCACCTGCACCCCGGTGAACAGCGCCGCCGGGCTGCCGTGGCTGACCGGAGCGGCCTGCCCCGGCTGGCCCTTCGCGCAGTTGAACTCCCCGGCGAGCAGATAGGTCTGCGGGCCACCGACCGCGGCCATCGAGTTCCAGAAGTCTGTCGTGGTGGCTTGATAGGCCACGTCCTTCACCTGCCCGGCCAGCCGGCCGGCCCGGATCCGGTAGAACCGCTGGCCGGTGAACTGGAAGTTGTAGCGCTGCATGTCGATCGACCAGGACTTGTCCCCGACGACGTACAGGCCGTCCTGGACGCCGGCGATCAGACCGGCCAGGTCGGGCCCGTCCGCCGCCGGTTGCAGCGACACGTTGGGCATCCGCTGCAATGGCATGTGGCCCGGCCCGTCGGCGAACGCGCATCCGTTGGATCGACCGAACTCGGGACGCCGGGCCGTACGCCGATCCAGCTGGTAGCCGACCAGGACGCCGTCCCGGATCAGGTCCCACGATTGGCTGGCCACACCCTCGTCGTCCCAGCCGACGCTGGCCAGGCCGTGGGCCACGGTGCGGTCGCCGGTGACGTGCATGCCGGCCGAGCCGTACTGCAGGGTGCCGAGCCGGTCGGGCGTGGCGAAGCTGGTACCGGCATAGGCGGCCTCGTAGCCGAGGGCCCGGTCCAGTTCGGTGGCGTGCCCGATCGATTCGTGCACGGTCAGCCACAGATTGGTCGCGTCGATGACGAGGTCGTAGCGGCCGGGTTCCACCGACGGTGCTTGCAGCTTCTCGGCCAGCTGGGCGGGCAGACCCGCGAGCTCGGTGTCGAAGTCCCACCCCGTACCCGTCAGGTACTCCCAGCCTCGCCCGGCCGGCGGGGCCAGCAGGGCCAGGTCGGCGTAACCGGACTCGCCGACCGCCACTGCGGTGAGCCGGGGATACAGCCGCACGCGTTGTTGGGTCGTCGTCGTGTCGCCATCGCTGTAAAACTTGTATTCCTTGACCTGGTTCAGCCCGGCGTCGACGTGCGTCACCACCGGTTCGGCCAGTAGGTCGGCACTCCAGCCGGCCAGCACGTCGACCGAGTCCGCCGTCGGCACCGTGAACGGATCCAGCTGGTAGTCCGACACCCAGCTGACGTCGCCGTAGCTCGGCTCCGGGGCAAGCTCGATCGGCTCGGTGTTCATCGCGGCCGCCATCCTGGCCATCGCCACCGCTTGCCGGGCGGCACTGCGAGCGGCGTCCGGCGTGAGGTCGGCGGCCCCGGCGAATCCCCAGGTGCCATCGACCAGAACCCGCACGGCCTGGCCGGCCGTCTCCATCCGGGTCAGCGACTGCAACCGAGCATCGGACAGCGCCAGGCGCTGACCCTGCACCTGCTCGACCCGGAAGTCGGCATGACCGGCCCCGGCCCGGCGGGCCTCGGTCAGGGCCAGCTCGGCGAGTTCCCGTAGTGGCAAGCTGGTGAATTCAGGATCGACCACGCGCTGTCCGGTCGAGGTCGAGCCCATCATGTCCCCCGCGTCCCGATCGGTTCCTTCGGCTGCGTCAGGCCCCAGCGCAACCAGCCCTCGAACTCCCGGACGAGCCGTCGCACGGTCGACTCGGACAGCACCGCCGTGTCGTACTCCCAGAAGGTGTCCACCTGATCACCCACCTTCTTGACATCGACGATCAGATCGAGCTTCGGCTCCCGAGTGGGCATCGAGATGCGCTGCGCGGGGACGCCGGCGAAATCGAGCACGCTGCCACCCTCGTCATGGAAGGAGAGCATGACCTCGAACAGGGCCGGAGCCACGCCCGAACCCGCGGCCCCGCCTCGGCCGCGGGCCCGCATGACCTCCTCGACCCGGAACTCCGAATGCTGCAGCCCGGCCGAGACTGCGTCCTGGTGGGCGCGGACGACCTGGTCGAAGGTCGCAGCGCGGTCGATGACCGACGGCACCGGCAGGGTTTGCATGAAGAGCCCGACGGTGTCGCGGTACTGGGCCTCGACCCGGTTGGCGATCGGGACCCCGATCACCACCTCGGGCTGCCCGCTCACGGAGCAGAGGGCCATCGCCAGCGCGCTGTGCACGAGGTTGAACTGGGTGACGCCCCAGTCCCGGGCCGCGGCCTGCAGCCGGTCCAGGTCGATTCCGGCGATCGCGTGGTGCACGCGACCGGCCGGCCGGTGGTCGGCGGCGGTGTCCGGGGCGGTGACCCGGGGCAGGTTGTGCGCGCCGGAGACGGTGGCCAGTCGGTCGACCCACCAGGCCGTGTTCGCCTTCGCCACCGCGTCCTGGTCCTGCTGGGCGTACCGCTGGAACGGCACCGCCGGTGCCGGCTCGACGCTGCCGTCCACCGCGATCTCGGCGTAGAGCCGGGTGAGGTCGGTCAGCACGATCCGCTCGGACCAGCCGTCGAAGACGACGTGGTGCACGAGCAGTTGCAGGTCCACCGATCCGTCCGGGCGGGTCTGGATGACGGCCCGGCTCAGCGGTCCGGCGAAGATGTCGACCGCCTCGGTGCGTCGCCGGCGCATCCGGGTCAGCGAGTCCGCCTCGTCCTGGCAGGCGATCGGCCCGATCACACAATCGGCGCTGGCCGTCTGCTCACCGGGGATCAGCGTGGGATATCCCGATCCCTGCGACACCTGCGCCTTCAGGATCGGATGCCGGTCCAGCAGTGCCAGCAACGCCGAACGCAGGATCTGCACGTCGACGCCGGCCATGATGTGGAAGCCGAGCGAGATCACGTGGTCGGCTCCGCTGCCCAGCTTCTCCAGGAAGTAGAACCGGGCCTGAGCCGGGGTCAGCCGGACCTCGGCCGGGCGTTCCGCGCGCACGGGCGCCTTCGATGCCGGCTGAACCGGAGCAGCCGGCCGGTCCGGCTCAACCGGATCAGCCGGCGGGACCGGCTGATCCGAACAGTCCGGCTGGTGGGCCCCTCCGAGCAGCGTGCGTTGTTCGGCCAGCGTGGTGTGCCGATACAAGCTGTCCAAGGACACATCCGCGGCCAACTCCGAATTGAGCTTCATCAACAACAACGTCACCGACAACGAGTTGCCACCCAGGGAGAAGAAGGAAACATCGGTCGGCACCTCCCCCGACACCCCCAACACCTGACGCCACACCTCAGCCAACCGATCCAGCACCGGGTCCCCCGGCGGGACCGGCTGGTCCGAACGGTCCGGCTGGTGGGCCCCTCCGAGCAGCGTGCGTTGTTCGGCCAGCGTGGTGTGC
>CAZZZW010000306.1:0-5406 GCA_964658795.1 Phormidium nigroviride PCC 7112
CAGAGGCGCCAACGTCGAGCTGACTCGCGAGATCCCGACGTTGCGGACGGTGCTGCTCGGCGTGCAGATCGGCATCGGCGCCGAGGCGTCGGTGCAGGACAGTCTGGTGGCGGCGACGATCCTGACCGATGCCCGCTCGAAAGCACTGTCGGACGAGCACTTCGTGTTCTTCAATCAGCTTTCCACGCCGGAGGAATCCGTCACGCAGCGGACCTCGGTGCTGGGGCCTGACTTCGAGCAGATCGAGGTGACGCTGCCGGACGTGCCGTCCTCGGTCGAGCGCGTCGTGGTGCTGATGTATCTGAACGAGGGCATCGTGCAGCGGCGGTCGCTGTCACAACTTCGGGAGATCCGGATCCGGGTGGTGGACGCCGCCGACGGCGCGGAACTGGTGCGGTCGGAGAACCTGGTGCCGACCTCGCTGGAGGTTTCGGCTGTGTCGTTGGGAGAGTTGTACCGGCACGACGGTGGCTGGAAGTTCAAGGTTCTCGGCGAGGGCTACAGCGACGGGGTGCGTGGCGTGGCCAAGGACTTCGGTGTTGGGCTGTAGATGTCTGCGGTGAGGTTGTAGATGATCGCCGATCCGGCTTCGGCACCAGCGCGCCCGGACCTGACATTCCTGCGTCGGCGGACGGCCCGGGCCGCTGCCTCGGCGGCCGCATCTCCTGCCGTTTCGCCTGTGATCGTCGAGGAGAAGCCGCGGTCTCGGGGTGTGGACTACGTGCATCACGACGCCGGTGGTCCGCTTGAACTGTCCGAGCCGGTCGGGCCCTCGACCGCTGCACGGCCTTCGACCGCACCTGCGCCCTCGACCGTCGGTCCCGCTGCGGCCGCTGCTCCAGCTTCGGCCCCAGATCCGTTGAACCTGGCGGATCCGCTCGACCTGTCCGCGCGAGACGTGCCCAGGCCGGCGGCTCGTCCCGACGTCGTCACAGTGGCGCCCGAGTTCGAGGTGCCGCGGGTGCTGAACGGAACGCCGCGAGTGCTGACGCCGGGTGAGCCGACGGTGACCCTGACCCGGCTGCAGTCCGGCATCGGGGCGTTATCGATCGAGGCGGCGTGTTCGGCCGCGGTCGGCGACCTGCGGTTGGGCTGTGCCTGGGAGCTTCGGAGTGGTCAGAGTTCGGTGGTGCAGCCCAGTGCGGGCGTGGTCGCGGCTCCGCCGGGCTCGAAGCGCCCGGTGATCGTGGGGGATCGCTCCCAGTTCGAGCGGCTGCGGATTGATCTGCGCCAAGCCCGGGAGCTGAATCGCCTTGCTGTGTATGCCTATTCCGAGTCGGGCGGCACGCTGGACTGGGGCGGCACGCTGGTGGTGACGACGTACGGCGGGGCTCGGGTCGAGTTGCCGCTGGATCGTCCACCGGCGTCATCGGTGCAGGTCCTGCTCTCGATCTTTCAGATCGATGGCGAGTTTGTCATACGCGCGGAGATGGAACAGTTCAACGGCCCGTCCATTCGCCAGGCTGTCGACGCCTACGACTTCTACCGGATCACCTGGATCGACACCCGTACCCCACTGACCTGACCGGCCCACCAACCACCGCCACAAAGGTCAAAGCGTCCAGGAAGAAAGTTACGCATGTTTGGTGCGCATGAGTTGAATCCGTGTTACGTTCGCAACCGCCGATTACAGGAAGTAACGGAGAGGATTGCAGTCAGTGACGACAATTGCCTTGGTGGACACGGCCGGCGGAAGCCTGTTCACGGTCCCGGATGCCGACTGGGCCGCCATCGACCAGCGCGTCGAATCCGCAATCAATCTAAGCCCGATCGCCGACCAGGTGACCCAGTACCTGCCCCAGTTCAAGACCCTGGTGGAGGCCTGCCGACGATGGCGCAGCTCAACGTTTCCCCAGATAGGTTCCTCCGCGCAGAGCCTCAGTAATTACTGTGACCGCGCGCTGCCGACATTTCAATCGGTGCAACAAGCATTGTCAGGGCCACTGACCCCGGAGGTCCAGCGACAGGTCGTCGATGCCCTCACATCGCTCAGTCAGTGGACGATGCCGCTCAACGACAAGTTCCACACGGTATCGGCCGAGGTCGCCGACTTCTACGAGATCAATCGAGCCGTCGATGCCCAGGTCGACCAGTACGTCCAGCGGCTGGGCACGGACTGGCGATCGATCCTGCCGGAGACGACGCGGGTCGATGACGCCGCCGGTCGGGTGCGTGGGGTGTGGCAGGCGCTGAGCGCCGATCTCAACTCACTCGTCAGCGAACCCATCGACGTCACCGACGGCTTCATCGCCAGCCTGCAGATCGAGAGCGCACTGCTGGGCTGGACCGACCTCCGATCAGAGGCCCAGGCATTCCTCGGCCGGCACTCGACGGTGCTGGCATGACCGCCGTCCTGGCCGAAGTCCTGTCTGCGGCGGCGGTCGGTGACGTCGCCGAGGCGGTGCTGATTCCCCTGTCGAAGCAGGGAAAGCTTCGCGTAACCTATGACTGGCTGTACTCGGCCCTGAACTGCGATCCGAACGACAATTCCGATTTCATCTGGATCCTGACCAAGGTCGATGCCAACCATGTCGCCTTGTCCCCGAAGGATCCGCACAACGGCCATCAGCTCTACGCCAGCGTCCGGGACGACTGGAGCTGGTTCGTCCAGGTGCAGGCGCCCCACTCCGCTGACTGGATCACCGCGATCGGTCGCAACGAGATCATGCTGGTCGAAGGTGCCGACCTGCTCACCATCTCGCTCAAGGGTTGGAACAACCAGTACGTCACTGTCAACACCGACCTGTCCGCGCACGACTGGCACGCCGGCTTTCGGCTGCAGTCCATCGATGGTGGCGACAAGAACGCCCGCACCTTCTTCCTCGGAGTCACGCAACTGCTTCAACCGGAGCTAGCCCTGCCGGTGCGCGAAGAGTTGACGCTCGATCAGCTGCAAGAGATGTTCGGCCCCGGCCAGGCCGACCTGGCCGAGTACGTCCACCAGACGCTTCGCTGATTCACCCTGGACATCGGCTCGGCTGCGGCCGGCCCGAGTTCCATGCTGCCCACAGGTTCTGCGCCGCCGTAGGCCCTGTTGCTCGACGAACACCCTGTTCGACAATCCCCCACTGGAGAAAGAGAAAACGTCATGACTGGTCAAGTACTCAACATCGGTCCGAGCGCGATCGCCGACCCCGGCACCGCGGGTGGACCCGGTTTCACGCTGTCCCGGCCGGAGTGGGTCGCGATTCAGACCTACAGCACGGACGCGCTGGCCCTGCCCACCACCGACGAGACCTTCCGCAAGTCGCTCGGTCCCGGCGCGCCGGACAACCTGTCCGACTTCACCCAGCTGATCGAGGCCTACAAGACCATCAACGGACACGTGACGACGTGGGACAAGCAGGTGTTCCCGGCCTCGGTCGACCTGGCCAGCGACGTCTACCAGTACGGCATGACCAAAGCGCCGGTCTACTACCCGCCGATCCTGAAGGAAGCCGACATCCTGGCCGACAACCCGGACGACGAGCACGCCAAGGCCGCGCTGAAGGCGATCCTGGACAACCTGAAGAAGGACGCGCAGGACAAGGCCGATCGGGCTGCAGGTGTGGCCAAGCAGATCGGTCAGTTCGCCGCCGACACCGAGTCCGATCGGATCACGATGGTCGGCACCGACGGCAAGGGCGGATTGGTCAAGTACTACGACGACAAGTACGGCACGACCAGCTCCGAGGTTGCCGACCTGACCAAGGAGATCGACGCGCAGCGGCAGATCCTGAAGGCGGCCGATGAGGAGTACGACCACGACGTGGTGGTCGCCGCGACCACGCCGACCTACGCCTGGGTCTGGCCGGTCGGCACGATCGCCGCGGCGGTAGTGGCCGGCGTGTACGGCAAGCGCGCGGTCGAGGCCCTGGATCGGGCCCGGGCGGCCCAGGCCAAGATCAACGAACTGGCGGCCAAGTTGGCGGCCGACGCGAACCTGCTGGTTGCCATTCACTCCGCCGAAATAGGCATGAACACGATCGTGCGGGATGTCACGGCGGCGCTGCCGGTGATTCAGAAGATCCAGGGTGTGTGGGGCGGCATGGCCTCCGACCTGGGTGCGATCTCAGCCATGATCGACAACGACATCCGCAACGTCCCGGCGATCATCATGAGCCTGGGCGTCGATGAGGCGGTGAAGGCGTGGCACAACGTGGCCCTCAACGCCGACGCCTACCGGGTCAACGCCTACGTCAAGCAGGAAGCCGGCGCCCAGTCGATGGCGGCGTGGAAGCTGGCTACCCAGGTGGCCTCCGTGCGGGCGGCGGCCTGACATGACGGCGACCCTGCAACCGCTCGTCGAAGCGCTGCCGGTGCTCGATTGGCAAGAGTTCTACAAGGGATTGCAAGCCCGAGCCAATGTCCCGGATCCGAGCATCACCGTGATCGATGCCAGCCACGCCGTGTTCCAGGCGATGTACCTGGATCTGGCCGAGATCAAACAGGCTGTGCTCGCCTCCGGTTTCAACCCACCGCTGGTGACCGTCGTGGCCGACGTGCTCAACGTGCCGGCCGGTACCACCTGGTCCCTGTCCGGTGCGGTACTGCAGATCCAAGCGCGCCGAATCCAGACGGTCAACGATTTCAAAGTAAATCTCGACTATCGAAGCGCTACGACCGGCAGCCTGCTGGTCTTCTGTGCGGAGCTGGCCGGCCGGGTCCAGGTGGTTGCCCTACCGAAGGACAGCGATCCGGTGGTCTTCATGATCGACCGTCCGGTGGCCACCGGCGGCGTGCAGATCCTGTGGTCGGCGGACAAACCGGCTCGGCTCGATCGCAGCTGGGCCCAGGGCCTGGCTCCCGAGCCACCACCGTGGTTCGAGCAGTCGATGCGCACCGAGTTCATCTTCGCCTCGCTGCTCTACGACCCGCATCCGGATGTGGCGATCTCCCAGTACAACTGGCTGAAGAACTGGACCGGTTACTACGACGATGTCCTGGGCATCTTCCTGCAGAGCTGTTCGCTGCTTTCGCTGCTCAGCGCGCAGGTCAACGCGAGTGAGAACGGAACCGTCTTCGTTCCCTACCTGAGCCGGACGGTCTACGGGGCGGTGGCCCAGGCTTACGTGGCCGAGGCCCAGCAGTACGAGTCGGACTTCCGTGCGCTCCAGCTGCAGAAGGTCGTCGACGACCAGTTCATCGCGCTGGCCAAGACCTTGCTGGCCAACAAGACCTACGAGAGCGACTACACCAGCAAGCTGCTGGCCCAGGCCGAGCGCAACTTCAATCACGCCGTGGCCGCCACCGAGGCCGCGCAGAAGACGCTCGACGATGCGCAGTTGGCGGCGAAGATGGTCTCGATCGACTTCGAGAAGGTCGGAGTGCCGGCGTGGGAGCGGGAGAAGATCGCCGAGGCCATCATCGAGATCGGCACCGCAGTCATCACCTTCGCCGTCGGCATCGGGGTCATGATCGCCGGTG
>CAZZZW010000307.1:0-4957 GCA_964658795.1 Phormidium nigroviride PCC 7112
GTGGTCCGTTCATGCAGGGCGGCAGCGTGGTCGCCCAGTACGGCCTGCCCGGCACCGGCGGCCGGGCTCCGGTCACCTGGCTGGGTGCTCCGCCCAACCGCTGCGAGGACCCGGCGATGCCGACCCGTCGGCCGGTGGTGGCGATCTTCGACACCGGGGCCGGTCAGCACCCCTGGTTGACCGAGCAGCCCGACGGTCCGGTCGACCGTTCGCCGGACGTGCTCGGGCTGCCGCTCGGCCTCACCGATCCACTGACGTTCCCCGAGCTGGGCGGCAAGCTGAACAACCCCCTGATCCAGGACCTCGACTCCGACGCCGGCCACGGCACGTTCATCGCCGGAATCATCCGTCAGGTGTGTCCGGACGCCGACATCCTGGCCGTCCGGGTGATGTACAGCGACGGTGTCGTGGCCGAGGGCGACCTGCTGCAATCGGTCAATCGCCTGCTGTTCCGCCAGGTGCTGGCTCGCCAGCTGGACAAGCCGGAGTGGCTGGTGGACGTGCTCTCGATGTCGCTGGGCTACTACCACGAGTCCCCGTCGGACGTTGCGTTCGACCAGCTGCTGCTGGCGCCGTTGCTGGAGCTCGGGCGGCGGGGGGTCGCCGTGGTGGCCTCGGCCGGCAACGATTCGACGCCGCGCCACATGTATCCGGCCGGCTTCTATCCCAACGCCCAGGGGCCGGTGTTCGCCCCGGAGTACGGGGTCGTACCGGTCGCGAGCGTGGGCGCGCTGAACCCCGACGGCGAGACCGTCGCCTTGTTCAGCAACGCCGGGGACTGGGTCGCCTGCCACCGTCTCGGGGTGTCGGTCGTCAGCACCATGCCGACCACCTTCAACGCCTCGTTGCAACCGGCCGCCAAGCTGACGATCGACGGTGAGGTCCGGTCCTCCATCGACATGGACGACTATCGCGGCGGGTTCGCCACGTGGAGCGGGACCTCGTTCAGTGCCCCGGTGCTGGCCGGTGAGATCGCGCAGAACCTGATCGACCAGGGCACTCTGGACACTCTCGACGTCGACACTGCAGTCACCGCGGCCTGGAACGCAGTCGGTCCGGCCGCCGATCTTGATCGGCCACCGCTGCCGTGATGAGCTTGCACGGTGTCAGTCACCGGGGGATCACGGCAAGTAGCTGAAGCCAGGCGGCTGCACGAGCTCGGCGTCGACCACAACAATGCCGGTCGTCCGGCCCGGGCATTGCCCTTGTTGCGCAAGGCGAACGAGCTGATCACGGTGCCGCGGGACCAGGCCCAGGACCAGGACCACGGGACGGCTCGGGACGCCGGGTTGCAGGCGCGGATCTGGATCAGCATCGCCACCAGCGAGTCCGAGCTGGGCGGCCTGGCCCGGGGAATGGCCGCGCTCGAGGTCGCCCAGCAGTACGTCGCCGAGTCCCAGGAGCTCGAGCTCCAGGCGCGGCTGGACAACCAGCTGGGCTACATGCAGGTGCGGGGCGGCCGGGTCGAGGACGGCCTCGGTCATCTGGATGCAGCGGTGGCGCTCATCGAGCACGTCGACTTCGATCTGCGGTACTCGATCCTGCTGAATCGCGGCACCACCCATCTGTTCCGGGGTGACCTGCGGGCCGCCCGTGATGACCTCACCGGCGCGGTGACCGTGGCCCAGGCCGAGGGCCGGACGAACGAGGCGGCCAAGGCCCAGCACAATCTCGGGTACCTGGAGTTCCTGGCCGGCAACCTGGCGCTGGCCCTGCAGATCATGGACGGTGTGCTGCAGCAGGCCACCGATGCCTCGACCGCGGTCATCCTGCTCGATCGGGCCCGGGTCCTGATCGAGAGCGGCCTGCACCGCGAGGCCGACGAGGCCCTGCGTGAGGCCGGCGAGCTGTTCCGGGCCGAGCGGCTGTTCAAGGATCTCGGCGAGGTCGAACTGGCCCGAGCCGAATGTGCCTTGTTGGACGGGCAGATCTCGGCCGCGCGACGGCTGGCCGGCGATGCCCGGACCCGGTTCCGGCGCCGCGGCAACGAACGCTGGCGCCGGGACGCCGAACTGCTGCTGCTGCAGTCGGACCTGGCCGCGGGGCGTCCCGGGCTGCGCCTCGCCCCGGTCGCCGTGCGACTGGCTAAGGAGTACCGGGACGAGTCGCTGACCACCCAGGCCCGGACCGCGCAGCTGATCGCCGCCGAGGCGCTGTTGCGGGCCGGTCGCCGCGACGACGCCGGGATGACCGCACGCGACGCCGGGCCGGTCCGTCCGGGAGATCCCATCTCGGCCCGTCTGCAGACCCGGTTGGTGCGCGGCAAGCTGTACGCCGCCGACGGGGATCTGGCCGCCGCGCGAAGGGAGATCCGCACCGGACTGGACGAACTCGCACGCCATCAGGCCCGGTTCGGCAGCATCGACGTCCAGACCGCGGGCGCCGTGCACGGTCGGGCGTTGGGTGAACTGCACGTCTCACTGGCGTTGTCCGACGGCCGACCGGCGCGGGTGCTGGCCGCGATCGAGATGAGCCGGGCGACCTCGTCCCGGATCCAGCCGGTCACGGCCCCGGACGACCCCGTGGCCGCGGACGCCCTGGCCGAGCTGCGCAAGGTGACCGAGGCGCTGCGCGGGGTGTCCTCCGACCCCGCCTCGGCCGGTGCCGCCACCGGGTATCGCCGGCGCATCGCCGAGCTCGAACAGCTGCTGCGCAACCAGTCCTGGCATCGCCGCGGCTCTGGTCAGGCCGAACGGGCCGCTGGGCCTGACCAGATCCATGGCGAGCTGGTGGCGGCCGGCCTGACCGGGGTCTCGTTCTTCGAATCCGGCCAGGTGTTGCACGCCCTGATCGCCGATGCCGCCGGCTTGCGGCTGGTCCCGCTCAGCGCCGCCGCCGACACCTTCGAACTGGTGCGACGCAGTCGGGCCGACCTGGACATGCTGGCCCGGGGCGGCCTGCCGGCGGCCATCGTCGGTGCGATGCGACAGAGCTTGAGCCGGACCCTGGACAAGCTCGATGCCCGACTGATCCGGCCGCTCGGACTGTCCGACCGGCGGCTGGTGTTGTTCCCGACCGGGCCGCTGGCCGTCATCGCCTGGAACCTGCTGCCGTCACTGGTCGGCTGCCCGGTCGCTGTCTCCCCATCGGGTACCGCCTGGCTCCGGGCCCATCAGCAACGTACCGATCCGCTCCGGTCCGGGGTCTTCTCCTTCGCCGGTCCCGGACTACGGCACGCCGAGGACGAGGCCCGGGCGGTGGCCGAGCTGTGGTCCGGGGCCGTGGTGCGAACCGGGGTGGCGGCGCGTCGGTCGGCGGCGGTCGCGGCCTTGTCGGCCGGTCGGCTGGTGCATCTGGCCGCGCACGGCACCCATCAGGCCGAGAACCCGCTGTTCTCCTCCATCCGGCTGTCCGACGGCCCGATCTTCGCCTACGAGCTGGACGACTCGGCCACGGTCGCCGAGCACGTGGTGCTCTCGGCCTGCGAGCTCGGCCAGGCCACCGTCCGCCCGGGGGACGAGGCGCTGGGGCTGACTAACGTCTTGCTGCGACTGGGTACCCGCTGCGTGGTCTCCGGGGTGGCGAACATGCACGACCAGGTGGCATCCGAGGTCATGCCGCGCTATCACCGGGCGCTGGCGGCCGGCCGTCCGTCCGACATCGCGCTGGCCGAGGCGACCGCGGTCGCCGCTGAACTGCCGGCCCCGTTCGTCTGCTTCGGAGCCGGCCGGACGGCCTGAGCCGGAACGGATTTGGTGTCGCGGCGCGTCAGTCCGTACGCTGGTCCACGATCCACCCGAAGACCGCTGGCCGTCGCATGCGCACATGTGACCTAACAGCTCCGCGAGCGCCGGAGCGACCTGCGCAGGATGGCCGGTTCGTTCTCGACGTCCCGTGCGCCCTGCGCCGGGACGTTTCGTCGTTCACGGGCCTGTTCGGACTCCTGTCCCAGCTCGGCCAGCAGTACCGAGCTCCGGCTCACTGAAGCACGAGAGGAGGAACATGCCGAACACTGAGAAGGTCACCGCGGTCGCCGAGATCGTTGACCACCTGAACACGTCCGCGGCCACGCTGCTCACCGAGTACCGGGGTCTGACCGTGAAGCAGATGGGTCAGCTGCGCAAGGCGCTCGGGTCCGACACGACCTACGCCGTCGTGAAGAACACCCTGACCAAGCGGGCGGCCGACGAGGCCGGTGTCGCGATCGACCAGAGCCTGCTGGCCGGCCCGACCGCGATCGCGTTCGTGAAGGGCGACCCGGTCGAAGCGGCCAAGGGACTGCGCGACTTCGCGAAGGCCAACCCGCTGCTGATCATCAAGGGCGGTGTGTACGAGGGCAAGGCGTTGTCGGCGGCTGAGGTCGCCAAGATCGCTGACCTCGAGTCCCGCGAGGTTCTGCTGGCCAAGGTTGCCGGCGTCCTCAAGGCACTGCCGACCCGCGCGGCTGGTCTGTTCCAGGCCCCGCTGTCGCAGGTCGCACGACTGGCCGCCGCACTCGAGGAGAAGCAGGCCGCCGGTGCTCCGGCCGCCGAGGCTGCTCCGGCCGAGGCTGCGACCGACGACGCCCCGGCGGCAGACTCTGCTGCCGGTGCAACCACCGAAGAAACCACCGAGGCTTCCGCCGAGCCGGCGGAGTAGCACAACCACATCAGCCGGCTTTCCCGGCGACTACAGAAAGGACGCCATCCCATGGCGAAGCTCAGCACTGACGAGCTCATTGACGCGTTCAAGGAGCTCACCCTGATCGAGCTCTCCGAGTTCGTGAAGCAGTTCGAAGAGACGTTCGACGTCACCGCGGCCGCTCCGGTCGCCGTTGCCGCTGTCGGCGGTGGCGCCGGTGCCGCTCCGGCCGAGGCTGCCGAGGAGCAGGACGAGTTCGACGTCATCCTCGACGCTGCCGGCGACAAGAAGATCCAGGTCATCAAGGAGGTGCGGACGCTCACCAGCCTGGGCCTGAAGGAGGCCAAGGACCTGGTGGACGGCGCGCCGAAGCCGGTCCTGGAGAAGGTCAACAAGG
>CAZZZW010000307.1:4967-5404 GCA_964658795.1 Phormidium nigroviride PCC 7112
GGCCAAGGCCGCCCTCGAGGGCGCCGGCGCCAGCGTCACGGTCAAGTAGTCCTTGCCGCATCGGTAACACCTGCACGCTCTGGACGGGCGGCTCGCTTCGGCGGGCCGCCCGTTCGGCTTTTCCCGGCGGCGCCAGCCGACCACGCCCACGACGAGTGATCAGTCTCGCGACGGGTGATCGATTGCCAGCGATCACTCGGGCGCCAACTGATCACTCGTCGGGACTATTGAGCGAAGCGGGCCGTCCGCATCGGGCTGGCGGTCAGGCCGGCCGCGACCAGGCCGAAGCCGGCCGCGGCCAGCAGCAACACCGGCCGGTAGCCGAGCGATTGTCCGAGGAGGCCGCCGATCGGGGCGAAGACCACCACCATGGCGCGATTGGCTGAACGCATCGTCGCGGCCGTCCGGCCCTGCAGTCGATCCGGGGTGGCCTGCTG
>CAZZZW010000308.1:0-5395 GCA_964658795.1 Phormidium nigroviride PCC 7112
GGATGGCCGCACAGGCGGCCGCCGCGGTGGTCCGGATCGAGGAATCGATCGCCTCGACCCGCGACAGCTGCTCGAGCAGATCGAGAAGTTGCCTCATCCACCGGACGAAATCCCCGGCCGGCATGGCCGGGCCGTTGGCGGCGATCGAGTTCAGCACCCGGTCCAGCGAGTCACCCCGGGCCCAGCGATAGGCGGCCCAGACGAAGCCGAGGTCAGGCTCCCGGGTCGTGGGCAGCCCGTGATCGGCCTCGATCTCGCTCAGCGCTCCCCAGATCCGCGCGGTCTCCGACAACGCCGGACGGATCGCCCCGGTCGGCAACTTGGGGGCGATGGTGTCATCGCGCCGGGCCTCGTACACCATCGCCGAGCAGATCCCGGCCAGTTCGGCGGCGTTCAGTCCCCGCCAGGCTCCGGCGCGCAGGCACTCGGCGATCAGCAGATCGGATTCCGACCAGAGCCGGGACAGCTGCCGGCCGGCGTCGGTAACCGTGTCGTCGGTGGCCAGATAGCCGCGGTCGGTCAGCAGCTGACAGATCCGGTCGAAGGTCCTGGACAGCAGATTGGTCCGGCCCTCGGCCTTGCGCTGCAGGGCCTGATTCTCCTTGTCCAACCGGATGAAACGCTCCGACCAGCGGGCGTGCTCCTCCCGGTCGGCGCAGCCGTGACAGGGATGCCGGCGCAGGTCGGCCCGCAGCGCGGCCAACTCGTCGTCGTCGGCGGCCAGCCGGCGGACCCGGCGGCCGCGCGGTTCGGACGGGATCCGCAGGTTGTGGATGCTCGCGGCCAGGTCGCGGCGCGCCCCCGGGTTGCGGTGGTTGAAGTTCTTGGAGATCCGCAGGGTGGCCAACACCGTTACCGGAGCGGTGAAATCGATCATGGTCACCGGCCCGGCCCACCGCTCCTCGGTCAGCACCAGCGGCCGGGGGTCGGCGATCGGTGACAGGCCCGGGTCAAGCACGACGGCCAGCCCGGCCCGCCGGCCGGACTGCACCCGGATCACGTCGCCGATCCGCAGGGCCTCCAAGGACTGGGCGATCTCAGCCCGGCGCTCGGAATTGCCTTTCTTCGACAGGCTCTTCTCGCGTTCGGAGATCCGGGCACGCAGTTCGGCGTACTCGGCGAAGTCGCCCAGGTGACAGGCCATCTTGGACCGGACGTCGGCGATCGCCTTGTCGTTCCGGGAGATCTGGCGTTTCAGACCGACCACGGACCGGTCGGTCTGAAACTGGGCGAACGAGGACTCCAGCAGCTCGTGTGCGGTCTGTCGCCCGACCTGCGAGACCAGGTTGACCGCCATGTTGTAGGACGGCCGGAAGCTCGATCGCAGCGGGTAGGTGCGGGTCGAGGCCAGGCCGGCGACCCGGGCCGGATCCACCTCCGGGCTCCACAACACCACCGCGTGGCCCTCGATGTCGATGCCCCGCCGGCCGGCCCGTCCGGTGAGCTGGGTGTACTCCCCCGGGGTCAGATCGGCGTGGGTCTCACCGTTGAACTTGACCAGCCGTTCCAGCAGCACGGTCCGGGCCGGCATGTTGATGCCCAGGGCCAACGTCTCGGTGGCGAACACCGCCCGCACCAACCCGCGGACGAACAGCTCCTCGACGACCTCCTTGAAGACAGGGATCAAACCGGCATGGTGGGCCGCGATCCCGCGCTGCAATCCGTTGAGGAAGTCCCAGTAGCCCAGGACGTCCAGATCCTCCGGTGACAGCGCCGCGGTGCGGGCCTCGACCAGCTGCCGGATCTCCTCGCGCTCGTCGTCATCGGTCAATCGCAGGTTGGCGTCGACACATTGCCGGACCGCGGCGTCACAACCGGCCCGGGAGAAGATGAACGTGATGACCGGCAGCAGGCCCTCGCGATCCAGCCGCGCGATGACGTCCGGGCGATGCGGCGGCCGCCAGCGTGGCCCGCGCTGGTAGCGAGATTTGCCTTCCGGGAACGTCGGAAACCGCATCTTGTCGCGGACGTGCCGGACCAGATCCCGATCGACCTCGGTCGAACCGTCGTCGGCGCCGAACAGGTCGAACAGCTGCTTGTCGACCAGCATGTGCTGCCACAACGGCACCGGACGCTGCTCGTGCACGATCACCTTGGTGTCACCGCGCACCTCGATCAGCCAGTCGCCGAACTCCTCGGCGTTGGACACCGTGGCCGACAGCGAAACCAGCCGGACCGCATCGGGGAGGTGGATGATGACCTCTTCCCACACCGCGCCGCGGAACCGGTCGCCCAGGTAATGCACTTCATCCATCACCACGTAGCCCAAGCCGGTCAGCGCATCGCTGCCGACGTAGAGCATGTTGCGCAGTACCTCGGTGGTCATCACCACCACCGGGGCGTGCGGGTTGATCGCGTTGTCACCGGTCAGCAGACCGATCTTCTCCGCGCCGTAGCGGGCGAGCAGATCGTTGTACTTCTGGTTCGACAGCGCCTTGATCGGCGTTGTGTAGAAGCACTTCTGGCCGAGGCTGAGGGCGAGATGGATCGCGAACTCGCCGACGACGGTCTTGCCGGATCCGGTCGGCGCACACACCAACGCCCCGTAGCCGTCCTCGACCGCCTCGCAGGCCCGCAACTGGAAGTCATCGAGCTCGAAGCTGTAACCGGACCGGAAGTCGGTCAGCGTCGGATAGGCCACCCGCTGCCGGGAATCGGCATAGCGTTGTGCGGGCGTGCTCATACATTCACCCTACGGGGCGAATCCACCTCTGATCGGCGTTGGTGTCGTAGAGCAGCAGGTAGCCGCGATCGGACGGGTACCAGACGCCGGGCCGGAGCTGGCCGAGCGCGGCCCCGACCTCGAGCCCGGCCGGCCGGATGCCCTTGGTGCCGGACTGCCACACCGCGCGGTTGGCTGGCGTGTAGATCACCAGGTTGCCGTTGTGCAGCAGCACCAGCCGCGAGCCCGGCACGTCCGTATGGCTGGTCCAGACCGCCCGTCCGCCCCAGTACAGGACGAGATCACCGTTGCTCTGCATGATCAAACGGGTTCGGCCGAGATAGCCGGGCGGGGTGTAGGTGAGCAGCCGGCCCGATGCCAGCACGCTGCCCCGGTCCAGGATGGCCGGCCCGGTGTGGGTCTGCCAGACCACCTGGTTCGCCCCGTCGTAGATGACCAGGTCGCCGTCGTCCTGCAGCACGAGGGTGTTGTTCGAGCCGGTACCGCTGGTGTGGGTGGACCACACCGGCGGGCCGGCCGGGCTCGACAGCACCAGGTTGCCGTCGGTCTGCATGGACAGTCGCAGGTCGTTGGCCGGGCGGGGCGGGGTCTGGGTGTTCCAGACGTCGGCCGTCAAGGTGTTGTCGATGCCGAGCTGGACCAGGTCGGCCAAGCCGTGGCGGAGCATCAGCAGGTAATGCCCGGAGGGCGATCGCAGCCCGGCGGTGGTGGCTTCGCCGGCGTGCAGCCGGTCTGGGACGTTCGACGGGTCGGCCGGCGGTGGCCCCACGGACGTGACCCGGTCGGTCAGGGCGGTGGCGGAGCCGACACCCGAGCCGACGGCGGAGGTGACGACGAACGTGGTGACGACCAGCGTGGTGAGGACGACCGTGGTCGTGGCGGCCAGGATCAAGCGGCGCAACATCAGACATTTCCCAGTGATTATCGAGGTAAGGCGGATCCGTCGGCGGAACCTAGCATGCCTTGACTGAGGGTTGGCCGAGTTCCGGCAGACTGGCCCGGTGACGATGAACAGCTGGCGATGGTCGGGCAATGCGGTGCTCTTCGACATGGACGGCACCCTGATCGACTCCGGGGCGAGTGTGGTCGCCACCTGGCAATGGGCGGTCGGTGAGCTCGGCATCCCGTACAGCCGGGTGGCGCCGTTCATCCATGGCATTCCGGCCGGGCAGGTGCTGGCCGACGTCGCGCCGGCCGTCCCCGAGTCGGAGCGGGACGAGGTCGTCGCGCAGATGCTGCGCCGCCAGACCGAGGACACCACCGGCATCGTGGCCATCCCGGGCGCGCTGGCCGCCCTGGACGGGCTGCCGACCGCCCGCTGGGCCGTCGTCACCTCGGCCGACCAGGGACTGGCGGTGGCGCGGTTGCGGGCGGCCGGGCTGCCGCTGCCCCGTCACCTGGTGCCGGCCGAGCACACCGCGCTGGGCAAACCCGAGCCGGACCCGTTCCTGCTCGCCGCCCAACGGCTGGGCTTCCCGCCCGAGACCTGTCTGGTGGTCGAGGACTCGGCCGCCGGTGTCACCGCCGGCCGGGCGGCCGGCTGCCCGGTGCTGGGCGTGCTCAGCTCGGCCGAGAGCCTGGACGGCACCGCCCACGAGGTCGCGGATCTGACCGAGGTCCGGTTCGAGGCGGACCGGCTCGGAGTGCACGTCGACTCGATCGATCCCGGGCGGTAACCGATAGCCGGGAAGGAGAACCGCCGACCCGGTGTTGCTCCCAGGTGGCCCAGGACGCGATCGACGACATCGACCACGACGGCCTGCCCACCACACCCACAGCTGAATCCGGGCCGCGTTCGAAACTGCTTCGAACAATTCGCTGCCAGAATGGGCCTATGTCCCGTCCGGTCACTCCGTTGGAGCAGACCGTCGGCGACCCGGCAGTGCTGGAAGGCAATGTCGCCCGGCGGGTCATCGCTGAGGTGCGCTGGTCCTTCCGCTGGCCGTGCAACTGGCTGGCCGGCGTCTTTCTCAATCTCGGTCTGTCGTTCCTGTGGTTGATCTGGGTACCGCTGACCCACGGCCGGCACCAGGATGCCGTGATCCTGGTCGGCACCTACTTCGCGGTGTTCATCCTGGCCGACGTGACCACCACCAACGTGCTCGGACTGGATGCCCGCCGGGTCCGGGCCAGCCTGGACCGGGGCGTCTCGGTCACCCGGTTGCTGCTGACCAAGAACTGCGCGCTGCTGGTGATCGTCGGCCTGCCGACGCTTGCCGCCACCGCGGTGCTGACCGTGCACAGTGAGCATCCCTATCGGCTGGCGCTGACGTTGCCCGGCGTCGCGCTGCCGATGTTCGCCTGGCTCGGGGCCGGCAATGTGGTGTCGGTGGTGTTCCCGGTCGCGATCCGGTCGATCTGGCAGCGCTGGGTCGAACGGCGCAATTGGCGGCGCACGATCTCGTGGCTGGTCCACCTGGCCGTCCCGTATGCCCTGCTGTACCTGGTCGATCCGGTCGGGGATGCGCCGCTGGTGGCCTTTCACCTGCTACCGCACGAGTGGCGCGGGGCCGACGTCCGCGGCATTTCCTACACCCTGTACGGCTTGCTCATCTGGGGCGCCGGGACCTGGTTCGCGACCTGGTACGTCAGGCGTCGCGGGCTGACGATGTACTAGGTCGGCGTCCGAGCCTGCTCCGGGGTCATCCGTGGGCTCGCGGGATCATGCCGGTTTCGTAGGCGTAGATGACGGCGTGCACCCGGTTGCGGAGG
>CAZZZW010000309.1:0-5390 GCA_964658795.1 Phormidium nigroviride PCC 7112
CCGCTGCGCCGCTTCGCCGCTCCGCCAGAGTGGGCGAGATTGCTCTGCGCGCATTACGCCGACCGGGCGAAGCCCGACGGCGGCAGCATCACGAACGAGTCCGGCGAAGTTACCCGGTGGCGATCGCCTGTGTTCGAAAGGGGAACGGGTAGGTCAGCCCGTAACGCCTCAGCTCAGCACGCGATCGAGAAACGCCAGTGCCTTCGGATAGGCGTCCAGCTGGTTGGCCCGCTTGGCCAGACCATGTCCCTCGTCGTCGTAGACCAGGAACTCGACCTCCTGCCCAGCCGCCCGCACCGCGGACACGACCTGCTCGGCCTCGGACAGCGGCACCCGCGGATCGTTGGCGCCGTGGATGACGAACAGTGGCACGTCGATCCGGTCGATGAAATTGAACGGTGAGGCCGAGTCGAGGAACTCGCGATCCTCGACCAGCCGGCCGTACTCCCGCTCCCGATAGGCCCGCCGGTAGGCCGAGGTGTTCTGCAGGAACGTCACCAGTGACGACACACCGACGATGTCGACCCCGGCGGCCCACAGGCCGGGGTGGAAGGCCAGCCCGGCCAGCACCATGTAGCCGCCGTAGGACCCGCCGTACAGGGCGATCCGGTCCTGGCCGAGGCCGATCGTCGGCAGCCAATCCCGGATTGCGACCAGGTCCCTCACCGAGTCCAGTCGCTTCTCGACATCGTCGAGCGACACCCAGCGGCGCCCGTAACCGGCCGAGCCCCGGACGTTGGGCAGCACCACGGTGTGGCCGCCCAGGGCCAGCGCCGCGGCCATCGGCGCCCAGGTCGGCACCTGTGCGGCCTCCGGGCCACCGTGGATGATGAAGACCACCGAGCCCGACGGATCGCTCGGCTGCATAAGGTAAAGCGGGATCTGCTCACCGTCCGCGGCCGGCGCCAGCTGCGACCGGAACGGCACCAGGCCGGCCGTCGCCTCGGCCGGGTTGGTAGTGCTCCGCCTGGTCAGGGTCCGGTCACCAACCTGCCAGGTGTAGGCCTCCGGGGGCTGGATCGGCGAGCTGAAGGTCAGCCCGAGCGCACTGGAGTCCGGGCTCCAGACCAGGTCGGTGCGGCTGGTCAGCACGCCGTCACCCGGCAGTTCCACCGCTTGCTCACCGTCCGGGCCGACCACGGTCAGGGTGTCAAAGCCGTCCCGGGTGTGCACGACCGCCAGTTGCCGACCGTCCGGCGAGGGCCACGCGTAGACGTTCACCCCGTCGTCGGCGCGATATTCCGACCAGGTGAGCTCGGCGAGGTCGAAGCGGTACAGCGCGACCAGATCGGTGGCCGAGTCCGACGAGGCCAGCAGGCCGGACGAGTCCGACAGCCAGGCCGGATTCTCCCAGGCTCCGGGCACCCTCGGATCGGTGATCGAGCGGACCGCGCCGGTATGGGTGTCGACCAGCAGCAACTCACTCGAAGCCGGCAGCAGCGTCATCCGCGACAGCAGTACCCAGTTGCCGTCCGGCGAGGCCAGCGCCTGGCTGAAACTGCCGCCCTGATCGAAGAGAACTCGTTCGGCGCCGGTGCTGACGGTGCGCTCTAGGACATCGAACTCGACGCCGTCGCGTCGGTTGGTGCTGTACACGACGCGGTCCTCACCGACGTCCAACAGGTTGTGGATATAGGCCGGATCGTGCACGAGCGGACTGAGCACGGCCAGCCCGTCGCCGGTCAGGTCGAGTAGTGAGAGCTGCGCCCGTTCGGTGCCACCGGTGTCGGCCGAGACGACCACCTGACGCGAACCGGGCAGGTAGCGCCCGGAGCACGGCTCACCCAGATCGGTCAGCTGCCGCCACTCGCCGTCCGGGCTGATCTCGTACAGCTGACTGGAACCGGTCTCGTCGTTGCCGACCAGAATCCGCCCGTCGGCGTCCAGATCGTGCAGGACGGTACGTCGGAGCTCGAGCAGGCGGGTCACATGATCGGCGGCGGAGGTCACCCCTGCATCCTTGCAAACCGACTCGGCTACCTGTTTCGCAGCCCGGACCTAACCGGCCAAACAGCTGCTGGGCAGGTCGAACCAGCGCAGGTGTTCGAAGTCGTCGGACACGAATTGGCCCAGATCGCCTGTACATTCGGCCGGTGCGGCGGCGGCGAATCGTTCGGCGGCCTCGGACAGATACTGCTGCAGGGCCGATTCCGGGGCCCGCTGCTGGTCGTGCGGGTAGGTCAGCCGGCCGTCGGCGTCGTAGCTCAGGTCGCGCAGACGCAGCCCGGGCTCGACCGCGCCGACCCGATGCCGCCACAGACCGGTGGCCGGCTCGAACCGGTAGTCCCCGAGCAGCCGCCAGCCGTCGCGCGCGACCATCCGGACCGCTTCGACGACGTAGTCGAAGACAGCTTCGGAGATGAAGTAGTTGAAGTTCACCCGGACCCAGCCGGGCTTGATTCCCTCGCAACCACCGGTGATCTCACGTTCGAACTCCCGGCTGCGGTCGAGGTCGATGCCGAGCAGGCGGTGCCCGTACGGACCGGCGCAGGAGCAGCCACCGCGGGACTGGATGCCGAACAGGTCGTTGAGCAGCGCGACCACGAAGTTGTGGTGCAGGTAGCGACCGGAGGGGGACTTGACCACGAAGGAGACGATGGACAGCCGCTCGGCGTCGAGATTGCCCAGGATTTCCAGGCCCGCTTCGTCCTTCCACGCGGTGACCGCCCGCGCCAGGAACTGTTCCTCCCGAGCCCGGATCGTCTCGATGCCGACGGCCCGTTTCAGCTGGAAGACCAAGCCGGCGCGGATCGACTCCACGATGGCCGGGGTGCCACCCTCCTCCCGCTGCTCGGGATCGGCCAGGTAGCGATGTTCGGACGGATTGACGTAGGCCACCGTGCCACCTCCGGGCACCGCCGGCACCCGGTTGGTCAGCAGCTCCCGCCGGGCCACCAGCACCCCGGGCGTGCTCGGGCCGCCGATGAACTTGTGCGGACTGAGGAAGATCGCATCCAGGTAGGACCCGCCGGGGTACATGTCCACGTCCACGTACGGGGCGGCGGCGGCGAAGTCCCAGAACGACAACGCGCCGTGCTCATGCAGCAACCGCGAGACCCGCGCGGTGTTGCTGACGATGCCGGTGACGTTCGACGCGGCCGAGAACGAGCCGATCTTCAGCGGCCGGTCGGCGTGGGCGAGCAGCTGCGCCGTGAGCTCGTCGATGTCGATGTGACCATCGCAATCCTGGGAGATCAGCACGACATCGGCGATGGATTCTCGCCAGGGCAACTCGTTGGAGTGGTGCTCGTACGGGCCGATGAACACCACCGGACGGCGTTCGGGCGGGATCTGGGCGCTCAGGTGATATTCGTCGTCGAGCCCGGCCGGGATCCGCAGCCCCAGCACGCCGATCAGTTTGTCGATCGCAGCGGTGCAGCCCGAGCCGGCGAAGATGACCGCGGTTTCACTGTCGCCACCGACCGATTCGGAGATGACCGCGCGGGCGTCCTCGCGCAGCCGGGTGGTCTGCAGCCCGGTTCCACTCGATTCGGTATGGGTATTGGCGTACCGAGGCAGCACCTCGTCGGTGATGAACTCCTCGATGAAACTCAATGCCCGACCCGATGCGGTGTAGTCGGCATAGGTGATCCGACGGGGTCCGTACGGGCCGGGCATCACCAGGTCATCACCGATGACCGACTCGCGAATCCGGCGCAGCAGCGGGCTGTCGGCGTTGACTGAAGCTGCAGGGCTCATGCGGGAAGCTTAGCGGCGGAGCGGAGCGGAGCCCGCGATGAGCGCTTGCCTGAAGAGTTCGGATACCGCCCGGCGCAGGTTTCGGCTGAGCGAGGTCCGGGCAGAATGGACCCATGCCCGAGACGACCAGCGCAGCCGACCTGTTGACCGACGCATTCGGACGAATCCAACAACTGGTGACCACCGTCGTCACCGGATTGAGCACCGAGGACCTGCAATACCAGCCCAACCCGGACGCCAACAGCATCGGTTGGCTGATCTGGCACCTGCTGCGGATCCAGGACGACCACGTGGCCGACGCCGCCGACTCCGAACAGATCTGGACCGCGCAGGGCTGGCACGATCGGCTCGGCCTGCCCTTCGACGCCGACGACACCGGCTACGGGCACAGTCCGGAACAGGTCGCAGCCGTGGTGATCACCGCGCCGGAGCTGTTGCTCGGCTATTCCGACGCGGTCTGCCAGCGGACCACCGACTTCGTGGCCGGCCTGACCGAGACAGAACTGGGACGGGTGGTGGACGAGCGCTGGGACCCGCCGGTGACCTTGGGCGCGCGGCTGGTCAGCGTGCTCGGCGATGATTGGCAACACGTCGGACAGGCGGCCTACCTCAAGGGACTGCTCGGCTGACCGGACGCAACCCACGCCGGCAGGTGCACCGCGACCGTCCCGGTGCCGGGATCACAACGGCTCGATAACGGCGGCAATCTCATCGGCGGCTCAGCGCATCCTCGCTGCGACCTGACCACATACGGACGTCGTAGCGGGATGAGGATGCGATGAAGCGAATCTGGTTCGTGATTCCGATCGGCCTGTTGATACTGGCCGGCTGCGGTGGCGGGGCCGCGAAGTCGAGCTCCGCGGTGGCCAATGCCGGTGTGGCCAGCGAGCAGGCGCGCAAGGCGCCCGCCGCGGGCACGGCCTACAGCGCGGCCAGCGGCGGCGGCTCGGCGAAGTCGTCGGTAACCCCCTTGCAAACACGGGACATCGTCCGGACGGCAACGCTGGACGTGACCGTCGGAAACGTCGATCAGGCTGCGGACGCGGCGGTCGCGGCCACCATCGTCGACGGCGGTCGCGCGGACGCTGACGACCGGAGCACCGACGGCCCCAATCGGCACGCCAACCTGGTGTTGCGGGTGCCGGCCGGGCGTCTCGAGAGCCTGCTGGACAAGGTGGCCGGCTACGGCCACGAGAACAGCCGGACCGACCACGGCGAGGATGTCACCGCCGACCGGGCCGATGTCGGGGCCCGAGTCGCGGCCCTGCGGATCAGCGTGGCCCGGCTGCAGGACTTCCTCAGCAAGTCCGGCAGCATCAGCGAACTGGTCAGCCTGGAGAACCAACTCACCGACCGGCAGTCACAACTGCAGTCCACCGTGGCCCAGCAGAACGCGCTGTCCGACCAGATCTCGTTGGCCACGTTGACCGTTGACCTGTCAGCGACACTGCCGCCGGTGGCCGCGAGGACCCACACCGGTCCCCCCGGTTTCGGGCGGGCGGTGGTCGGAAGCCTGCACGGTCTGCTCAACACGGTGCGGGTGCTCGGCGCCGGTGCCGGCTATCTGGTGCCCTTCGTGATCGTCCTGGTGCCGGTCGGACTCGCCCTGGTGTGGCTGTGGAAACGCCTACGACCGCAGACCCGGTCGGCTCCGGTGTCGGCCACGCCTGAGGCCTAGCACGCCCGAGGCC
>CAZZZW010000310.1:0-5371 GCA_964658795.1 Phormidium nigroviride PCC 7112
CTGGCCAGGATGGTCCGGGTCAACGCCTCGACCGGCTCACTGGCCGCCCGAGCGCTACGCAGCAGCACCAGGTCCATCTCCCCCAGCTCGGGCAGGCCGTCGGCGGCCGGCAGTTCCACGAAGTCTCCGGGCAGCAGGGTCCGGGCGACCACGGCAATGCCCAGGCCGGCCCGCACGGCCGCGATCACCCCGTTGACGCCGCGCACCGTGCAGCTGATCCGGTAGGCCCGGTTGTCCTGCTCCAAGGCCTGCACCGCGACGGATCGGCTCTCGCTCGGCGCCTGATAGACCACGAGCCGAACCGGCTCGTCCGGCAGCACCCGGGTGCCGGCGATGCCCGCCCAGACCAACCGGTCGCGTCGGACCAGCGAACCGCGGGGTGCGATCGGGCCGGCCAGGTTCTTCACGAACGCCAGGTCCAGGTGGTTCGACTCGACCCGGCGCTGCAACACGCTGGACTGGGCCACCATGAGTTCGAGGTCGATCCGGGGATAGAGCTGACGGAACTCTCGCAGGATGCGCGGGATCTGGGTCAGCGCCAGATCGTCGGTGACACCGAGCCGTAACCGCCCGGACAACCCGGAACCGGTGAAGAAGCCGACCGCCTGCTCGTGCGCGGCCAGGATCGAGCGCGCGAAGCCGGCCATGGATTCCCCATCTGCGGTAAGGGAAACACTGCGGGTATCACGCACGAACAACTCTCGCCCGACCGCCTCCTCCAACCGCCGGATCTGTTGACTGACCGTCGGCTGGCGTAGCCCAAGTCGGTTGGCGGCCTGGGTGAAACTCAGCGACTGGGCGACGGCCAGGAAGGTACGCAGCTGGTCCGGATCGTAGAAGTGGGCTGCGGTCGTGGCCGCCGGTGCGGACGTCGACGGCACTGCCCGGCGACCAGGCCCCTTCGCGGATTCATTCATGATGGCAATAACACTAATCCCATCAATATCGCTTCACAATGATCCGGGACGGGTCGATGATGGAGCTGGCTCACTTCCCACCGTTTGGATTTTTCGTTGCGCACCGCCACGTTCGCCTCCTTTTCCGCTCGCAACTACCGTCTCTTCGCCACCGGCCAGCTGGTCTCCAACACCGGGGCGTGGGTCCAGCGCATCGCCCAGGACTGGCTGGTGCTGACCATCACCGGCAGCGCCACCGCAGTCGGCATCACGACCGCATTGCAGTTCCTGCCGACCCTGTTGCTCGGCCTGTACGGCGGCGTCATTGCCGACCGCTACCACAAACGCCGGGTGTTGCTGCTGACCAATATCGCGATGTCGCTGCTGGCCGCCGCCTTGGCCGCCCTGGTGCTGTCGGACTCAGTTCAGGCTTGGCAGGTATACCTGATCGCCTTCGCCCTCGGCGGCGTTACGGCCATCGACAACCCGACCCGGCAAGCGTTCGTGAACGAGATGGTCGGGCCGGACCAGCTGCGCAATGCGATCAGCCTGAACGCCTCCATCTTCCAGCTCGGCGCCCTGATCGGTCCGGCCATCAGTGGCTATCTGATCGGGGCCGTCGGCGCTGGTTACTCCTTCGCCATCAATGCGATCTCCTACACGGCCGCTATCGTCGCGCTGCTGCGGATCGACGAATCTGCCTTATACATAGGACAATCGCGAATCGATTCGGCGGCTCGGATGCGAGATGGATTCCGGTTCGCCCGGGTGCATCCCGAGGTTCGCTGGCCGATCGTGCTGGTCGGCGTGTTCGGTCTGTTCAGTACGAACCTGCCGGTGACCCTGGCCGCCTACGCGCGCTCGGAGTTCCACTCCGGGGCCGCCGGCTACGGACTGCTGACCTCGGCGGTGGCCTTGGGTTCGATCGGCGGCGCGTTGGTGTCGGCCCGCCGCTCCCGCACCCGGCTGCGGGGCCTGGCCGGAATCGGCACGCTGGCCTGCGCAGCCCTGATCGCGGCCTCCGCGTTCAGCTCGCAGTGGCCGTGCCTGCTGTTGCTGGTCAGTGTCGGAGCGGCCACGCTGCTGTTCATCACCTCGGCCAACTCCACGGTCCAGCTGGCCGCCGACGACGCCCTGCGCGGCCGGGTGATGGGCTTGTACTTGCTGGTCTTCATCGGCAGCGGTGCCATCGGCGGGCCACTGCTCGGTGCCATCGACCAGCACCTGGGTCCGCGCTTCGGCCTGCTGCTGGCCGGTCTGGTCCCCGGCCTGGTCATGCTGGCGGTGGCCGGCCGGCTGGCCCACGACGGCGGTCTGCGGCTGCAGTTCACCCACACCGGCCGGGTCCTCGCCGTCGTCCCCCGCTGACCGTGCTCACCAGAACCGGGGCTGACCGGGGATCGTCTCCAGGTCACTGACCACCAGGGCCCGGTCCTGTTCCTCAGCCACGTCGTCGAGGGCCGCCAGCGCTCGTTCGGTCCACATGCGAGCCGCCTCGGCATCGCCGGCCACCGCGTGCGCCCGGGCCAATGCCTCGTAGGCGAAAGCCAGATCCCAATCGCCGATGCCGTTCTCGAGGCAAAGCTCGAGCACCCGCTGGGCGTGATGCCGGCTCGGTTCGGCCCGACGCAGCAGCGCATAGACCCGCGAACATTGCCATTCACTGCGGGCGAAGTTGGCCGCCGTCCCGACCTGACGCCAGTGGTAGGCCGAGGCGTGCGCGGTGTGGATCATCAGGTCGTCGTCGTGGACCGTCCGGTCCTCCTGCTCCATCAACGTCCAAGTTGCGTTGAACAGGGTCGCGGCCAGTCGGCGTTGGCCATCGGAATCCATCGTTTCGTCAGTGGTCATCGGTCGGTCCATTCCGTCGGTGATGAGGTGCTGCAGTTCGTGCAGGTCGCCGCCGATCCGGGCGTCCGGCTTTCCAGGCGGCTTCGATGTCGCAGCAGGACATCGGTGTCACCGGCCAGATACGACCGGACCCCGTCCAGCGGCAGATCGACGGCCCGCAACCGGGCGATCCGACGGGCGATCGGGACCTGGTCGCGGTCGTAGAACCGGAAGCCGGTGTCCGGATCCACCTCGGCCGGCGTGAGCAGTCCGACCCGGTCGTAGTGGCGTAACGCCTTGGCCGTCAACCCGGACAGCCGAGCGAGTTGCCCGATACTGAGCAGCCGGTCGTCGTCCACGGATCAGAACGCTAGGGCCTTACCCCGGGGCAAGGGCAAGTATCGGCCGGGCCGAGGGCGGGCCCGGCACTGGCCCCGCAGCCTCAGAGCGTTACAGGTTTTCTCGGGCCCACAGCGCGGCCGAGGTCCGGTCCGACACCCCGATCGCCCGGAAGATGCTGCTGAAATGGGCCTTGACGGTCCGTTCGGAAATGCCCAGGGTGCGCCCGATCTGTTTGTTGGCCAGGCCCTGGGTGGCCAGCTCGAGCACCTGCCGCTCCCGAGCGCTGAGCACCGGGGCCGACGCGGCCGCGTCGGGCAGGAGCGCGCCGGCGATGCGGGGATCGATCGGATGCTGACCGGCCGAGGCGGATCGGACCGAGGCCAGCAATTGCTCGGGCTCGGAATCCTTCAGCGCGTACCCGACGGCCCCGGCCGCCACCGCGTCCAGCACCTTGGCCCGCTCGGTGAACGAGGTCAGCACCAGCACCCTGGTCCGGTCGGCCACCGCCCGGGTGGCGGCGATCCCGTCCATCCCCGGCATGGACAGATCCATCAGCACGACGTCGGGCCGGAGCTCGTCGACCTGCGCGATCGCGGTCGCGCCGTCGGCCGCCTCACCGACCACCTCGACGTCGCCGGTCGCGCTCAGCAACAACCGCAGGCCGGCCCGGACCAGCCGGTGGTCGTCCACGATCAGGACCCGAATAGCTTGGTTCATAAGGTGATTCGCCAATCCGTGCCCGCATCGGGAGCGGACCGCAGTTCCAGGCCGGCGCCGAGCTGACGGCACAGGTCGGTGACCAGGGCCAGACCGAGGTGGTTATCCGCCAGGCCGTGGTAACGGAATCCGGTGCCGTCGTCGGTCACGATCAGCCCGCCGGACGGTTCCAGCCGGACGCCGGCCGCAGTCGCGTCGGCATGCTTGGCCGCGTTCTGCAGCAGCTCGCGGACGATCCGGAACACGCCCTGTTGCTGCTCCTCGGTCAGCCCGTCGACGGCGCCGGCCGCGATCTCGAGCGTGACCGGCAGCCCGCGTTCACCGAAGCCCGCCGCGAGGTCGGCCAGGGCCGCCGCCAACCCCTCGTCGTGCAGGCTGGGCGGATACAGCTCGACCGACACGGTGCGCATTCTGACCTGACCGGCTCGGACGGTTTCGGCGGCGCTGGTCAGGGCCTGGGCCAGTTCGGTCTGACCCCGGTTGCGGGCTTCGGCCGCCGCGCCGGTCAGGGAGAACGACGCCGCGGCCAGTTCCTGCACCGGCCCGTCGTGCAGTCCGGCGGCGATCCGGCGCCGTTCCTGCTCCGAGGCCAGCAGGGCACGGCGGGTGGAGGCCTCCTGCGCACGGGCCGCCCGGCGGGCCCGGGTCCACAACGCGGCCACCAGCGGGATCAGCAGGACGAACAGCATCGCCACCGCGCTGACGGTGATGCCCAGGAAACCACGCCACAACTGGCTGGTCCGGTCGCTGACCAGGCCGTAGCGGAAGTAACTCTCGAACAGCAGTTCGTGCCCGTCCGGCGTCCACACCGGGCGATATACCTCGAGCAATCGGCCCTGGCGGCGTTCGTAGACGTTCTCGGGCCGGGAGAGTTCGGACACCTCAGCCTGGGTCTGCGGGGTGCTCAACGATTCCTGGGCGTCGGCATCGAGGGCGAATCGTTGCCCGATCAGCCGCGGCTCGTCGGAGTACAGCACCAGTCCGTCCGGCGTCCACAGTTTGACCCGGACGAGGGACTCCGACAGCACTCGCTGGGTCAGTACCGGGCCGAGCTCGGCTGCCGCGGCAGGACTGGTGGCCATCGGGTCGGTCAGCTCCGGCTGGACGACGCTGTCGGCGAGCAGGTCGGCCGTCCGCGCGACCTCGTGCACCGACTGGTTCTCCGCGATCCGCCGGCTGAGCACCGCGCCGCCGAGAGCGACCAGGACGGCCAGGGCCAGCGCGATCGCGGCGAGTTGGATGGCCAGCCGGCGGATCCGTAGCGGATCGGCCACCGCGACCGGCTGGCGCTCGATCAGCGTCTGCCAACCGGGCGCGCCGAGACCCGGCTCCGTCGGGGATGGCGAAGCCGGGCTCAGCTGGTCAGGTCCGGTGGTCAGTGGTGGCCCGGTCCGTCGTCGGTGCCGCCACCGTGCTGGGCGCCGCCGCTACGACCACCGTGGTCATCGGCCGACTGGGCGCTCGGCGCGGCCGAGGTGGTGGCCTTGATGGTGCCTGAGCCGCGCTGGCCGCCGTTGTCGTCACCGGGCTCGGCGGTCTTGGACGGCCGCAGGCCGCCGTGGTCATCCCCCGGCTCAGCGGTCTTG
>CAZZZW010000311.1:0-5369 GCA_964658795.1 Phormidium nigroviride PCC 7112
CGCCCGTGAGGCCCAGGCCGGAGGTCCGCCCGAACACGCCTTCGGTGATCTCGTGCTGGATGGCGCCGATCGCGTCCTGGCCGAAGCTGAACGCCAGGTTGGAGTTCAGCGTCACGTTGTCGTCGATCTTGTTGGTCTGGTTGGCCAGCCCCAGGATCCGCGCCTCGCTGTTGGGGATCGCGAAGCCGGCGCCGCAGACCAGCACCCCGGGCCAGCCCCGCCCGGCCAACGGGATGGCGAGCAGCCCCAGCACCCGCAGCAGCCCGGCCCACCTGATCGTCGGAACGGCCCCGAAGCGGGCGATCGCGCGGCGGGTCAGCCGGGAACCGACGAAACCGGCCAGTGACGGCAGACCCATGATCAGTCCGAACTGCACGGCCGAGAAGTGCAGCACCCGCCAATAGAACACACTGGCCAACGGGGCCATCGTGGCCATGCAGCCGGCGTAGCCGATCCAGCCGAACAGCAGCCGACGCAGGTCCGGCCGGCTGAACAGGAACGCGGCCCCGGACAGCAGTTCGGTCCGCACCGACTCTTCACCCGTTCGCCTCGGCGGCGGCGATTCCGGTCGACGGATGGCCAGCACGGCCGCCGCGCTGGCCAGGTAGGACAGCGCGTCGACGAGCATGGTGCCGACTGCGGTCAGTGCAGTGACCAGGACACCGGCCAGCGACGGTCCCACCGACAGGCTGAGCCAGGTCGATGCCAGCAGCCGCCCGTTGGCATCCACCAACTTCGGCCGGGACACCAGGTCGACCAGGTTGGCCTGCGCGGCGGCCAGGAAGAGCAACTGGCCGAACCCGTTGACGACGGCGACCACGCAGAGCTGGACGAAGCTGAGCCCGTGCCCGGCATAGGCGATCGGCACGCTGAGCAGGGCGGCGAAGCGCAGCCCGTCGGCCGCCACCATGGCCGGTCGCTTGCGATGGAACTCGATCCACCGGCCGATCGGCAGCGCGGTGGCCAGGGAGGTGACCGCGGTCAGCGTGGCCAGCAGGCTGACTTCGATCGTCGATGCCTGCAGCACGTCCAGTGCGACGAGCGGCAACGCGGTGCCGCCGACCGCCGAGCCGAACTGACTGACCGACTGGCCGATCCAGAGTCCACGGAAGTCGGGATCACCCGATACCGACTCGTGAATCTCGTTGACGACGCGGCCGGTGCGGTCCGCACCCGAGCTCGATCGATCCCTCACGACTCGTCCGACGGCACCGGCCAACCCTAGCCGTACGACGTCAGGTCTCGCTCAGTAGCTGAACCTCGACGCGACTGATCAGGGCTCGGATGCCGGCCAGGAACTCGGCCGTGTGCGGTTGACGTTCGTGCTCGGCGTGCGCGTCGAAGTCGGCGTACTCCTCGTAGAACACCCGGACCAGCGGCTCGCCCTCGACCGTGTACGTCCGGTAGGTCAGGGTGCCCGGCTCACGGTCCCGAATCAGCGGCGCGGCGGCTGCGGTCAGCGCGTCGAACGACCGGGCCCGGTGCTCATCGGGCAATTCGAAACGCACGTACTGGATCAGCATCACCGCACCGGGATTCCCTCGGCGGCCAGGCCGGCCTTGACCTCGCCGATCGTCATGGCACCGAAGTGGAAGACGCTGGCCGCCAGCACCGCGTCGGCCCCGGCCGCGACCGCGGGCGGGAAGTCGGCCACCCGGCCCGCGCCGCCGCTGGCGATCACCGGTACCGACACCGCGGCTCGGACCTGCCCGATCAGCTCCAGATCGAATCCGGCCTGGGTGCCGTCGGCGTCCATCGAGTTGAGCAGGATCTCACCCACCCCCAACTCGGCCGCCTCGGCCGCCCAGCGCACCGCGTCGATCCCGGTGCCCTGCCGGCCCCCGTGGGTCGTCACCTCGAACCGGGAAACCCCGGGGCCGGCGTCCAACAGCCGCCGGGCATCCACCGACAGCACCAGCACCTGCGAGCCGAACCGGTCCGCGATCTCCCTGATCAACTCGGGGCGTCCGATGGCCGCGGTGTTGACGCCGACCTTGTCCGCCCCGGCCCGCAGCAACGCATCGACGTCGGCCACCGACCGCACACCGCCGCCGACCGTCAGCGGGATGAACACCTGCTCGGCGGTCCGCCGGACCACGTCGTACGTGGTCTCCCGGCCGGCTGACGAGGCGGTGATGTCGAGGAAGGTCAGTTCATCGGCCCCTTCGGCGTCGTACTTGGCCGCCAGTTCGACCGGGTCACCGGCGTCCCGCAGGCCGGTGAAGTTGACGCCCTTGACCACCCGGCCGGCGTCCACGTCCAGGCACGGAATCACCCGCACGGCCAGGGTCATTGTCGATCACTCTCTGCGCGATCGCTCATCGCCGTGCTCGCTCGCTCGTCGCTGAGATGCTCACTCACCCGCCACCGCCGCCACCGCTTCTTCGATGGTGAATGCCCCGGCATACAACGCCTTTCCGACGATGACACCCTCGACCCCGAGATCGGTCAGACCGGCCAACACCCGCAGGTCGGCCAGCGACGACACCCCACCGGAGGCGACCACGGGCCGATCGGTGGCGGCGCACACGGTGCGCAGCAGCTCGGTGTTCGGCCCGGTCAGGGTGCCGTCACGGTGCACATCGGTCACGACGTACCGGGCACAGCCATCGGCGTCGAGCCGGGCCAGGGTCTCGTACAGATCGCCGCCCTCCGACGTCCACCCCCGGGCGGCCAGGGTGGTGCCCCGGACGTCCAGCCCGACTGCGATCCGGTCGCCGTACTTCGCGATGGCACCCCGAACCCAATCCGGCTGCTCCAGCGCGGCGGTTCCGAGATTGACCCGGCGGCAACCGGTCTTCAGCGCCGCGGCCAGCGAATCGTCGTCGCGGATGCCGCCGGACAGTTCGACCTGTACATCCAGGCGTCCGATGACCTCGGCCAGCAGTTCGCGGTTGTCACCCCGGCCGAAGGCCGCGTCCAGATCGACCAGGTGGATCCAGTCGGCCCCGCCCTGCTGCCAGGCCAGGGCGGCCTCGACCGGGCTGCCGTACGAGGTCTCGGTACCGGCCGCACCCTGCACCAGGCGGACGGCGGCACCGTCGGCCACGTCGACAGCAGGCAGCAATTGCAAGGACATTCTCATCTCCGTTTGTCCGACATCATGGTCACCAGGGCCGGTGTCGCCACCGCGGCCACGATCAGCACGCCGATGGTCAGCCCGACCGACCGGCTGACCACCCAGGTCAGCACCACGACCACCAACACCGCCGAACCGATCACCGCCCGGCGTTCCCGGACGCGGGCGTCGACGGCCGCCTTCGGGTGACGGCGGGCCAACCAGCCGAACCGGGCTCGCCGCCGCGCCTTCGCCGCCGCCTTCTGCTGTGCGATCAATTGCTCGTTCCGCCTTTGTTCGGCGAGCAATTCACGTTCGGCGCGACGCTGCGCCCGTTGCTTGCTCACCGACCACCCGACAGCTGATCGAGCCAGTTGCGCAACAGTCGCAGGCCGGCTTCACCGGACTTCTCCGGATGGAACTGGGTCGCCGACAGCTGATCCGATTCGACCGCGGCGATGAAGGGTGCGCCGTGTTCGCAGGTCGTCACCCCGAAACCCTCGACCGGCTCGGGACGAACGCCGTAGGAGTGCACGAAGTAGAACCGGGCGTCGGCGACGCCAGCGAACAACCGAGAATCCTTCGGCGGAGCAACAGTATTCCAGCCCATGTGGGGCACCACCGGCGCGTCCAGGTGCTCGACCACACCGGGCAGGGCAGCCAGGCCCCGGGTCCGGACGCCGTGCTCGACGCCTTCGGTGAACAGCACCTGCATGCCGACGCAGATCCCCAGCGTCGGGCGTCCCGCCGAGCGGCGTTGCTCGAGAATGTCGCGCGCCGACACCGATTCCAGGCCGGCCATGACGGCGGCAAAGGCACCGACGCCGGGCACCACCAGGCCATCGGCCGCGACCGCCCTGGCCGGATCGGCGGTCAGCTCGACATCAGCCCCGGCCCGTTCCAGTGCGCGCACAGCCGACCGCACGTTGCCCGACCCGTAGTCGAGCACGACCACTGCCGACACCGGCTACAGCACACCCTTGGTCGACGGGATCGCATCGGGCTGGCGGGGATCGAGCTCGCAGGCTGCCCGCAACGCCCGCGCGACCGCCTTGTACTGGGCCTCGGTGATGTGGTGCCAGTCCCGGCCGGCCTGCACGTTCACGTGCAGCGCCACCTTGGCGTGATAGGTGAAGGACTCGAACACGTGCCGGGTCAGCGTGGTGGCGTAGGCGGTCTCGGTGCCGAGCAGGTAATGCGGGGCTCCGTCGGGCTCGTTGTGCACCAGGTACGGACGGCCGGAGAGGTCGACCGCGGCCGAGGCCAGGGCCTCGTCCATCGGGATCACCGCGTCCCCGAACCGGCGGACGCCGGCCTTGTCCCCGGCCGCCTCGGCGAAGGCCTGGCCGAGCGCGATGGCAGCGTCCTCGACCGAGTGGTGCGAGTCGATGTGCAGGTCACCCTCGACGGCCACGGTGAGGTCGAACAGCCCATGTTTGCCGAAGGATGTGAGCATGTGGTCGAAGAAGCCGACCCCGGTCGCGACATCGGTGATGCCGTGCCCGTCCAGGTCGATCTCGACCAGCACCTTGGTCTCAGACGTCTGCCGTTCGACGCGTCCGGTCCGACTCACGTTCGCTCTCCTGCCGTGTCGTCCAGTGCGGACTTGAATCGCTGCATCTCTTGCGGTGTACCCACCGACACCCGGAGCCAGCCGTCCGGGCCGGTCTCGCGGATCAGCACGCCGTGCTCCAGCAGAGATTGCCACACCGCGTGCCGGTCGGTGAACGTGCCGAACAACACGAAGTTGGCGTCGGAGTCGGCCACCTGGAAACCGCGCTCGCGCAACCAGTCGACCAGGGCGTCGCGTTCGATCCGGATCGCCCCCACCTGGCCGAGCAGTTCCTCGGCGTTGGCCAGGGCCGCCCGAGCGGTGGCCTGGCTGACCGCGGACAGGTGATAAGGCAGCCGGACGATCTGCACCGCCTCGACCACCGCCGGACTCGCGGCCAGATAGCCGAGGCGACCACCGGCCAGCGCGAACGCCTTGCTCATCGTGCGGGTGACGACCAGGCGTGGGTGATCGGCCAGCAGTTCGGCGGCGCTGGGCACCCCGGCCCGGCGGAACTCGCCGTAAGCCTCATCCACGATCACCATCCCCGGGGCGAGCTCGAGCACGGTCCGGATCTCGTCCAGTCCGAGCGCGGTCCCGGTCGGGTTGTTGGGCGAGGCCAGAAAGACCACCGACGGTTGGTGGCCGGCGATCAGCTGGGCGGCCACGGACAGATCCAGGCTGAAGTCGCGATGGCGGCGCCCGGTGACCCACTCGGTGTGGGTGTTGCGGGCGTACTCCGGATACATCGAGTAGGTC
>CAZZZW010000312.1:0-5328 GCA_964658795.1 Phormidium nigroviride PCC 7112
CGAACTGGGGTTATTCAGGCCCAGACAACCCCAGTTCGGGCCGCACAATGCAGTCCCGGCGGGGATTGTTTGCGATGCTGGGCCTATGACCCACGGTGGCACGCCATGACCGAAGCCGAACGCGCCCCGGAACGCAACGTGCTCGGCGGCGAACTCGAGCTCTGCGGCCTCGATCCGATGACCGGGTTCTACCGGGACGGCTGCTGCAACACCGGGCCGGAGGACCTCGGCAGCCACACCATCTGCGCCGTCGTCACCACGGAGTTTCTGGAGCATCAACGCAGCATCGGCAACGACCTGATCACCCCGATGCCGTTGTACAGCTTCGCCGGTCTGGTTCCGGGGGATCGCTGGTGCGTCACCGCCGTGAACTGGGCCCGGGCCTACGACGACGGCCGAGCCGCCCCGGTGGTGCTGGCCGCGACGAATGAGGCCGTGCTCAGCATCGTGCCGCTGGACGTGCTGCAGAGGTTCGCGGTCGACGTCCCGTCCGACCCGAGCTCTCTGGCCCCCTGATTGCGCGGGTTGCGCTCGGAAAGCCGTTGTGAAGGGTGGCGGACTCGCCGCAGACGTTCCAGGCCGTGCCGGATTCATGATCGTGCACGCCGCGCCCATCCAGCCTTCTTCGTGCTCGCGCATAGCTGCCGTGGCGTCGACCTGTTCCAGCGCTACTGGACGGCACCGCTCGACGCTCCGACGCGGCTCACACCACACCGTGCCGGAGCCATCGGCTGCGTCTGGGAACTCGAGCTGATCGCGGCCGAGCGGGACCGCTGGGCGGCTGTCTGCGACTTGGCGGATGCGGCGAGTAGCTACCTGGCCGGCGCTTGAGCGTCGGTTCGATCCGGCTGCGTGACGAAGTTGTGGCCCAACCGGCCTAAACCGGCTAGATGCTTCGTCGATGGTCAAGTACACGATGGCTGCGGCCATGACTTCAGAGAAGGGCTCGGCGTGAGAGCTTCGCTGCCCGTGGACGAGGCCGAACGGGTTGCCGCGCTCCATCGGCTCGGTGTGCTGGACCAGCCACCGTCGCCGGACCTGGACAGCCTGACCCGGCTGGCGGCGCACGTGGCCGATACGCCGACGAGCTTCATCAACCTGATCGACAGCGACCGGCAGTGGCAGGCCGCGGCCTGCGGCGCCGAGCGTGGCGAGTTCGCCCGCGAGGATTCGTTGTGCCAACACGTGGTGGCCGACGGCGAGGGCATCTACGTGACCGATGCCAGTGCGGATCCACGCTTCAAAGACAGCCCATTCGTCACCGGCGACATCGACCAGATCCGCCTGTACTGCGGGATTCCGCTGCGCGACCAGGACGGTTTCATGCTCGGCACGCTGTGCGTCACCGACTCGCGGGTACGCGGTCTCAGTGCCGATCAGCGGACCGCCCTGGCCGACCTGGCCCGCCAGGTCGAATGTCAGTTCGAGTTGCGTCGTCAGCACGACAAGTTGCTGGATCTGCTCAGCGCCGCCGATCACGCCGCCTCACACGACGCGCTGACCGGCTTGGCCAACCGTCGGGTGGTGACCGACCGGATCGACCATGCCCTGCAGCGGATGGTTCGGGGCGCGCAGCCGCCGGTCGTCTTCTTCTGCGACCTCAACCGGTTCAAGGCGGTCAATGACACCTTCGGTCATGACGCCGGCGACGAGGTGCTGATCGAGGTGGGCCGCCGGTTGCGCCGTTGCTTCCGCCCGAGCGACACCGTCTCCCGGTTGGGCGGGGACGAGTTCGTGGTGCTGTGCGAGGACCTGCCCGCCGGTCAACGCGGTGCCCTGGTCGAGCGGATCCGGTCGCTGGCCGAGGCGCCGGTTCGGACCGAGGACGCGATCATCTCCATCGGGATCGGCATCGGCATCGCGGTCGCCTGGCCCGGCGCGACCGTTCGGGAACTGCTGGTCGAGGCCGACCGTCGGATGTACGACGACAAGCCCGACCGACCGGTGGTGGCCGATCCGGCCTGAGTTCTCCGCCGCCGAGTGGTCGATTCATCCCCGGAGTGGTCACCCGCAACCAGCCACTCGAGGGTCGAACTGGCCATTCGGCGGGGTGACGGGCCCAGCCGCGGGCCAGAACGCTCAGGGTTTGCGGCGAACCGTGATCGCCACCGGATCGCGCAGGCTTTGACCGACCACGCAGTACCGCTCGGTGCCGGTGGCCAGCCGTTGCAAGGCGGCGTCGTCGGCATCGCAGTCCAGTTCGGCCACGATGGTCACCGCCTGCACCCCGACCGGGACACTGCGATCGATGCCGAGCGTGCCTCGGGCGTCGAAGTGGCCGGTCGCCCGCAGGTCAGCCGAACGGACGGTCAGACCCATCGCCGTGGCCACGCTACGTAGGGTCACCCCCGCACAGGCCAGCAACGCCTGCAAGAGCATGTCGCCGGAGCAGGCGTCGGCGCCGTCACCCCCGGTTGCCGGGTGCAGACCAGCCCGGACCGGACCGGCCCACCCCTGGACCGTGCAGGTGACACCGGATTCGGAGTAGTCGCCGCTGGCGGTCAACGGCGTTACCGCGGAGTCCGGCTGCTCGCGATACCGGTTCTTCAACGGAGCTTGCAGTTCTCGCAACGTGGTGGCGTCCATGCCGCCATTCTGCTTGGCCGCCACCACGTCGAGGTCGGCTAGCTGGCCGCGTTGTCGCTGATCAGGAATCCGCTGGCACTGTGCGCGCCGGCGTTGGTGTAGCAGGTGACGTCCTTGACGATCGTTGCCGAGCTGTGGGTCCAGGGCTGGTCGAGCTCGCAGAAGTCGGTGCTCTGGCCGGAGCCGCTGACCTGCACGTCATCAGGCGTGGCGATCAGATTCGGGAAGGTGACGACGGCCAGCGGTCCCGCGCTGAGCGTGTTCACGGCAGCCGTGCTGTTGTAGTTGGTCGCGGCCGGACCACCCACCGGCTGGTTCCAGAGATAGCCGAAGTACTTCGGCGGCAGCGCCGGGCCGTACAGCGACCGCTGAAATTGGAAGGTCAGGGTGAATTCGGTGTCGAAGAAGGAGCCGGCCGCGTTGTAGCAATTGACGACCGCGGTCGGCCCCCCGGTGCCGGTCGTCCAGCTCAAGACCTTGCAGCGGGCCGGGACGGTGGGCTTGTTGACTGCGGTGACCTGCCAACTGCCGGAAATGTCGCCGGACGTCGGCAGCGCTGCGAAGTTCACCTTCCAGACTCCGGTGCCGGTGTGCGTAACAGTGTTGGGGGCGCCGACCGAGTTGTACTGCGCGGTCAACGCTCCGGACGCCTGGGCGTCGACATAACCGAAACTGCCCGGCCCGCCGGAGGTTCCGGTGCTGCTGTCGAAGATCGCGCTGAAGCCGGCGTCGTCGAGGCCACCGCCCACCTTGTAGCAGCTGATCGCCGCCACCTCGTCCGACCCTGAAATGCCGAAGCCGTTGACCTGGCACCAGTGCGGAACCTGGCTGATCGCGGTCACGTGCACCACGCCGAGCTTGGCGGCCGCACCTGGCCAGGTGACCTTGTACTGCCCGGGTGGGCTGGCCGCTACCGTCGTCGCAGCTGGCAGCGTGCCCGACGGCACGACCGTGCCGCCGTAGTAGAGCACGAACGCAAATTTGTCGGGAACGGCAGCGTGCGCCTTCCCGGGATGGCCGACGATAGTGGCCGTGACTGCAGCGGTGACTGCAAGACACAGGATGACCAAACCGCGTATTAAGCGGCTTGCCGACATGGGTAAAATGTACATTGATGCCTCCTGCGGACAAGGTGGGTGTCGCGGAGACTACTACCGTTAATATGGTTAATGGAAGATTAGTTGTGAAACCGGCGAAATGCCTATCCAGTCGATCTTGTTGCTGGCCCGCCGATCAGGCCAGGCTCTCGTCCCGGACCACCTGGGCACCGACCAGGGCCAGAGCGGCGTCGGCGCTCATCGGGCGGGCCATCAGGTAACCCTGGGCGAGTTCGCAGCCGAGTTCGGCCAGCGCCGTCCGCTGTGTATCGGTTTCGATGCCTTCGGCGATCGTCGACAATCCGAGCTGCTGGGCCAGTCCGATGATGGTGCCTACGAACGCCGTCCCCGGCTGTCCCAGCTCGCGGAGCGGATCGACGAACGACTTGTCGATCTTGAGCACATCGATCGGGAATCGGCTGAGATAGCTGAGCGAACTGTAACCGGTGCCGAAGTCGTCGATGGCGATCCGGGTGCCCAGTCGCTTCAAACCGGCCAGGGTCTCCGCCGTCGCGGCCGGATCTCGCGTGAGCATGCTTTCGGTGAGCTCCAGGGTCAGCTGGCCGGGGTTCAGGCCGGAATAGGCCAACGTGGTCCGGACCGCGTCGACGAAGGTGGCCTCGCGCAGTTGCCGGACCGACACGTTGACCGACATCGACAGCGAATGCCCTTGCCGGGAAAGCTCAACCGCGAACGCGCAGGCGGTGTCGAGCACCCACTGTCCCAGCGGCACGATGAATCCGGTCTCTTCGGCCAAAGAGATGAAGTCGAGCGGTGAGACCGTTCCGTAGACCGGATGCTGCCACCGCACCAGGGCCTCGAAGCCCTGCAACTTGGCGTCGTGCAACGAGAAATAGGGTTGATAAACAAGGTGAAACTGGCCGTCGGCTAGGGCCGAGGAGAACGAATTGCGTAGTGCCATCCGCTTCACGACGGCGACCCGCATCTCGGTCTCGAAGCAGCGGACCTGGTCCTTGCCGGCCGCCTTGGCCGCTGACATCGCCGAGTCGGCCTCGCCGATGAGCCCTTCGGCAGTGCTGTCGGCGTTCCCGAACGCCACGCCGATGCTGACCGATACCGGCCATTGCTGACCGTCCAGCTCGATCGGTCGGCGCAACACCGAGATGATCCGATCGGCGATGGTGGTCGCGATCTCGGCGCAATCCAGCACGTCCAACAGCACCGCGAACTCGTCGCCGCCGACCCGGGCCACGGTGTCGCCCGGGCGCACGACCGACCGCAGCCGGCCGGCGATGAGCCGGAGCAGCTCGTCGCCGACCCGCTGCCCACCACCGTCGTTGATGGTCTTGAAGTCGTCGAGGTCGCAGAACAAGAGGGCGATCTCGTTGCCGGAGCGGGCCGAGGACAGCAAGGCATGTCCGAGCCGATCCATCAGCAGGGACCGGTTGGCCATCCCGGTCAGGCTGTCATGGAAGGCCTGATGGCGTAGGTCGTCCTGCAACGCGGCTGCGGCCGCCAGTGCCCCGCTGAGTTCGTCGGACTGCGCGCGCAGCCGGACGGTCGTGCGGTACAGCTGCTGCAGCAACCAGCTGGCCCGAATGATGACCAGGGCGAACAGGACGAAGGCCAGCACGCCCAGTACCGGCAGATCCAGCTGCAGGTGCAGGGGCGCGTCGAGGACGAG
>CAZZZW010000313.1:0-5327 GCA_964658795.1 Phormidium nigroviride PCC 7112
CGGCCGGCGCCGGAGCGGCCGGGGCAGCCGGAGCGGTAGCAGCGGGTGCGGTCGGCGTCGGGGCCGCGGCCGCAGCCGGGGCGGGAGTAGCAGCGGGCGCTTCGGCGGCCGGAGCGGGCTCAGCCGCGGGAGCCGGTTCTGGTTCCGGAGTCGGTTCCGGCTCCGGCTCGGGCTCGGGGGCAGCCGCCGGTTCGGGAGCAGTCTCAGCGGCCGGCGCGGACTCGGCCGCTCCGGCGGACTCGCCGGCCTCGCTGATCACCGCGAGCTCGACACCGATCTCGACCGTCTCGTCCTCGGCGACCTTGATCGAGCTGAGCACGCCGGTGGCGGGCGAAGGCACCTCGGTGTCGACCTTGTCGGTGGAGACCTCGAGTAGTGGCTCGTCGGCGGTGACCTGGTCACCCTCCTGCTTCAGCCACCGGGTGACGGTGCCTTCGGTAACGCTTTCGCCCAGACGCGGCATAGTCACTGAGACCGGCATGACAGCTTGCTCCTCTTAGGTTCAGACCAGTGGTGCAGATGTAGTTGACAGATGCAGGCAGAACTCGATCAGTCGTGCACGTGCAGCGGCTTGCCGGCCAGCAACAGGTGCGCCTCGCCGATCGCCTCGGACTGGGTCGGGTGCGGATGGATCAGCTGGGCGACCTCGCTCGGCAGCGCCTCCCAGTTGTAGATCAACTGGGCCTCGGCGATCAGTTCGCCGACCCGGTCACCGACGATGTGGATGCCCAGCACCGGCCCGTCCCGGAGGGCGACCAGCTTGACCGCGCCCTTGGTGTTCAGGATCGCCGACTTGCCGTTGCCGGACAGGTCGTAGGTGACCGTCTGGATCTGCTCCTCGGTGTACTTCTCCGCGGCCTGCAGCTCGGTCAGGCCGACCGAAGCGACCTCGGGCGAGGAGTAGGTGATCCGCGGGACACCGGCATAGTCGATCGGCACGACCGGCTGGCCGGCGATGTGCTCGGCCACCATGATGCCCTCGGCGAAGCCGACGTGGGCCAGTTGCAGGGTCGGGATCAGGTCACCGACCGCGTACACCCCGTCGACCGACGTCCGGCAGTACTCATCGACCGTGACGAAGCCGCGGTCCATCGCCACGCCCTGTTCCTCATAGCCGAGGTTGGCCGACACCGGACCGCGTCCGACCGCGACCAGCAGCAGGTCGGCCTCCAGCGTGTCGCCGCCTTCGAGACTGACCTTGACGCCGCTGTCGGTGTGCTCGACCTTGGAGAACCGGGCGCCGAGCTTGAAGCCGATGCCGCGGCGGCGGAAGGCCCGTTCCAGCAGCTTGGAGTTGGCCTCGTCCTCCAGCGGCACCAGGTGCGGCAACGCCTCGACGATCGTGACCTTGGTGCCGAACGAGGTCCAGGCCGAGGCGAACTCGACGCCGATGACGCCGCCACCCAGCACGATCGCGGTCTCGGGGACCCGATCCAGCACCAGCGCGTGGTCGGAGGTGATCACTCGCTGGCCGTCGATCTCCAGACCGGGCAGCGACCGGGAGTAGGAACCGGTGGCCAGGATGAGGTTGGTGCCGTTGTAGACGTCGGCGCCGACGGTGACCTGCTTGGGCCCGGTCAGCCGTCCCTCACCCTCGACGATCTGGATGCCGCGCGACCGGATCAGGCCCTGCAGACCCTTCCAGTTCTTGCTGATCACGCCGTCCTTGTACTTGTGGACGCCGCCCATGTCGATGCCCTCGAGGGTGGCGTTCACGCCGAACTGCGCCGCCTCGCGGGTGTGATCGGCGATCTCACCGGCGTGCAGCAGCGCCTTGGTCGGGATGCAACCGCGATGCAGACAGGTGCCACCGACCTTGTCCTTCTCGATCAGGGCAACGGACTTGCCCAGTTCGGCCGAACGCAGGGCCGCGGCGTAACCGCCACTGCCTCCGCCGAGGATGACAACATCGAAGTTCTGCTCGCCTGCCACGAATCACTCCCGATCCTGGCCTCGGTAACTGATGGTCACCGTTGCCCATGAGTTTCGAAACCGACTCGATCGCACGCGTCGAGCCGATATCCATCTTGTCACTTCCGCGCACAGTCTCAGCAGCCGGGCAGCGCGTTCTATGCCACGTCCCACCCTCGGAATGAGACCATGGCCTGGCTACGCGGTCAGGAGGATGAGATGGCGTCATTCGGGTTGGGCCGGCTCAAGCTCGGCCGAAACAAGACGGGCACCTTGCGGACGGGCTCGGGAAGCGACACCGCGCACCTCGAGGACTTCATCGCCACCCGGTCCGGCGTCGAGGCGTTCGTCGAGCCGCGGACCGCGGTCACCGACACCACCATCCTGCTGGTCGCGCATGACGGCGAGTGGACCCGTCGCCGGGTGGACGGTCCACGCGGCGCCGAGGCGTTCGCCAAGAAGCACGCACTGCCGCTCTACGACGCCGCTGTGGTCGGATATCCGCAGCGGATGCGGGACTTCAACGCCCGGCAGAAGGGTCAGGCCCGCTAGCGGCGCCACCAGGTGACGACGGCGGCTGGCCGAACGGAGCTAGCGGGCGGCCAGTTCCTCCAACGTCGCCACGATGGTGCGGACCGCGAATCCGGTGCCGCCCTTGTGCTCGTAGCCGCGCGGGGTCTTCAGGAAGGCCGGCCCGGCGATGTCCAGGTGGACCCACTCGACGCCCTCGGACACGAAATCGGACAGGAACGCGCCGCCGATGAGCATCGAGGCCCAGCGCTCGCCGGTGACGTTGACGATGTCGGCCACGGGGGAGTCCAGCCGTGGTCGCAGATCATCGCCGAGGGGCATCGCCCACAGCGACTCGCCCGCTCGGGCGCCGACGCCGACGACCAGATCGCGGAACTCGGCGCTGCCCATCGCACCGCCGGTCCGATCACCCAACGCGATCATCTGGCCGCCGGTCAGGGTGGCCGCCTCGATCAGGTAGTCGGGCTGGTCCTCGCAGGCCCGGCAGATCGCATCGGCCAGGATCAGTCGACCTTCGGCGTCGGTGTTGTCGACCTCGATGCTGGCCCCGTTCCGGGCGACGATGACGTCCGAGGGCCGGTAGGCCGTGCCGGACACCGCGTTCTCGGCCATCGGGACGGTGGCGGTGACCTCGACCGGCAGCTTCAGCCGGGCGGCGGCGATGACCGCCTCGACGACGGCGGCCGCGCCACTCATGTCGGACTTCATCTCGGCCATCAGCATGTGCTTGATGTCCAGGCCGCCGCTGTCGAAGGTGATTCCCTTACCGACCAGGGCGATCTTGGCCTTCGGCCGCGCCGGCTTCCAGCTCATCCGGACCAGCCGCGGCGGGGTGGCCGAGCCGCCGCCGACCGCGAGGATGGCGCCGTACTTGCCACGCTTGAGGGCTCGTTCGTCCAGCACTTCGACCGTCAGCCCGGCCGCCTCGCCGTGTTCCCTGGCGTAGTCGGCAAAGGCCGGCGGGTTGAGCACGTTGGCCGGGGTGTTGACCAGGTCACGGGTGCGGTTGACCGCCTCGCTGACGATGCCGGACCGGGTCAGCGCCGCTTTGGCCTGCCGATTCGACGGCGTCGCGGCCACGATGTCGATCCGGCGCAGCTGCGATTCAGCCGGCTGCGACTTGAACCGGGTGAACCGGTAGCTGCCGAGCAGGGCTCCGTCGCTGATGGCACCGATGACAGCCGGATCGCTGCCGTCGCCGACTGCCACGGCGACCCGACGGGCCTTGCTGCCGATGTCGCGGAAGGCCGAGCCGACGGCCCGCCGGATGGCCTCGGTGTCGTCGGCGCTCCGGCCGAGCCCGGTGGCCAGGATGAGCGGTGCGCCGAGCCGGCCCAGGGTCGGGATCTTGCAAACCTCGTCGGCCCGGCCGGTCGCCTCGACGGCGGCCAGGGCCCGGGTCAACTCGCCGTCGAGCGCGGCGTCGATCCGATCGCCCCCCGCTGCCAGCGTGACCCCGTCCGTGCCGGCCAACGTCGCCACGATGATCACGTCTGCCTTGAGCGCGGTCGCTTCGTCGACCACATACACCGATGCCATAGCAAGGACTCTAGGTGAGGGCCGAGTTTGGCCCGCCGCGCCCCGGCTCATCGGGTTCGTCGGGACGAGACGTCGGGTTCGTCGGGACGAATAGCTACATACCTCGCGGCTGACCCGGCCCCGGTGCCCCGTCGACTGGGCAACCGGCCGTTCGCCGGAACCGGGCCGGACCCCGGCAGCGTCGTCGGCCGGGTATCGCCTACCGTTGCCGCCATGACTGACCTGCTTCGTTCACCGCTGCACGACCGGCATGTCGACCTCGGAGCCAAACTGGCCGACTTCGGCGGCTGGGAGATGCCGATCGAGTACTCGGCCAGCGGCGGTGGCGTCATCGCCGAACACACCGCGGTGCGCACCGCGGTCGGGATCTTCGATGTCTCGCACCTGGGTAAGGCGACGGTGGCCGGCCCGGGTGCGCGGGCCTTCGTCAACCGCTGCCTGACCGCGGACCTGAACCGGATCCAGCCGGGCCAGGCCCAGTACACGCTGTGCTGCAACGACGCCGGTGGGGCCATCGACGACGTCTTCAGCTACCTGATCTCTGATGACGAAGTCTTCTTGATGCCCAATGCGGCCAACGCCGAACGGGTCATCGGGCTGATCTCCGACGCGGCGCCGGCTGACCTCACCGTGACCGACCAGCACCACCAGTTCGCGGTGATTGCGGTGCAGGGACCGAAGTCGGCCGAGGTGTTGCAGGCGTTGTCGTTACCGACCGAATTGGACTACGTCTCCTTCGTCGACGCCGAGTTCGACGGCCGCCCGGTCCGGGTCTGCCGGACCGGCTACACCGGCGAACACGGCTACGAGCTGATCCCGGGCTGGGGTGATGCGCAGTTGCTGTGGGACGCCCTGGTCGAGACCGCCCGCGAGCTCGGTGGCATGCCGGCCGGGCTCGGGGCCCGGGACACCCTGCGGACCGAAATGGGTTATCCGCTGCACGGCCAGGACCTCACCGAGGACATCACGCCGGTACAGGCCGGTTCGGGCTGGGCCGTGGGCTGGAAGAAGGACGAGTTCTGGGGCCGCGATGCCCTGGTCGCCGAGAAGGCGGCTGGACCACGGCGCAAGCTGCGGGGTCTGCTCTTGACCGACCGGGGCGTGCCTCGGGGACACATGAGCGTGCTCGACGAGGCCGGCACCGTGATCGGGGAGACCACCTCCGGCACCTTCTCGCCGACGTTGAAACAGGGGATCGCGCTGGCGTTGCTCGACACCGCGGCCGAGTTGGAGAACGGCACCACGGTGGCCATCGATGTGCGTGGCCGCAAGCTGGCCGCGACGATCGTGTCGCTGCCGTTCGCCGACGCCGACACGGAGATAGAGACGGCTGCCGGCATGACCGT
>CAZZZW010000314.1:0-5326 GCA_964658795.1 Phormidium nigroviride PCC 7112
CGGCCGGGGCCTGTGGACGCCGAACGAACACCCGGCGTGGGAACTCCGCACCGCCGAACTGACCGAGTTGTCCGACGAGCTCGTGGCTGCCGCCGGCGTCCACCCCGCCGGTCCGATGCTGCGACCGTTGTGGAGTCCCGGTGTGCGGGCTCGCTTCGGGTTGCCGCACTCGGTGGGCCGGGCACTGAGCCCGCCGGCTTGGCCGTGATGCACCCGGTCCGGCCGGACGTTCGGCTACGCCGGGTTCGGCGGCGGTCGATAGGAAGCGGCGATGAACGTCTACCTTGCCCAGGACGTCGTGCCGATGGCCCGGCCGCGACCGAATAGCCTGCACCAGTGACCGATCTGGATCAGCCACCGGCCGACGACACCGGCTCCGCGCTGAATGCCCAGATCCGGGCTCGGGTGCTGCAACGCCGAAGCACTGACCACCCGGTACGTCATCAGCTCTCGGTCGCCGAACTCCGGGCCGTGCAGCTGCGGTCCGGTTCGGCCACCCGCAGCGAGACGCGGGCGGCGCAGCGGGCGGCCGAGTCGGCGCGGGACGAGCGCCACGGCGGCCGCGGCCGGCACGGTGCGCCCCGCACACCCCCGTCCCGCCTGCAGCGGGCCAGCCGGTGGGCGCTGCTGCTCGCGATCACCCTGGTCGCGGTGTTCGGGCTGCGCGGCTTCGTGATCGCCTCGTACTACATCCCCTCGGCGTCGATGGAGACGACGCTGCACGGCTGCGACGGCTGCCAGCCGGACATGGTCCTGGTGGACAAGCTGAGTTACCGGTTCTCCGCCGTCGGCCGCAAGGACGTCGTCGTCTTCAACCGGCCGCCACTGGCGCCGCCGGAGGACAAGCAGCTGATCAAGCGGGTGATCGGGCTGCCGGGCGACACGGTCAGCGGTCACGACGGGCACGTCTACATCAACGGCGCCGAGCTCGACGAGCCCTACATCGACCCGGCCTGCCACGGCACCGCCGATTTCGCCGCCGTCACGGTGCCGGCCGGCCGCTACTTCATGATGGGCGACAACCGCTGCGACTCCTTCGATTCCCGGATGTTCGGCACCATCGCCCGCTCGGCGTTGATCGGCCGGGCGTTCGCGGTGATGTGGCCGGTGAAGCACCTACGCTGGCTTTGAGATGTCCATCAAATCCAGGCTGGTCGCGTGGCGGGACCGGTTTTTGTCAGAGACCCGTCCTAGGGTCGGCCGCATGACGACCACCGCGTTGCCCCGTTCGGAACCGGCCCGAACGGACCTGCCGAACACCGATCCGCTGCCCGAGGCCGTGATCGGTTCGCTGTCGCCGTCGCGGGCCTCGGACTTCAAGACCTGCCCGCTGCTCTATCGCTTCCGCAGCATCGACAAGCTGCCCGAGACACCGACCCGGGATGCGGTTCGCGGCACGGTGGTGCACGCCGTCCTGGAGCACCTTTACGACCTGCCGCTCGGGCAGCGCACGGTCGAGGCCGCCCAGCAGTCGGTGACGCCGACCTGGCAGGAACTGGTGGCCGAACAACCTGAGCTGGCGCAACTGTTCGACGCCGCCACCCAGGATTCGGAGCTGGCCGACTGGCTGGAGTCCGCTCGCCGGCTGGTGGCCAACTACTTCGCCCTCGAGGATCCGAACCGGCTCGAGCCCGAGGCCCGCGAGCAGTACGTCGAGGTGGTCCTCGATGGTCTGCGACTGCGGGGTTACATCGATCGCCTGGATGTCTCGCCGGCCGGTGACATCCGGATCGTGGACTACAAGACGGGGTCGATCCCGCGCGAGGCGTTCGAGGCCAAGGCGCTGTTCCAGATGAAGTTCTACGCCCTGGTGCTCTGGCGGACCCGAGGCGTGGTGCCGCGTCAGCTGCGGTTGATGTATCTGGCCGACACCGACACGCTCAGCTACTCTCCCGAGGCCGAGGAACTGGCCCGGTTCGAGAAGACGCTGCAGGCCATCTGGCAGGCGATCGCCACCGCGAGCCTGACCGGTGACTTCCGGCCGTCGCCGTCCCGGTTGTGTGACTGGTGCTCCCACCACGCCTTCTGTCCGGCCAAGGGTGGGACGCCGCCGCCGTTCCCGCGCAACGCCATGGCCTCGGCGACCGATCCGAGCACCGCCCGCCCGAACAATCCCAGCCGCACCATCGAGCCGACGGTCTGAGTATCAGCTGGAACTAGCCGACCGAGATCCCGCGGGTCTGGGCGATGTCTTCCAGCCCGTCCAGGGTCAGCCCGGCCAGCGTGGTGAGCATGGTCCGGGTCGGGGCCGGCGCGATCGCGACCTGGTTCGGCACTGCGACGACGATGCAGCCGGCCGCTTCTGCCGACGCGATGCCCGATGGGGAATCCTCTATCGCCACACAGGATCCGGGACTGACACCGAGCCGGTCGGCGGCCAGCAGGTAGGCCTCCGGATCGGGTTTGCCGTGGCGTACGTCGTCGCCACAGACCAGGGTGTCGAACGCGCCGGGCGGCAGCTGATTCGCCACCTCCGAGGCCAGGTTGCGGTAGGACATCGTGACCATCGCGGTCGGCAGCCCGGCGGCCTTGATCTCGGACAGCAGCTCTCGGGCCCCCGGCCGCCACGCGGTGTGCTGCCGGACCCCGGCGATCACCGCGGCCAACAACCGGTCCACGATCTCGGGCGGGCTGAGTGGAACCGGGCCGTGCTCGCGGATGTAGGCGGCCGACACCAGCAGCGGGCTGCCGATCAGCTGATGAGCGTGCTCGTCGCTCCAGCGGTGTCCGTAGGACTCGACGAGCTGATATTCCGCGGCGATCCAGTACGGCTCGGTGTCGACGAGCGTCCCGTCCATGTCCCACAGCACGGCCTGGATCGATCGAGCAGATTTCACTCGGCTCAGTTTACCGGTGGACTCGGTTGCGCCTGACCAGCCACTTCCGCTCTCGGCGGAACCGCTGGCCTGTCGCCCACTGCGCAGGCGTCGGCGTCCTAAGCTGGACCGGTGATGGAGTTCGAGAGCTGGCCTGAGCTGCGTAATCCGGTACTCGTCGCCGCTTTCGAAGGCTGGAACGATGCCGGTGATGCCGCCACCGGAGCGATCGAACATCTCGAACTGATCTGGAACGCCACCCCGTTGGCCGAGATCGATCCCGATGACTATTACGACTTCCAGGTGAACCGGCCCACCGTGTCCCAGATCGACGGGGTCAGCCGGCGGATCACCTGGCCGACCACGCGGCTGTCGGTCTGCCGTCCGGAAGGGGCCGAGTTCGATCTGGTCCTGGTCCGGGGTATCGAGCCGAACATGCGCTGGCGGGCGTTCTGTGAGGAACTGCTGGAGGCGATGCGCGAGCTCGGGGTGCAGACCGCGGTGACGCTCGGCGCGCTCCTGGCCGACTCGCCACACACCCGGCCGACACCGGTCACCGGAACCTCCTACGACACGCCCAGCGCGACCCGGTACGGGCTGGAGAAGTCCCGCTACGAAGGTCCGACCGGCATCGTCGGCGTGCTGCAAGAGGCCTGCGTCCTGGCCGGCATTCCGGCGATCTCGTTCTGGGCCGCGGTGCCGCACTACGTCGCTCAGCCGCCTAACCCGAAGGCGACCTTGGCCCTGCTGCACCGGGTCGAGGAGGTGCTGGACATCGCGGTACCGCTCGGCGAGCTACCGGCCCAGGCCGATGACTGGCAGAAGCTGGTCAACGAGATGGCCGATGAGGACGAGGACGTTCGCGACTACATCCGCAACCTGGAGGAACGCGACGACGACGGGGAGATGCGGGAGGCCTCCGGTGACGCGATCGCCCGGGAGTTCGAGCGCTACCTGCGCCGTCGTGACAAGGGCGGCGGCCCGTCCGGGCCGATGTAGCGGTGGTCTCGATTCGGGTCGGTGCGACCACCGACGTCGGCCGGTTGCGGCAGGAGAACCAGGACGCCTACCTGGTCGGGCGGGCACTGTGGCTGGTTGCCGACGGCATGGGCGGTCAGGCGGCCGGCGCCGAGGCGAGTGCGTTCGCGGTCGCCGAGTTCGAGGCGATCGATGCTGAATCACCCATGTCGGTCGAGGCAATCATCGACGGGGTGCATCGAGCCAACGCGCGACTGCTGACCGAGGGACGTGACGATCGACAGCGCTACGGGATGGGTACCACCGTGACCGGGGTGGCTGCCGTCGGTGCGGACGCCATCGACACCTGGGCCGTGTTCAACGTCGGCGACTCCCGCACGTACCACTACGTCGACGGCCGGTTGCAACAACTGACCATCGATCACTCGGCCGTCCAGGAACTGGTCGATGCCGGCCTGCTCGATCCGGTGGCCGCGCTGACTCACCCGCGCCGCAACATCGTCACCCGCTCGCTGGGCACCAGTCCGGGACCGGAACCAGACATCTGGCAGCACCCGATCCAGCCCGGTGAACGGTTTGTGGTCTGCTCCGACGGCCTGACCAACGAACTGGTCGACGCCGAGATCGCCCAGATACTGCGGGACAATCTCGATCCGCAGGCCGCCGCCGACGAGCTGGTCGCGCGGGCGCTGGCCGAGGGTGGCCGCGACAACGTGACCGTCATCGTGCTGGCAGTCGTCGCATAAGGCCCCTGCATTCGCCGAGTGGCCAGTTGACCCTTCCAGTGGCCGGTTTCAAGCAACCACTCGAGGGTTGAACTGACCACTCGGCGTGAAGAGAGGGCGTGGCGGCGTCGGCGGTCGACGGTCGGCGGTCAGAGCCTGATGCCGAGCAGCGCGTCCACGGTGTCGGAGACGAGCCGGCCGGCGCCCGGTTCGGCCGCGGACCCGGGTCGTTCCAGGGACTGATCGGCCCAGCGGTCCACGGCGTTGATCGCCGCCACCGTGTCCAGGTCGTCGGCCAGACAGTCCCGGACGCGGGTCAACAGCTCCAGCCCTGACGGTGCCGGGTCGACGGCGACCGCGGCGCGCCAACGAGCGAGCCGCTTCTCGGCCAGCGGCAGCCGGCCACCGGTCCACTCCCGGTCGGCGCGGTAGTGACCGTCCAGCAGTGCCAGTCGAATCGCCATCGGGTCGACGCCGCCGCCACGCAACTTGGACACGAAAACCAGGTTGCCGCGGGACTTCGACATCTTCTCGCCGTCCAGGCCGATCATCCCGGCATGACAGTAGTGCCGGGCGAAGGGCCACTGACCGGTCAATGCCTCGGCGTGCGCGGCCGAATGCTCGTGATGCGGAAAGCGCAGGTCGACCCCGCCACCCTGCACGTCGATGCCCATGCCCAGCCGATTGGCGGCGATCGCGGCGCACTCGATGTGCCAGCCGGGCCGCCCCGGTCCGACCGGCGACGGCCAGGACGGCTCTCCCGGCCGCTCGCCCCGCCACAGCAGGGCGTCGAGCGGATGCTGCTTG
>CAZZZW010000315.1:0-5305 GCA_964658795.1 Phormidium nigroviride PCC 7112
AACAGCATAGACGGTCCGCCGGCGTGTTGCAGGGGGGCCAGGGCGTGACTATGGTGCGCCGCACTTTGGACCCGTGCATGCGCGCGCGGGGGAGTTTGAGGGAACCACATGGCCAACAGCGCGAGTGCCACCGTCCGGGACGCAATCACGACGGTCGGAAACCCCGAGCCGACGAAGCGCGACTTCCTGAAGCTGGTGACCGGCTTCGCCGCCGGGATCGGCACGTTCTACCCGCGGATGGGACTGGCCGCGACGCGGCAGGGGCTCTGAGGGGCGGGTGCTCGATCGGCCGGGTCGGTCAGGCCCGCGGCGGACGGCTGGCGGAACTACGCCGCAGCAAGGTGAAACTCGATCCGTCCTGGTTCGACCAGGACACGGGCCAGCTGATCCGGCTCGGCTCGATGCCAGTGCAGGGCCCGCAGCTCGATCTGTGGCGGGCGCCGACCGACAACGATCGGGGCCAGTTCGGGGTCGCGCTCGAACCGACCTGGCGAGAGCTCGGGTTGCATCGGCTCCGGCACCGGCTGGTCGACGTGTCCTTCGCCGACGAATCCGCGACCGCCGTCGTGCGGTCGGCGCCAGCCGGCCTCGATCTGGGTTATCTGGTCGAACAGACGTGGACCGCGGTCGAGGGCGGCCTGTGTTTCCAGGCCACCCTGTCGCCGGAAAGAGAGTGGCCGGTGCCGTTGCCGCGGCTCGGCTTTCTGCTGGCATTACCGGCCGAACTTCAGAGCGTGACCTGGTTCGGCGGTGGACCGGGTGAGGCCTACGCCGACAGCCGCCAGGCCGCCCGAGTGGGGCGGCACCGGCTGAGCATCGACGACCTGCAGACGCCGTATGTCTTTCCGCAGGAGAACGGCAACCGAACCGGTGTTCGGTGGGCCGAGCTGGTCGACGACGACGGCCGGGGGCTGCGGGTCGAGGGTGATCCGACCGTCGAGCTGACCGCCCGGCGTTGGACCAGCACGGACCTGGATCGGGCCCGGCACACGGTTGACCTGGTGGCCCGGGATCGGGTGTACCTCAACCTCGATCTGGCGCAGAACGGACTCGGCACCGCCGCCTGCGGTCCTGGAGTTTTGCCGCAGTACCAGTTGTGGCCGGCGCCGGCCCGGTTCGGGTTCGCCCTGCTGCCGATTGGGCCCTGATCTCGGCCCGGCTAAGCTGCCCGGGTGCGTCTGGTCATAGCTCGCTGCTCGGTCGATTACGTGGGGCGGCTCACCGCCCACCTGCCGATGGCCCCCCGATTGCTGATGGTCAAGGCCGACGGCTCGGTGTTGGTTCACTCCGACGGCGGTTCGTACAAGCCGCTGAACTGGATGTCGCCGCCGTGCAAGCTGACCGAGGGTGAGTTCATCGACGGTGCCGGGCAATGGACGGTCACCAACAAGGCCGGCGAGCAGCTCGTCATCATGATCGACGAGGTGTTGCACGATTCGGCCCACGAGCTCGGCGTCGACCCGGGACTGGTCAAGGATGGTGTCGAGGCGCACCTGCAGATCCTGCTGGCCCAGCACATCGACAAGCTGGGGGATGGCTATCGGCTGGTCCGGCGGGAGTATCCGACCGCGATCGGCCCGGTGGACATCTTGGCTCGCAATTCATTGGGGGTTGCCGTCGCCGTCGAGATCAAGCGACGCGGCGAGATCGACGGCGTCGAGCAACTGACCCGGTACCTGGAGCTGCTCAACCGCGATCCGCTGCTCGCGCCGGTGACTGGGGTGTTCGCGGCCCAGGAGATCAAGCCGCAGGCCCGGACCCTGGCCGAGGACCGTGGCATCCGCTGCCTGGTCCTGGACTACGACGAACTGCGGGGCATCGACACCTCCGCCGACCGCCTGTTCTAGGTCTGGTGCTATTGGCTACTGGTCAGTAACCTCGCCCTATGACCGCCACCAGCGAGGCGCCAGCGACCCAGGACACCGATTTCGCCAGCCTGAACCCGGCCACCGGGGAAGAGATCGGGCGGTTCCCGATCCACACCGACACCGATGTCCGGCAGGCCGTCGAACGCGCCCGTCCGGCCGCGCGCTGGTGGGCCGCCCTGCCCGAACGGCAGCGCCGCACCCGCCTGCACGCCTGGCGCAAGCTGCTGACCGCCCGCACCGACGAGCTGGCGGCGCTGATCGCGCGAGAGAACGGCAAACCGATCGATGACGCGGTCCTGGAAGTCACCATCGCCATCGCGCACCTGTCCTGGGCCACCAACAACGCACACAAGATCCTCGGTCGGAAGCGGGTCACACCCGGCCTGCTGGCGATCAACCACTCCGCCACCCTGGAATACCTGCCGTTCGGCGTCGTCGGGGTGATCGGTCCGTGGAACTATCCGGTACACACCCCGCTCGGCTCGGTCTCCTACGCCCTCGCGGCCGGCAATGCGGTCGTATTCAAGCCCAGTGAATTCACCCCGGCCACCGGACGATGGCTGGTTGAGGCCTTCGCCGAGGTCGTGCCCGAACAGCCGGTCCTGCAACTGCTCACCGGCTTCGCCGACACCGGGGCCGCGCTCTGCACCGCCGGCGTCGACAAGCTGGCCTTCACCGGATCCGCCGCCACCGGACGCAAGGTGATGGCCTCCTGTGCGGTCAACCTGACCCCGTGCGTGGTCGAGTGCGGTGGCAAGGACGCACTCATCGTGGCCGCCGACGCCGATCTGGATCTGGCCGCCGATCAGGCCGTCTGGGGCGGCATGTTCAACGCCGGCCAGACCTGTGCCGGGGTCGAACGGATCTACGTCGAGGCCACGGTCTACGAGCAGTTCGCCGCCAAGCTGGTGGCCAAGGCCCGGACCCTCACCGCCGGCCAGCAGTACGGACCGATCACCATGCCGGGCCAGCTCAACATCATCGCCCGGCACATCGGCGACGCTTTGGACCGGGGCGGCAAGGCCCTGCTCGGCGGCCGGGACTCGGTGCACGCGCCCTATGTCGATCCGGTCGTCCTGGCCGATGTCCCGGCCGAGTCCGCGGCCAACGTCGAAGAGACCTTCGGCCCGACGGTGACGTTGACCAAGGTGGCCGGCATCGAGGAGGCCGTGGTCCGGGCCAATGACTCCAGCTACGGCCTCGGCGCCTCGGTGTTCAGCCGCAAGCACGGCCGGCAGATCGCCGAGCAGTTGGACGCCGGCATGGTCAGCGTGAACTCGGTATTGACCTACGCCTCAGTGCCCGGGCTGCCCTGGGGCGGCACCAAGGATTCCGGGTTCGGTCGGATCCACGGCCCGGACGGGCTGAAGGAGTTCGCGCGCTCCCGGGCCATCACCGCCGAGCGCTTCCCGATCCCGCTGCGGCTGGCCACTTTCGCCCAGTCCAACAATGCCATCGGCCAGCTCAAGCAGCTGGCCAAACTCCGGTGGGGTCGCTGACCCTCCCGAGCATGTGAGACGTGCCCCAACCGGTGCGTCCAGCTCGGCGCCGGAAGTTACCGTCGGGAGCCAAACTTTCGGGACGAACCTGTCCGGCAGCAGTGAGGAGCAGCACCAATGGCGCGCGCATTCAACAAGGTCGGCGTCGTCGGCCTGGGGACGATGGGGGCCGGCATCGTCGAGGTCTTCGCCCGTAACGGCATCGCGGTGACCGCGGTGGACCGTGACGACGCTGCCGTGGCGCGCGGCCGTGGACACCTGGAGCACTCGACCGGACGGGCGGTGGCGCGGGGCAAGCTGGCCGAGGCCGATCAGCAGGAGCTGCTCGGCCGGATCAGCTTCGACACCGAGCTCAAGGCCCTGGCCGACGTCGACCTGGTCATCGAGGCGGTGCCCGAGCAGCTCGATCTCAAGCGCGCGATCTTCAGCCAACTGGACGAGATCTGCCGCCCCGACACGATCCTGGCCACCAACACGTCCTCGCTCTCGGTCACCGAGATCGCCGTCGCCACCGGGCGCCCGGACAAGGTCGTCGGCATGCACTTCTTCAACCCCGCCCCGGTCATGAAGCTGGTCGAGATCGTCCGCAGCGTGGTCACCGAACCCGAAGTGGTCGAAGACATCGAGCAGTTCGCGGCCTCGCTGGGCAAGACGGACGTGACCATCGGCGACCGCGCTGGTTTCATCGCCAACGCCCTGCTTTTCGGCTACCTCAACCACGCCGCCGCGATGTACGCCGAGCGCTACGCCAGCCGAGAGGACATCGACGCCTCGATGAAGCTGGGCTGCGGCCTGCCGATGGGGCCGCTGGCGCTGCTCGACCTGATCGGCCTGGACACCGCGTTCGAGATCCTGGACACGATGTACAAGCAGAGCCGGGACCGGTTGCACGCACCGACCCCGATCTTCAAGCAGATGATCACGGCCGGCCTGCTCGGTCGCAAGGTCGGCCGCGGCTTCTACACCTACGACGGCCCGGACTCGCCGAACGTGATTGCCGACGCCAACGCTCCGACCGCCGAGGCCCCGGCCGAGACGCCACGCGAGATCCGGCAGGTCGGCGTGGTCGGCTCCGGCACGATGGCCACCGGCATCATCGAGGTCTTCGCCAAAGCCGGGTACGACGTGCTGTTCATCGCCCGCTCGACCGAGAAGATCGCCAAGGTCACCGCCGGCCTGCAGCGATCACTGGACAAGGCGGTGCAGCGGGGCAAGCTGTCCGAGACCGACCGAGATGCTGCCCTGGCCCGGGTGACCGGTTCGTCGAAGCTGGACGACCTGGCCCCGGTCGACCTGGTGATCGAAGCCATCGTCGAGGAATTGTCGGTCAAACAAGCCCTGTTCTCGAACCTGGATGAGATCTGCAAGCCCGGTGCGGTGCTGGCCACCACCACCTCGTCGCTGCCGGTCATCGAGTGTGCCGCCGCCACCAACCGCCAGTCCGATGTCGTCGGCCTGCACTTCTTCAACCCGGCCGCGATCATGCAGCTGGTCGAGGTGGTGTCCACCGTCTCCACCGCGCCGGACGTCGAGGCGACCGCGGTCGACGTCGCCACCAAGCTGGGCAAGCACCCGGTCCGGTGTGGTGACCGGGCCGGCTTCATCGTCAACGCCCTGCTGTTTCCGTACCTGAACGACGCGGTGAAGATGCTGGAGGCGCACTACGCCACCAGCGAGGACATCGACTCGGCCATGAAGGTCGGCTGTGGCTACCCGATGGGACCGTTCGAACTGCTCGACGTGGTCGGCCTGGACGTCTCGCTGGCGATCCAGCGAGTTCTCTACCAGGAGTTCCGCGAGCCCGGATTCGCACCGGCTCCACTGCTGGAGCACCTGGTCAAGGCCGGTCGGCTCGGCCGCAAGACCGGCAAGGGCTTCCGCGACTACGCCTGATGGTCGCTGCCGCGATTAGGATCGGGCCGTAACCGCTCATCAGAA
>CAZZZW010000316.1:0-5229 GCA_964658795.1 Phormidium nigroviride PCC 7112
TGTCGTGCACGGTCACCACCAACGGGCCCCGCCAGCGCACCGGGTGGGTGTAGTGCGGCGAGTGCAGCACGTCCGGCCGGACCGAGCGGGCCAAGGCGGGCAAGCCGTACTGCTCCCAGGCCAGGCGTTTGGCCCGGGATGCCGGAATCCGGTCCGAGGTGACCGTCCGGGCGCCGAGGGCGTCGAAACGCTCCCGATCCCGCGTCTGGGCCGCCACCGCGACCTCGACCCCGGCCGCGACCAAGGCCGGCACCAGGCTGTCCAGATAGCGGCCGACCCCACGCAGATCGGCGGGGATCGCTGTCGCGTCGACCAGCAAACGCAACAGCTTCCTCCGGGCGGGATCGGTACCGGTCACCGGCAAACGCCATGACCGTGCGAGAACATCGAGCCGCGATCCTACCCAACCGAGCGGCCGGCGACCGATTCGTACAAATGCCCTGCTCAGCGCCCCGAAGCCGGACATGGTGGCAGGAGCATCCCGTTTCAGCCCGTAAACTCAAACCCCGTGCCCCATACCGACGACGCGCCGGCCCTGACGGCCCCGTCCTCGGAAGCCCGCCACGGGATCACTCCGGCGCCCGGTCCGGCCCGCCGATCCCCGGCCTGGCCGCGCACCCGTCACACGCGCAACGTCCTGCAGGTATCGGAACAGGGAGCTCATTAGCAGATGGACAAGTCCGCCGCCGTACTCAAGGTCAAGGGGCTCTATGCCTCCGGCGCCCGCGGCGCTGGCACGGTGCTCACCAAGGCGCACGTGCTCAGCGACCAGCCGCCGGCCCGGGACCAGCGCACCAAGCACTGGGTCTACAGCCTGACCCGCGCCTACGACTCGCTGGCCATTGCCGAACTGGACGTGCCCTGGTGGACCTACCGCGCCATCGACGTGGTCGAGAGCTGGCTGGCCGCGCACCCTCGCCCGATCCGGATCTATGAGTACGGCTCCGGCGCCTCCACCCTGTGGCTGTCCAAGCGGGCCGACGAGATCCACTCGGTCGAGCACCATGCCGAGTTCGGTGCGTTCATCTCGAAGTCGTTCGCGGACAAGCCCAACATCGACTTCCGGGTGGTGCCACCGGTCAAGACCGACCACCCGACGATCGGCTCGCACAAGGAGGGCAACGCCGGTCTGGACTTCTCCGACTACGTCCATTCGATCGACGACGTGCCCGGCCAGTTCACCTTGATCGTGATCGACGGCCGGGCCCGCGAGGCCTGCCTGGCGCACGCCAAGTCACGGCTCGAGCCCGGCGGCATCATCGTCTTCGACAACACCCGCCGTAAGCGCTATCGGGAGGCGATCGCTGCCTCCGGGATGTCCGAACGCCGACTCGGCGGCCTGACTCCGACGCTGCCCTACCCGGACATGACGTCGGTGCTGACCGCCCGGTCCTGAGCCCGGTTCGTCCGGTCGGGGTGGCTCGGCCGTCCGGCTGGTCGTTCTCAGCGGCGTATCATTTTCGACCGTGCCGGTACGCCGTAGCCCGCACAACCTCATCGAACGGAGAACATCGTGAGCAGCCCGGAGACCCTAGACATCTCCGTCGTGATCCCGGCCAAGGACGAGGTCAAGACCATCGCCCCGCTGGTGGCGGAGATCGTCACCGTTCTCGGGCAGAGCCGGCCGGAGCTGAGCTACGAGATCATCTTCATCGATGACGGCAGCACCGACGGCACCTGGGAGGCGGTCTGCGCCGTCTCGGCCGCCGACCCGCGGGTCAGCGCGCTGCAGTTCCGCAGCAACTTCGGTAAGGCCGCCGCACTGTCGGCCGGGTTCGCCGAGGCCCGGGGCAACATCATCATCACGATGGACGCCGACATGCAGGACGATCCGCACGAGCTGCCCCGCCTGCTGGCGGCCTTGGAGAGCGGCTACGACCTGGTCACCGGCTACAAGCAGGACCGTAAGGATCCGCTGGGCAAGCGACTGCCGTCCAAGCTGTTCAACCGGGCCACCGGCGTGGTGACCGGCCTGAAGCTGAACGACCACAACAGCGGCCTGCGCGTCGCCCGCAAGGAGATCTACGACGTCGTCCCGCTCTACGGCGAGCTGCATCGCTACGTGCCGGCCCTGTCGCACGCCAACGGCTTCAAGGTCACCGAGCTGCCGGTCAACCACCGGCCCCGGCTGCACGGCAAGTCGAAGTACGGCCTGGAGCGTTACGCGCGCGGTGCCCTCGACCTGCTGACCGTCGTGTCGATCACCCGGTACGGACGGCGGCCGTCGCACCTGCTCGGCGGTCTGGGCATGATCTTCGGCTTGATCGGCACCGTGATCCTGTTCTACCTACTCTGCGTGTGGATCTTCACCAACCACGCCATCGGCACCCGCCCGCTGCTGCAGCTCGGCGTGCTGCTGGAGATGCTGGCCGTCCAGCTCGTCGGCATGGGGCTGCTGGCCGAGCTGATCATCCACCGGACCGACCGGAACCTGGACACCTCGATCCCGCTGAAGTCGCGGACGCCGCGGCCGGACCTGGCCCGGCAGACACTGGCCGGCTGACCCGTTCGCCGGACCCCCGTACGGGTCTGACCAGCAGGGTCATGGCGGGTACCGGTCTCATCTGGAGATCGGTACGGGCTTGCCGATGACGATGTCGGAGACGCAGGCGCCGGCATGATCGGTGTCGAAGCCGAACGAGGACAGCTGCTGGGTGCGCAGCTGAAAGGTCAGCCGCCCGGACCCGCTGAGGGAGAATCCCACGTGTTCATCGGTGGTCTCTTGCACGGTTGCGGTGGGGCCGGCGAGGAAGCGCAGCGTGGTGCCGACCGGAACCCGATAGCGCAGCCGGACCGTCCAGGCCCAGTTGGCCAGCGGTTGGGCCAGCTTCTGCATCGGCGCCGGCCCGATGGTCGGGTTGCAGCCGCCGGACAGCAGGGCGTACGGCGCCAGCTTGGCCGCCCGCAGGTGGCCGCTGTCATCGGCGACATACATCGGCTTGGACAGGTCATCGGCGCTGACCTCGCGTCCGGTCAGCAACCGGGCCAGCTGGGGCACCAGGCTGTACTTGCCATCGATGGCCGCGCTGGTGTCGGCGGTGGCGAAGGTCGTGTACACGCTGAACGGACCGGCGGATTCCCGCTGATGGATCGAGGCCCGCAGGTTGCGCGCGAAGGCCACGTTGTTGGCATCGACCCAACGCCGTGAGATCGGGACGGCCGAGCACGTGAACACGATCAGCACGACGGCCAGCACCGCCGCCGGCAGTCCGATCACCCACCGGCGGTCGCCGGCCCGGGCCGGCTCGGCCGGTGCCGGTTCAGCCGGCTCGACCTCCGAACGGTCGAAGGAGGAACGCTGGATGGTCAGCGCCACGGTCAGGACGAGTAGCGGCATCAGCCCGGCAACATAACGGAATTCTCGACCGATGGCCGGACCGTAGACGTGCAGCCGAGCGCTGGCGATGATGTAGGACGCGATCACGTAGAGCGGCAGGAAGTAGAGCCAGCCGACCAGCGCCCGGACACCGAGCCGGCGCACGCCGTAGCCGATGATGGCCAGCAGCAGCAACTGAGCGACGATGACCCACCACAGCGGCGGCAGGGCCCGGGATTCGGCGAACAACGGGCTGCTGCCGAGCGGTCCGCCGAACAAGCAGGGCACCAGCGCGCTGCTCCAGCTGACCCAGAAGTAGTGCAGCATCTCTCGAGCTGAATATCCGCCGTCGGACTGCACGAACTCGTGGGTCTTGTAGTAGTAGAGGTAGAGCGCGGTGAGTACGGCCAGCACCGCATAGGCGGGTGCCGCCTGGCGGACCACCCGGACGATCTCGCCGACGCTGAGCCGGCGGGCCGCCACGCTGATCAGGAAGCAGGCCGCGAACGCCATCGCAATCAGGCTGAGCTCGAAGAACATCAACCCGATCACCAGCCACAGCCCGGCCAGCAGCGCCCACAGCCACCGGTACGGGCCGAGATAACACCGCAACAGGGCATGCACCAGCAGCGTGCCGGCGATGACGCACGGCACCGTCTCGCACGCGGCCGCCCACCATTCCGTGCCCGGCAACCAGACCACGCTGAAACCGGCCAGTCCCAGCAGTACCAGCAGCACCGGACTCGGCCGGAAGGTCAGCCGCAGCACCCGATAGAGCATCCACACCATGAACGCGACACCCAGGCCCGACAGCGCAGCCACCAGCGGGTAGTTCATCGGCGCCAGGCGGAAGAGGAACCAGTCCAGGATCCGGGTGCCCGGCTGCGGGTGGCCGTAGATCGGACGCATGACATAGGCCCGATTCAGGCTGGATTCCTTCGCGATCCCGAAGTCGACGAAGTCATCGACGAACCAGCCACCGCGGGCGGTGAAGGCGAAGACCAGCAGCCCGGACAGCGCCGAGATCAGCAGGGCGAGCCGGTCGAGAACCCGCCAGGGGCTGCGCTCGTCCGGGTTCATGGCCGAGGACGACCGGTCCCTCTGCACGCTCAGCACGCGCGCCAGTATTACATCACCGGTCACCGGCAGAGGCAGATCCGGTCGTCACCGGCTCAGAGATGTTTGCGCAGTCGGTGCACGCCACCGCGGACGAGTTCCTGCCGCCTCGAGCCGGGCGGAACGATCCTGGATCGCAAGCCTGGCCGCGCGGTGAAGAAGGCGACCGCGCCGTCCACCGCCCCGCGCGGGCCGCGCTCCCGCTGGCTGCGCAGACCGGCCAGGGTGGCCGGGCCCTGCTCCCCCTGGATCGCGATGACCCGGCAGGCCGGGCGCTCGGTGACGGCCCGCAGCACGGTCATGACGTCCTCGGCGACCTGGCCCCAGGTGAACTCCGCGCCCTTGTCCAGCACCTGCTGCACGGCCGCCTGGGCCGCGGCCGGATCGTCCAGCAGCCGCCGGGCCACCGGGGCGACCGCGACCGGGTCGAAGGAGGTGATGATCGGCAGGTCGGCCGGCAACACCTCGGTCAACGAACCCTGCCGGGTCGACAGGCACGGCACGCCGTAGTGGGCGGCCTCGAACGGGATCAGCCCGAAGCCTTCGGAGATCGTCGGGTACAGCACCAGGCCGGTGTGGCGATAGAGCCAGACCTTCTCGGCCTCGCTGACCATCCCCAGGTCGAGCACGTGCGGCTTGAGCTCGGGATGCTCGGCCAGGAAGGCCGCCTCGTCGGCCTGCGACGAGCCGTCCGGTGGATGCGCACCGGCCAGCACCAGCGCGCCGGTCCAGCCGCCTTCGTGCAGAACCTTCAGCAGTTTCAAGGTGAAAAGTCGGTTCTTGTGCAGGTAGGACAC
>CAZZZW010000317.1:0-5228 GCA_964658795.1 Phormidium nigroviride PCC 7112
TCAGTGCTCACTCAGCCGTGCCGGACGGCAGGATCTCACCGGTCCGCTCGTAGGTCGCGACCATATCGATCCGGCGCTGGTGCCGCGGCTCGCCCGAGAACGGCGTGCCGACGAACGCGTCCGCGATCGACAGGGCCTCGTCGGTCGGGTGCATCCGGGCGCCCAAACCGAGCACGTTGGCATCGTTGTGCTGCCGGGCCAGCGTGGCCGTCTCGAGGTTGTAGGCCAGCGCCGCCCGTACACCGGTGACCTTGTTGGCCGCGATCTGCTCGCCGTTGCCCGATCCCCCGATCACGATGCCCAGGCTGCCGGCATCGCCCACCACCCGGAGCGCGGTGTCGATGCAGTGCGGCGGATAGTCGTCGCCGGCGGTGTATTCGGCCGGACCGCAGTCGATCGCCTCGTGGCCGGCTGTCGTCAGATGCTCGATCAGCGCAGCCTTGAGTTCGAAGCCGGCGTGATCGCTGCCCAGGTAGACCCGCATGCCGATGATCGTCCCACTCTGGCGTGGGCGGACACTGGCGGGGTGGTGTTGGCAACGCAGCTGAGTACCGGCGCGATCGCCGGCCGGTGGAGTCTCCAGCCGCTGGCCGTCCTGGCCGCGCTCGCCGGCAGCGTCTGGTACCTGCGGGCTACCGGCGCTCGGCCGGGCTGGCCGCGACGGCGGACCGCCTGGTTCTGGATCGGGATCCTGCTCTGGCTGGCGGTGTGCTGCGGGCCGGCCGACCACTACGGCCGGTCGGTGTACTGGGTCTGGGTCAGCCAGGCGCTGACACTGCTGCTGATCGTCCCGCTTCCGCTGATGCTGGGCCAGCCCGGCGAGTTGGTCCGGCTGCCGGGTTTCGTCGATCGGCTCAGCTCACCCCTGCTCGGACCGGCATTGATCCCACTGGTGTGCGTCGCCGTGTTGTTCGGACCGGTGCCGGGCTGGGCCGTCGAATATCCCGCATTCGGCTGGCTGGTCCAACTCGTGCTGGTGCTGCTCGGCGCGGTGATCGTGCTGCCGCTGGTGGCTGTGCGCGACACCGCCACCTCGATCGCGGTCGGCATCGCCGTGGCGGTCGGCTTCGTAGAACTGCTCATCGACGCGGTACCGGGCATCGTGCTGCGGTTGTCCACCCACCCGGCCACCTCGTTCTTCGCCCATCGGGTTCCGCTCGCCGGAGCCCCGGCCTGGTTGCACGATCAGCAGATCGGTGGCGGCGTGCTCTGGTGCGTGGCCGAGCTACTCGACCTGCCGTTCCTGGTGTTGATCTTCCGCCGCTGGGTCCGCGCCGACGCTCGCGAGGCCGCGGTGGTCGATGCTCAGCTCGAGCGACAGGCCGAGACCGGCGACGACCAGACGCCGTGGTTCCTCAACGATCCCCAGCTGAAGGATCGGCTGCGCTAGCCGCTGGCCGGTCAGAACCGAAAGTCGCCGTCGGCGTCCCGGGTGAGCGGATGCTCGGCCACCGCGGCGGCGGTCGGGATCTCGGCGTAGACGTGCGGGAACTCCTCGCCGGCGTCATAGAGATCCTCATCCACCACCGGCTCGCCCAGCTCTGCCGGGTCGAACTCGACCACGATCAGGCCCTGCTGGCCGCGATAGATCAAGTTCGCCGTCCGCGCGACCTGGTGACGGTAGGAGAAGTGCACGAAACCCTGCTCGGCCAGCGAGGCGGGCGCATAGCTTCCCGTCTCGCCGGCCGTCCGCCAGTCCTGCTCGGCGACGATGTGGAACAGCGGCTCAGTCAAATCGAGGGCTCTCGGTCCGGGTGCGCTTCAGCTCGAAGAAGTAAGGGTATTCGGCCAGCAGTCGGGTACCGTCCCAGATCTTGAGGGCGTCCTCGCCCCGCGGGATGCGGGTCAGCACCGGACCGAAGAACGCCACCCCGTCGACATGGATGACCGGGGTGCCCACCTCGAAGCCGACCGCGTCCATACCTTCGTGGTGGGACTTCTTCAAGGCCTCGTCGTACTCGGTGGAGTCGGCCGCATCGGCCAGGGATTCGGGCAGACCGGCCTCCTTGAGGGATTCCACGATCACCTCGCGATCGAACTCCCGGCCCTCGTTGTGCCGCTTGGTGCCCAGCGCGGTGTACAGCTCGCGGAGCACGCCGGGGCCGGCGTGCTGCTCGGCCGCGATGGCCACCCGGACCGGACCCCAACCGCGGTCCATCATCTCCTTGTACTGCTCGGGCAGCTCGTCCCGGCCGGAATTGAGCACCGACAGCGACATCACGTGGAAGGCGAGGTCGATGTCGCGGTGCTTTTCGACCTCGAGGATCCACCGGGAGGTGACCCAGGCGAACGGGCACAGCGGGTCGAACCAGAAGTCGACCTTCGCGCGGGATGTGTCAGGGGTGGTCATGAATCCTCTCCTACCTGCTCCGGGGATGTGAAACAATAGTTTCCGATCGGCTCACGGCGTCCTGCTCCAGCATTCCAGAAGCGGCCCGCGGATCCGTCCGAGGTACACCAGCACCCGAACGACCGCAACGAACCAGACACCGCACAGCCTCCAGAACACCCTCAGAAGGAGCGGAATTCCGTGCGTAGCGACCAGCCTGCCGGCCTCGACTCGGCCACCGCCGTCATCGACGCGAACACCGTGCAGACGCCGAACATCACCAAGCAGGATGCCGTGCTGCGCGCGGGGTTGCTCACGGTGCAGTCCTACGCGGTGGAGCTGGACCTGACCGGTCCGGGCGGCCGTCCGTCCGAGCGCGTCTTCCGGTCGCGGACCACCGTGCGTTTCGGTGCCGCGCGCGCTGGTGCGTCCACCTTCATCGACGTGATCGCCGATCGGCTGCACGAGGTGACCCTGAACGGCAAGCCGGTCGACGTCAGCGACTACGAGCCCGAGAACGGCATCGTGCTGCCCGAGCTGGCCGAGCACAACGAACTGGTGGTCGACGGCGACCTGCTCTACACGACGATCGGCCAGGGCCTGCATCGCTTCGTCGACCCGATCGACGACGAGGTGTACCTGTACAGCCAGTTCGAGACGACCGATGCCAAGCGGATGTTCGCCTGCTTCGATCAGCCCGACCTCAAGGCCAGCTTCGAACTGCAGGTGGTGGCGCCGGCGCACTGGAAGGTGGTGTCCAACGGGGCCATCGTCTCGGTCGAGGATCACCCCGAGGCCGGCACCAAGACCGTGCACTTCGCCGCCACCGAGCGAATCTCGACCTACCTCACCGCTCTGGTGGCCGGCTCGTACTTCGAGGCCAACGACAAGTATGACGACGGCATCGGCAGCATCGATCTAGGCCTGTTCTGCCGCCAGTCGCTGGCCGAGTTCTTCGACACCGACGAGATCTTCACCGTCACCAAGCAGGGTTTCGACTGGTATCACGCCAACTTCGGGGTCCGGTACGCCTTCGGCAAGTACGACCAGCTGTTCGTGCCCGAGTACAACGCCGGGGCGATGGAGAACGTCGGCTGCGTGACCTTCCTCGAGGACTACGTCTTCCGCAGCCGGGTGACCGATTCCAACTACGAGCGCCGGGCAGCCACCGTGCTGCACGAGATGGCGCACATGTGGTTCGGCGACCTGGTCACCATGAAGTGGTTCGATGACCTCTGGTTGAACGAGTCCTTCGCCGAGTGGGCCGCCGCGATCTGCCAGTCCGAGGCCACCCGGTGGACCGACGCCTGGACCACCTTCGCCAACGTCGAGAAGACCTGGGCCTACCGCCAGGACCAGCTGCCCTCGACGCACCCGATCTCGTGTGACATCCCGGACGCCGAGGCGGTGGAGGTCAACTTCGACGGCATCACCTACGCCAAGGGCGCGGCCGTGCTCAAGCAACTGGTAGCCTATGTCGGACGCGACGATTTCCTCGCCGGCGTAAGGCAATACTTCGCCGATCACGCCTTCGGCAACACCACCCTGAACGACCTGCTCTCCTCGTTGAAGGCGGCGTCGGGCCGGGAGCTGTCCGACTGGGCCAAGCTGTGGCTGGAGACCAGCGGGCTCAACACCGTCTCGCCGTCGTTCGAGGTGGATGAGAACGGCAACTTCAGCTCCTTCTCGGTAGAGCAGACCGCACCGACTGACACCGCCAAGGACAACGTGCCGCGGCCACACCGGCTGGCGATCGGCCTGTACAACTTCGACGGCAATGTCAGCGACGAGTTCCCGCGAGGGCGTTTGGTCCGCGTCCATCAAGTGCAACTCGATCTGGACGGTGAGAGCACGCCGGTGCCGTCCCTGGTCGGGCAGCCCAAGCCAGACCTGGTGCTGGTCAACGACGACGACCTGACGTACTGCAAGCTCCGGTTGGACGCCGACAGCCTGGTGACCATGCGGACCGGTGGGCTAGCCGCGATCTCGGACACGCTGGCTCGCACGCTGTGCTGGTCGGCGGCCTGGGACATGGTGCGTGACGGAGACCTGGCCGCCCGGGACTACCTGGAGCTGGCCACCGCGAGTGGACCATCCGAGACCGACATCGGCGTGGTGCAGTCGGTCAACCGCCAGGCCGTGCGGGCGCTGAGCAGCTACGCCGATCCGGCCTGGGCGCCAACCGGGCGCGAGGAGTTCGCGGATGCCGTTATTTCCGCGGCCCGTTCGGCCGCGGCCGGCTCCGACCACCAGCTGGCGTGGGTCCATGCCTCGGCCGCCGCGGCGTGCACGTCGGCGCACGCGGACTTCCTGGCCGGGCTGCTGTCCGGGGCTGAGGTCTTGGACGGCCTGGCGTTGGACACCGACCTGCGGTGGCTGCTGCTGCAGGCGTTGGTCGCCCGCGGCCGGGCCGGTGAGGCCGAGATCGCTGAAGCGGCCGCGGCCGACCGCGCCTCGGCCGGGGTTCGGGCCGCTGCGACCGCCCGGGCCCTGGTGCCGACCGCGGAGGCCAAGCAGGCCGCCTGGGATTCGGCGACCAAGGACCTGACCCTGTCCAACGGGCTGATGCGGGCCGCGATCGCCGGTTTCTCCCATCCGTTGCAGGCAGAACTCATCGCGCCGTTCGCCCGGCACTATTTCGACCAGGCGCCCGGGATCTGGCAGCAACGGACGCCGGAGACGGCCTCGGACCTGATCGTCGGGCTCTTCCCGAGCTGGTCCTCGACCATCGATGCCCAGACGCTGGAGTGGGCCGACGCCCTGCTGGCCGACCGCTCCCTGCCGGCCGCGTTGCGTCGGCTGGTCGGCGAGGGCCGGGCCGACGTCGCGCGAGCCTTGCACGCCCGTTCGGTCGACGCCGCCCGCGGCTGACCCGGTCCGGTCCCGTCCGGTTCGGTCC
>CAZZZW010000318.1:0-5211 GCA_964658795.1 Phormidium nigroviride PCC 7112
TGGAAATGCGCCCTGATTGCGAACGCTGCGGCACCGACCTCCCCGCCGACGAACAGCGTTGGGTGCAGGGTCAGTCCGTGGCGCTGGGCCGAGGCGAGGATCTCGTCGAGGACCCGCAGATGGTCGTCGTCGAGGCGTCCCGGCTCCGGTTCGAGAGCGGCCCAGAGCAGGTCGATGAGCTTGCGCGAGCCGGCGATCGCCACCGTCAGTGGCCCGGCGAACTCGATGGTCACCGCCGGCCCCAGCGGCAACCGGTGCAATGCCTCGTAGAAGCTCCAGTTCATCCCGGCCAGCACCACCCCGAAACCGACGGCAGCCCACAGCTCGGGACGGGTCCGGCTGCGCAGCCGCGGCCGGATGAGAGCGAGCAGCACGACGGCCGACAGCAGCAGCCGGAGCAACACCACCCCGGCCGGTCCGGCCTCGTCGAACAGCTTGTCGGCGAAGGCCGAACCGAACTGGACGGAGGCGATGCCACCGAGGATCAACACTGGGGCCGGTAGCACGTCCAGATCGATCCGCGCGGCCATGTCGCCCATCTTGCCGTGCCGGTCGCGGTCGTGGATCGGCGGCTGGTTTGATGCCAGATGTGGCCAGTCTCGATGAAGCGCGCTTGTACCTGTGTACCGATTCCCGCCGCGAGCAGGGTGATCTGACCGATTTCCTGGATGCGGTGCTGGCCAACGGGGTCGACATCGTCCAGCTGCGGGAGAAGAACCTGGAGGCGGCCGACGAACTCGACCTGCTCGCCGTGTTCGCCGACGCCTGCCGGCGGCACGGTGCGCTGCTGGCCGTCAACGACCGGGCCGACCTCGCGGTCGCGGCCGGGGCCGAGGTGTTCCACGTCGGCCAGCGGGATCTGCCACCGGACCTGGCCCGGCAGTTCGTCGGTCCGGCGGTGGAGATCGGCCGGTCCAGCCACAGCGTCGAGCAGGCGCTGGCCGCCGCCGAGGATCCCGAGGTCGACTACTTCTGCGTCGGTCCGATCTGGGCGACGCCCACAAAGCCGGGCCGGCCGGGCATCGGGCTGGACCCGATCCGGGCCGTCGCCGAGGCGGCCCCGGACAAGCCCTGGTTCGCCATCGGGGGTATCGACGAGGACCGTCTGGCGGACGTGCTCGCTGCCGGTGCCAGCCGGGTCGTGGTGGTCCGAGTACTGACCGAGGCGGACGATCCGGGGGCGGCGGCGGCCCGGCTGGCAGCCCGGTTGGCCCCGCCGGCCGGCCGGTCCACACCTGTGTAGCGTTCAACCGGTGGACGCCGTTGCCCGGAGCTGGTTCGACGCCTGTACCTTCCGGGCGGCTGACTTCGAACTGGCCGCCCTGGTCGAGGCCCGGGAGACCAGCGGCGAGTCGATCAGCGTGGTGATCCCGGCCCATGACGAGTCCGGCACGGTGGCCGACGTGGTCGGGCAGATCGCGCAGCAGCTGCTGGCGCCCGGACTGGTCGACGAGCTGATCGTGATCGACTCCGATTCGACCGATGACACTGCTGCGGTGGCTCGGGCCGCCGGCGCGACCGTGCACGCCGCTCGCGATATCGACACCGGGCACCACCCGGTGCCGGGTAAAGGCGAAGCCCTGTGGAAGTCGCTGTTCGTGACCAGCGGCGACCTGCTCGTCTTCATCGACGCCGACCTGACCCGCTGGGGTCCGCACTTCGTCACCGGGCTGCTCGGGCCGTTGTTGACGAACGAGAACACCCAGTTGGTCAAAGGGTTCTACGACCGTCTGCTGGACGATCGGCCGGACGGGCCGGACGGCAACCCGCAAGGCGGCCGGGTCACCGAGCTCTGCGCCCGCCCGCTGCTCAATCTCTACTGGCCGCAGCTCTCGGCGGTCGTGCAGCCGCTGGCCGGCGAGTGGGCGATCCGCCGCGGCATCTTCGATTCCCTTTCCGTGCCAGTGGGATACGGCGTCGAGTTCGCGACCCTGACCGACGTCTGGAACCGGCACGGCCTGGCCGCCATCGCTCAGGTCGACCTCGGGGAACGGGGTCATCGGCACCAGGGCGTGCACGATCTCGGTGTGATGGCCGCGGAGATCCTGGCCACCGCGATGCGGCGGCTACCCGGTGGCTGCTCGCCGACCGAACCGGCCGGCCAGTTGCAGCAGTACGACCGCTCGGCCGCCGACAGCTGGGTCGGACGTAGCTTTCCGACGTTGGAACGACCGCCCGCGCGCAGCGTGGCCGGCTACCGGACGGGGGCAGCATGCTCGAGCTAGGACGGCAGCGGTTCGACAATGCCCTGCTGATCATGGCCATTGTCAATCGCACGCCGGATTCGTTCTACGACCGCGGGGCCACCTACGGCTTCGAGGTTGCGCTGGACCGGGTCCGATCGGTGGTGGCCGACGGGGCTGAGATCGTCGACATCGGCGGGGTGAAGGCCGCGCCCGGTGACGAGGTGGACGTGACCGAGGAGATCCGTCGGACGGTCGAGTTCGTGGCCCGGGTGCGGTCGGAGTTCCCCGACCTGATCATCTCGGTGGACACCTGGCGACACGAGGTCGGCCGGGCCGTGTGCGAGGCCGGTGCGGACGTGCTCAACGACGCCTGGGGTGGCCATGATCCGGAATTGGCTTCGGTAGCAGCGGAATTCGACGTCGCCCTGGTCTGCACGCACGCCGGGGGGGCCGAGCCGCGCACCCGGCCGCACCGGATCCACTACGACGACATCGTCGGTACTGTCGTCAGCTGGGCGGTGTCCGAAGCCGAACGAGCCGTCGAACTAGGGGTGAATCGCAACCGGGTGCTCATCGACCCGGGCCACGACTTCGGCAAGAACACCTGGCACTCGCTGGAACTGACCCGCCGGCTGTCGGAGATGGTGGCCACCGGCTGGCCGGTGCTGGTGTCACTGTCGAACAAGGACTTCGTCGGCGAGGCGTTGGATCGCCCCCTGGATGAAAGGCTGTTGGGTACGTTGTCGGCCACCGCGGTGTGTGCCTGGCAGGGCGCGACGGTGTTCCGCGCCCACAATGTGCCCGAGACCCGGCAGGTGCTGGACATGGTCGCGGCCATTCGCGGGTCGGCGTTGCCCCGGCGCGTGGTCCGGGGCTTGGCATGATCGTCAGCGTGCCGTCACCGCCGGTGTTGCTGCCCGGCCTGACCGGCTTGCCGGTGGCCGAGGTCGAACAGCTGCGGGCGGCCTGCCTGACCGCGATCAGGCCGATGCTGCAGGGCGATCCGGCTGAGATCGTGGTGGTCGGAAGCGCCGAGCCGGGTTGGGACGACGGGCAGCCACTGGCGGCCCTGATCGCGTCCACGTTGCTGGCCGAGTCGGATTACCGTGGTGAAACCAGGGTTATCTCCATCGACCGCGCCGCCGATGGTGTCGAATGCCAGGCCGTGGGCCGGTCCCTGGGTGGTGCAGAGCTGCTCGTCGTCGCCGACGGCTCGGCCCGCCGGGGTGTGAAGGCCCCGGGCTACCTGGACGAGCGGGCGGCGCCGTTCGACCAGCTACTGCTGGCGGCATTGCAGAGCGGCGACCCGTCCCGGCTGGCCGCCCTCGATCCGGTGCTGGCGACCGAGCTGATGGTGGCCGGACGGGCGCCGTGGCAGGTCATGGCCGGCGCGGCCGAGGGTCGCACCTGGCAGACCGAGACCCACTATGCCGACGACCCGTTCGGCGTCTTCTACCCGGTGCTGACCTGGCGCTGACGGCCTACAGGTTGTCGAGTTTGTCCTTCAGGAAGCCTTCGGCCTTCTCGACCTGGTCATCATGGCCGACCTTGTCCTTGATCAGGTCCGAGGCCTTGTCCACTCCGTCGGCGACCTGGTCCTTGTGCTCGTGCAGCAGGTCCTCGGCCTTGTTCTTGATGTCGTCGAAGTTCACGGTTGACCTCCCGAGTCGATGAAGGCCCAGCCTAGCCGCAGGCTGGCGCGCCGCCAAGATGGGCACACTGTGTACTTGAGCTGGTTGGTAACCCGTGTATCTGCGCAGAATACGCAGCTTTCGCTGTGCAACTTGCGTAGTCCGTTCGGGTGGAACATCCTCAGCTCAGGAGTACGTACCCCGGACGCAGGAGGAAGTTCATGACCACAACCCAGGCCACCCTGACCCCGGATGAGCAGGCCGCACAGCTCGACCTCGATCAGCTCAAGCAGCTGGTCGGTCTGGTGCCCTACGACGAGACGACTGATCCGTTCCCGGTCACCGGCTGGGACTCCATCGTCTTCGTGGTCGGCAACGCCACCCAGACCGCGCACTACTACGAATCTGCCTACGGTATGCAGCTCGAGGCCTACTCGGGCCCCGAGACCGGCAACCGCGACCACAAGTCGTTCGTGCTGCGCAGTGGTTCCTGCCGCTTCGTCATCAAGGGGGCCGTGACCCCGGACAGTTCGCTGGCCGACCACCACCGGGCGCACGGCGACGGCGTCATCGACATCGCGCTCGAGGTGCCGGACGTGGACAAGTGCATCGAGCACGCCCGGGCCACCGGAGCCACCATCGTCGAGGAACCTCACGATGTGTCCGATGACAACGGCACCATCCGCACCGCCGCCATCGCGGCCTACGGCGACACCCGGCACACCCTGATCGACCGGTCGCAGTACCACGGTCCGTACCAGCCGGGCTACATCGAGCGAACCTCGAACTACGTCAAGCGGCCGGGCGCGCCCAAGCGGATGTTCCAGGCGCTGGACCACGTGGTCGGCAACGTCGAGCTCGGCAAGATGGATGACTGGGTCACCTTCTACAACAAGGTGATGGGTTTCGTGAACATGGCCGAGTTCGTCGGCGACGACATCGCGACCGACTACTCGGCCCTGATGTCCAAGGTTGTGGCCAACGGCAACCACCGGGTCAAGTTCCCGCTGAACGAGCCGGCCATCGCCAAGAAGCGAAGCCAGATCGACGAGTTCCTGGAGTTCTACGACGGCCCCGGCGCACAGCATCTGGCCTTGGCCACCAACGACATCCTCGGCACCGTCGACGCCATGCGAGCCGAGGGGGTGGAATTCCTGGCCACCCCGGACTCCTACTACTCCGATCCCGAGCTGCGGGCCCGGATCGGTGAGGTGCGGGTCTCGATCGATCAGCTGCAGTCCCGCGGCATCCTGGTCGACCGGGACGAGGACGGCTACCTGCTGCAGATCTTCACCAAGCCGATCGGCGACCGGCCGACCGTGTTCTTCGAGCTGATCGAACGGCACGGCTCGCTCGGTTTCGGCAAGGGCAACTTCAAGGCGCTGTTCGAGGCC
>CAZZZW010000319.1:0-5203 GCA_964658795.1 Phormidium nigroviride PCC 7112
GAGGTGGTTACCGTGGAACTGGACGATCTACTGGCTCGACATGGGTCGGCCAAGCGGCCGGAGCGGCCGCCGGCCCATCCCCGGCCCGATCAGGTATCCCTCGACGTCGTCGCCGCCATCGGCAAGTTGTCGGCTGCCCTGGAGACCGCCGAGGTGGCCCGGGGTCACCTCTACGCCTTCCACCGGTACTCCGGCACCGTCGACCGCGAGGTACAGGAGGCGGTCGAGGCACTGCGGGCGGCCGGCCGGCCGGACATCGCCGACGTGGTGGACCAGGTCGTGGTCGGGCGTGATGTGCTCGATGGAATGTGGAGTTTCCAGATCGTCGAGCGCTACGACGGGCAGTACTGGACGGTGCTCCGGGACACCGCCGACACGGCCCGGCAGGCGGCCGGGCTCGATGAGCCACACGTGTACGAATCCGACCTCAAACACCGGGAACAGTCCTCGGACTAGCCGGCTACGCCGAGAACTGCCAGGCCGGGCAAGGGGATCAGACGACGTTGGTGCGCAGCGAGCCGGCTTCGGCCGGCACTTGGACCTCGATCCGGCCGTAACGTCGGCGGACCTGCCAGCGACGCTGTGGTCGGGTCGCCGGTCCGTCCACGACGGCGCCGTCCTCGATCCGGAAGCTGCTGTCGTGCCAAGGACAACGAAGGCAGCCATCGACGAACGAGCCCTCGTGCAGCGGGCCGCCGCGGTGCGTACAGCGGTCGTCGAGGGCGTAGATCTCATCACCCTGCTTGATCAGGACCACCGCCACGCCGTTCACCTCGGCGGCGATGGGCGCACCGTCCACCAGTTCGGTCTCGGCCACCGTGTCCTGCCAGTCCTCGGGTGCGACCAGGAACGCGGTGGTGTCGATGCCGACGCCCCGGGCGTACACCAGGTGCCCGCCGAGCCAGCCTGCGACCGAGAGCACCGCGGCTCCGGTCAGGGCCAGGCCGGTGCCGGTGCCGTGATGCCCACGTCGACGAGCCTGCAGGCTGGCGCCGTAGCCGGCCAGCGCGATCCAGTTCGACGCCGCGTGCACGAAGCCGACGCGGCGTTCGGCCCCGGTGGTGTAGACCCAGTCGCTGCCACCGGTGGCCGCCGTCGGCACGGCGGTGACGAGCCCGATGACGATCAGCCGGTGAGCGGCGGCGTGTTCGCCGGCCAGATCGAGCGCGGACGCGGCCACGAACGATCCGATCGGTAGCGACACCAGTAACGGGTGTACCGGGTGTCCGAAGGCGGTTCCGCTGAGCAGGCTGCGTAGCCGGGCCGATTTCTGCAACGGCTTCTCGACCACCGCCGCCCACGCGTCGGCCGGCCGATCCAGTTGCTCGGCCCGTTCGATGCGATCGACTATGCGTTCGATCCATGTCGGCATGGCTGTTCTCCTCGCCGGAATCGGCTGGAGGCTGAGCCGGTCTCCGACGTTACCGCAGCGGCGCAGACGACGACGACGGCACGACGCCGGCTGGCCCGGTGATGCCGACCAACGACCGGTAGGCCGACCGTCGGACTCGCTGGAAATTTCTGTGCCGAAGGTGTCGTATCGGCGGTTGGCCGTTCGTAGTCATAGCAGAGGGAACACCACCGGGTGCTCCTGCCGCTGAACGGAGAACCGTCATGTCCATCACCACCGCTGCTGCCCTCCGCACCGCCAAGGCGCCCGCCGAGAGCAACCCCGCGTCCGCCCGCTCGGTCATGACCGCCGGGGTGCTGGCCAGCGCCGGTGCCGCGATCCTGACCACGTCGATCGCGGCCATCGCCCACCGGGCCGGCGTCTCGTTCGCCGACCGGACCGGCGCGGCCATTCCGCTGTCCGGATTCGCCACGCTCACGGTCCTGTTCTCGGTGCTCGGGGTCGGCCTGGCCCTCCTGCTCCGGCGGCGGGCCCGTCGCCCCCGCCCCACCTTCGTCCGGATCACCGGCGTGCTGCTGGTCCTCTCGTTCGGGCCGGATCTGCTCTCGGGCTTCACCGCCGGAGCGACCGCGACCCTGATCCTCACCCACCTCGCCGCCGCGGCCATAGTGATCCCGACACTGGCCGGTCGGCTCAGCCCGCGGCGGTAGGACCGCCGGCCAGGATCGAAGTTGGCCCGAACCCAGGAGTGCAGATGCCCGAGTACTTGATCTACTTCAACCAGCAATGGGTCGGCGACCACAGCGAAGAGTGGTTCCGTGCCCGGGGGCCGCTCGCGCGAGCGGTCGTGACCGAGATGAAGGCGGCCGGGGTGTACGTCTTCGCCGGTGGCCTGGAGGAAGAAGACGGTCCGATCTACAGCGCCGACCCGACCGGTGACTCGCTGCTGATCACCGACGGCCCCTACGTCGAGACCAAGGAGTTCCTGGGCGGCTTCGCCCTGGTCGACGTACCCGACGACGAGACGGCCAAGGCCTGGGCCGGCCGGGTCGCGACCGCGTGCGGCTGGCCGCACGAGGTGCGCCGGTTCAAGCCCCGGCCTCGAGGCTGATCGTGCTGGGCGCTGGCCCGGATCAGGCCAGTTCGGTCACCGAGAAGGCGTTGCCGTCCGGATCCCGGTGCTGCCGATCGGGTTCATGAGGTCTCTCTTTCCAGGCGTTCGGTCAGGCGCACGGTGACCTCGTCACCGGCCTGTTTGGCGATGCGGTCGCGGTATTCGGCCTTGATGCCGAGCTTGTGGGTGCCATCGCCCAGAGCCATGAAGGAGGCCGCGAACTCGTGGCCGTCGATCGTGCCACGCACCCGCACCAGCCCGCGGGTACCGAAGAATTCGGCCGAGCCGGGCATGACCAGGTAGGTCCAGCCGCCGCGGGCGGGGGACTTCAGCAGCGTGGCGGTGAAGGTTTTGTCCAATGAACTCATGCTGACTCGCCCCCGTACAGCAGCGAGCCGGGTGTGGTGAGTTGCTGGCCCGTCTCGAGCCAGGTCTTGAGACCGGACAGCACCATCGGCCAGCCGCCGTACAGGTGTGGGTCGGCATCGTCGGGTAGTTGGTCGTGGGTGACCGTGAGGCGGCAGGAGTCACCGAACGGCTCGATCTCCCAACTGACCCGGGTGGTGCCGTCCCGCTCGGCATCGTCACCCCAATGCGCGGTCATGCTCTGGACCAGCCGCCGGGGTGGGTCGACTTCCAGGTTGGTGCCATCGACCAGCGGACGCGGTGCGCCGGGGTGCACGAGCTGATAGCCCGAACCGGGCGTCCAATCGGATTCGACCCGCGCGCCGAAGTGAAATCGAGTGCGTGTCTCGGGATCGGTGATGGCCTGCCACAACCGTTCGGGCGTGGTCCGGATGTAGATCTCGAACACCTTGTCCATGCTGACCTCGGCCCCGCTCTCCAGCTCGTGCTTGAGCTCGACGAGGCCGGCGGCCCACGTCGCGGTGTACTTGCTGACCCAGCGGTCATGGACCAGACGGATCGGCACCGGATTGAGGAAGTGCAGCTTCTCCCGGCCCCGGCGTCGGGTGACGACCAGGCCGGCTTCCTCCAACAACTTCAGGTGTTTCGCGATCGCGACCCGGGTCATGTCGTGCTGGGCGGCCAAGGCGTTGAGGGTTTGGCCGTCCCGCCGGAACAGCTCATCGAGCAGGTCCCGGCGGGTGCCGTCGGCCAATGCCTTGAAGACGGCCTCCATCCGTCGACAATAGGAAACTAAATGGTTTCATGTCAAGGTCCTGGGCGTGTTCGGTGTCGACCTGTCAGTCTTGGGCCGTGAACCGGGCCGAGCGGCTGTACGCCATCGTCGAGGAACTGCGCGCCGTGTCACCCAGGCCGCGCACGGCCGTCTGGCTGGCCCGTCGGTTCGAGATCAGCACCCGGACGATCGAGCGGGACCTGACCGCGTTGCGGGAGTCCGGCGTCGCGATCCGGGGCGGCGTCGGCCGCGGTGGCGGCTACTTCCTCGACCGCGATCGGACGTTGCCACCCGTGACCCTGACCGCGACCGAAGCAGTGGCGATCGGTGTGGCGCTGCGGTCCACGGTCGGCTCGCCGTTCGCGGCTGCCGCTCGGGTCGCGGCACAGAAGGTGCTCGCGGTGCTGCCACCGGACGTGCGGGCCCGGGAGGAGCTGATCACGGCCAAGGTGCACACCCTCGGTGAGCCGCCGGCCGCGACCAGCGCCGCGATCAACGAGATCGTCTCGAGTGCGGTTGCCACCGGTCGGGTGGTGCAGCTGGACTACGCCGGCCCGGACGGCGACCGGACGAGCCGCGACGTCGAGCCGATGGGCCTGCTGTGGGGTCCGAGCGGGTGGTACCTGGTCGGCTGGTGCCGGCTCCGGGCTGGCGTTCGTGGTTTCCACCTCGGACGAATCCGCGCCGCCGCCCTCACCGACGAACCCGCGCCGCCGCGCGAGGCGGAGTTCGCCGATGAGCTCGACCGCATCGGCGCCGCGCCCCTGGAGCGTTGAACCGGCGACGGTGGCCGAGTGAGATGTGACGGCAAACACCGACACGACGATGTCGCGAGCGGCCGGAACAGTGAGGGCATGGACATCAACGAGATAACCGAACTGACCGATGCCTGGTGCCGCATGTGGAGCGTGGACCCGGCCCTGGCCCACGACGTCATGACCGAGGACTGCCGGCAGTGGTCGGGCAACACGGCCGGACTCGACGGCGTGATCGGCCCGCAGCAACAGCAGGAGTTCGTCACGGCCTACCGAGCTGAACATGTCAACGTCTTCACGCCGCGCCTGATCATCGCCGAGGCCGACTCGTTCGGCTACCTGTGGGATGTGGCGCGGCCGGACGGCAGCGTGGTGACCGGAATCGACGTCAATGTGCTGCAGGGACGGCGCGTTCGCCAGAACTGGACCTTTGTGGCCGACACCTGGCGTAGTCAGCCGGATCCGGAGCCGGGTGCCGCGTGCCGGGCCGACGAGCTCACCGGGCTGCTCGAGGCGTGGGTCGCCGAGCAGGGGTTCGCGGTACATCGCCAGCCGGTGCTCGACCCGGACAACGGACGAATTGCCTTGTTGCGCAGCACGACTGCCGGGCTTGGCGGTGTCGACCTGCTCAGCGTGCGCGGTGGAGCCGTCGAATCGATCTGGTCGGTGACCGGCGTCCGACCGTTCCATTACTGAGGTGTCGGGCGCGTTGGCCGCGGAGGCCGGCGCGAAAACAGGTCTGAGCGGCAGTGCTAGGCCATGATCAGCTCGGCTCGATCCCACGCCCGGTGCAGTCCCACTGCGGTGATCAATCCATTGATGAAGCTCTTGTTGACGTTCTG
>CAZZZW010000320.1:0-5153 GCA_964658795.1 Phormidium nigroviride PCC 7112
GGGCAGGGTCGAGTCCAGAACGACGGCGCCGGGACGACCTCGTGAGCGTGCCGCTCATCCGGGAGCCGCAACAGGATCGGAGCCGGATCACCCGACGGCGGTTGCTCGATGCGGCCGTGGCCTCGTTGGCCCAGGTCGGCTGGACCGCGACCTCGGTGGCGATCGTGGCCGGTCGGGCTGGGGTATCCCGGGGGGCCGCGCAGCACCACTTTCCGACGCGCGAGTCGCTGTTCGAGGCAGTGATCGATCACATCACCGAGCAACGGATGGCCGAACTGGCTCGAGGTGCGGACGAGTTGCCGGCCGGCCCGGGTCGGACCGAGGCGGTGTTGAACCTGCTGGTGTCCAGCTACATCGGACCGCTGTTCCGGGCCGCCCTGCAGATCTGGACGGCGGCCTCGTCCGAGGAATCCCTGCGGGCGCGGATCATTCCGCTCGAGGCGGAGTTGGGCCGGCGCTCACACGCGATCGCGGTCGACCTGCTCGGTGTGGACGAATCCCGCGCCGGGGCCAGGGAGATCGTGCAGGGCACGCTCGACATGGCCCGGGGGCTGGGCTTGGCCGACGTGCTGCGTGATGATTCGCGTCGTCGCCGCGGTGTGATCGCACAATGGGCGGCCGCCCTGGATCAACTGCTGGCCTGATGGGCCTGTTCGGCCAGGGTGTTCCGATGCTCGGTGGCGATCGACCACGCGACCAGCAGCACGGTCGGCACCGCCAACGCAGCCACCACCGGCGCCAGTGAGAAGCCGGCGGCGAAGCCGGCAATGACCAACGTGGCCAGTATCGCGGTGCCGGTAGCGGTCAGGCCGGGCACCTCGATGCCGGGCAGCAGTCGGCGCATGTAGTACAACAGCAGCAGGAAGAGGCAGATCGGAATCGCGACGGCATAGCTGACGGTCAGATCCGAGGCCTCGACCTCCGTCGTGGTCGCGGCGGCGGCCACCTCCAGCCCGGCACCGAGGGCGGCCAGCGAGGCAAAGATGACGTAATGCCCGTAGCCCCAGCGGAATCCGGCGTGGTTGCGGTGCTCGGCCAAGCCGTCGGCGGCATCGCGCAGGTAGTAGAGCCACCACAGGCCGAACAGCAGCACCAGACCGCCGACCCCGAGCACCAGGAGCGGGCGCAATGCGGCGTGTTCGGAGTTGGCCTCCTCCAGGGCGTTGCTCGATGCGAGCACACATTCCCCCAGCACGATAAGGGTGAACAGCCCGTACCGTTCGGCGATGTGGTGGGCGTGCCAGCTGGTCTCGCCGGCTCGTTCGGCCCACCACGGCACCGCGATCTCACCGATCACCAGGAGCAGGAAGCCGGCGACCTGGCCGGCCCGGGGCAACGGCAGCAGCACCCAGACGACCCAGAGCACCTGCACCGTCAGCACCCCGGCGGCATAACGCAATCCGGTCCGTCGACGGGCCGGAGCGGTGAACGCCACCCGCAGCCACTGGGCCACCATCGCCACCCGCATCACCACGTAGCCGACGACGGTGCCGCCGAAGTGCCCGTGCTCGAAGGCGTTGTCCACGCTCGCGGCCAGGATCAGCACACCGGCCATCTGCAACAGCGTCAGCAGCCGGTAACCGACATCGTCGGTGTCGAAAGCAGAAGCGAACCAGGTGAAGTTCAGCCACGCCCAGTAGATGCCGAAGAAGAGCATCAGGTAGCTGCCGATGCCGTGAGCGATGTGCCCGGCCTCGATGCTGTGGCCGAGTTCGGCCGCCAGCCGGCCGACCGCCACCACGAAGGTCAGGTCGAACAGCAGCTCCAGCGGTGTGGACACCCGATGCTGTTCATCGGTGTCGCGACCCACCATCGGGATCGTCCAGGCGCGGCTGCGGTTGGCGGCGGTCATCGCGGGATCCTCTCAACACGGCCGGACGGGAGCTTGATTGTCCCTGGCGCTCCGGGTGCCCTCACGCTGGCACGCATCCGTCCAACAAATTAAGGTTTTGCTTCATGACTGGCATAACGGGGTATTTGCGCTTTCCGCACCTGGTCGGCGATCGGTTGGTCTTCGCCGCCGAGGACGACATCTGGACGGCTTCGGCCGATGGCGGCCGGGCATCCCGGCTGACCGCCGACCGCATTCCGGTGTCCCGTCCTCGGCTGTCGCCGGACGGGCAGACGGTGGCCTGGACCGCGAACCGGGCCGGCACTCCCGAGGTGTTCGCGATGCCGGTGGACGGTGGCCCGGCCCGGCAACTGACCTGGTTCGGCTCGGCCCGTACTGACGTCCTCGGGTTCGCTCCCGACGGACGGTTGGTGGTGCACAGCAGCGCCGGTCAGCCGGTGCCGTCCAGTCGCTGGGCCTACGCGATCGACCTCGAGTCCGGCCGGGCCGAGCGGCTGCCCTTCGGTCCGGTGACCGGGATCGCCTGGTCGACGGCCGGTGCGGTCGTGCTGAACACCGGCCAGACCCGGGACGCCGCGGAGTGGAAGCGGTACCGCGGGGGAACCGCCGGCCGACTCTGGCTCGATGCCGAGGGCAGCGGGGAGTTCGCAGAGTTCCTGCCCGAGGTCGTCGGCCAGAAGACGATGCCGGTGGCCATCGGGGACCGGTTCGCGTTCCTGTCCGACCACGAGGGGCACGGCAACGTCTATTCGGTCGCGCTCGACGGCACCGACCTGCGCCGGCACACCGACCACGACACGTTCTGGGCCCGCCAGCTCAGCGGCGACGGCACCCGGTTGAGCTATCAGTGCGGCGGCGAGATCTGGCGGCTGGATGACCTGGCCGCGGATTCGCAGCCGATCCGGTTGGAGGTCGCATTGACCGGATCCCGGTCCGGTCGGGCGCCGCGGGAGCTGGACCCGTCCCAGCATCTGGGTGATTACAGCCTCGACCGGACCGGCCGGAGCTCGGTGATCGAGATCCGCGGCCGGATCGTCCGGCTGACCACCCGTAACGGCCCGGCGACCGTGCTGGCCGATGAACCCGGTGTTCGCCATCGCCTGCCGGTCTGGCTGTTCGCAGCCCAGGACGAGGACGACTCCGTCGCCTACGTCTCCAGTGCCGACGGCCCGGACGCAATCGAGATCGCCCGGCCGGACGGGACGCACCAGCGATTCGGTGCCGGCCGGCTGGGCCGGGTCATGTCATTGGCCGCGGCACCGGACGGACGGCAACTCGCGGTCGGCACCCATGACGGCCGACTGTTGCTGATCGACGTCGACAGCGAGGCGATCACCGAGTTGGCGTCCTCCGACGCCGACTTCATAACCGGCCTCTCATGGTCGCCGGACTCGACCTGGCTGGCCTATTCGCTGCCCTGGCGCCACGACTCGCTGCGCAGCATCGAGCTCGTCGAGGTGGCCGGCGGACGGCGCGTCCCCGTGACCAGTGAGCGGTTCATCGACACCGACCCGGTGTTCAGCGCCGACGGCCGCTATCTGGCCTTCCTCTCCGTCCGGACCTTCGATCCGGTCTATGACGCCCAGTTGTTCGACCTGTCCTTCCCGGTGGCGACCCGGCCGTACCTGGTCCCGCTCGCCGCGACCACACCGTCGCCTTTCGATGCCGAGCCGGACGGCCGGCCGGCCAAGGACGAGGCACCGAAGATCCAGGAACCGGTCGAGACGGTGGTGGACGTGGCCGGTCTGGCCGACCGGGTGGTGCCGTTCCCGGTCCGGGCCGGGCGCCTGGAGAAGCTGCGCGCGGTCGCCAACGGCTTCAGCTGGCTGGACAAGCCGATCGCCGGTGAGCTGGCCGAGGCCCGCAAGCCCGACGACGACGTCCGGCCGAGCCTGCAGCGCTGGGATCTCCTCAAGCGTGAACAGGTCGAGCTCGGTGCGCACCTCGACCGGTTCGAGGTCAGTGCGGATGGAGCGAGTTTGCTCCTGCGGGACAAGGAGAAACTTCTTCTCGTCCCGGCCGATCGTAAGCCGGCGGAGGACGGCCAGGACACCATCACCGTCGACCTGAGCCGGATTCGGCTCACCCTGGACCCGGCCGCCGAATGGGCTCAGATGCTGGATGAGACCGGCCGGCTGATGGCCGAGAACTACTGGATCGAGGACATGGCCGGCCTCGACTGGCCCAGCCTGGTCGATCGCTACCGGCCGCTGGTCGATCGGATCGGCAGTCGCGACGACCTGTCCGACCTGCTCTGGGAGCTCAACGGCGAGACCGGCACGTCGCACGCCTACGAGATGCCGAAGCCGGCGAAACCGGATCCGGCCCTGACCCCGGCCTTCCTCGGCGCCGACCTCAGCTTCGACGGGCAGCGGTGGCGCATCGGACGCATCGTCGCCGGCGACAACTCGGCCAGCAAGGCTCGTTCGCCCTTGACCGCGCCCGGTGTCGGTGTGGTCGACGGCGATGTGCTGCTTGCGGTGAACGGCCGGGCGGTCGACGACCGTGGACCGGCCCCGCTGCTGCGCGGCCTCGGCGGTAAACCGACCCAGCTGACGATCGAGCACGACGGGCGGCGCCGGACGGTCACCATCACCCCGCTGGCCGATGAGAAGGAGCTTCGTTACCTGGATTGGGTCGCCGGCCGGCGCGCCCTCGTGCACCAGCGCAGCGGCGGCCGGATCGGTTACCTGCACATCCCGGACATGGTGTCGACCGGCTGGGCTGCCTTCCACCGCGACCTGGTCGTGGAGACCAACCGGGACGCTCTGGTCTTCGACACCCGCAACAACAACGGTGGGCACACCTCGCAGCTGGTGCTGGAGAAGCTGGCCCGGCGGACGCTCGCGCGGGTGGTCGCCCGTAACGGCGAGACCCAGAGCTATCCGTCCGACGGGCCACGAGGGCCGCTGGTGTCGCTGACCAACGAATGGGCCGGTTCCGACGGTGACATCGTCAACGCCGCGATCCAGGCGCTCGGACTCGGTCCGGTGATCGGCACCCGGACCTGGGGCGGGGTGATCGGTATCGACGGGCGGCACGGCCTGGTCGACGGCACCTCGGTCACCCAGCCGAAATACTCGTTCTGGTTCACCACGCTGGGCTGGTCGGTGGAGAACTACGGCGTCGACCCGGACATCGTGGTCGAGAAGCTGCCGCAGGCCTGGGCCGCCGACGCCGATCCGCAGCTGGAGGCCGGTATCGACCATCTGCTGGCTGAGCTGGACCGGCGGGGGCCGAACCCGGAACCGGACCTGTCGGCCCGTCCGCACCGGGGCGCCCCGCCGCTACCACCGCGCCC
>CAZZZW010000321.1:0-5126 GCA_964658795.1 Phormidium nigroviride PCC 7112
GCCCTGGTTCTACCGCTCGGCCTCGGCGCCGCCGGGCTGCCACAGGACGTCGCCGGCCGGGTTGGCGCAGCGGGCGAGGATGAACAGCAGGTCCGAGAGCCGGTTCAGATACGTCGCCGCCAGCGGGTTGGTGTGCTCCGGGTCAGCCTCCAGCAGTGCCCAGACGCTGCGTTCAGCCCGCCGGGCGATGGTCCGGCAGGCGTGTAACAGGGCCGCTCCGGGCGTGCCACCGGGCAGGATGAAGCTGGACAGTTTGGTCAGCCGGTCGTTGTACTCATCGCACCAACCCTCCAGCCGGTTCACATAGGCCTCGGTGATCCGCAGCGGCGGGAACTCTGGATCGGGTCGGACCGGCGTGCACAGATCCGCCCCGACGTCGAACAGGTCGTTCTGCAGGCGGCCCAGCACCGCGACGATGTCGTCGGGCAACTGGCCCAGGGCCAGCGCGACCCCGAGCGAGGCATTCGTCTCGTCCGAGTCGGCATAGGCCGCCACCCTGACGTCGGTCTTGGCCACCCGGCTCATGTCGCCGAGCGCGGTGGTTCCGGTGTCGCCGGTCTTGGTGTAGATGCGAGTCAGATGGACGGCCATGCGCTCAATCTAGGTGGTGCAGCGCCTCGGTGGCCCGTTTGTGATCCTGTCGGAAGACCAGGACCTGGTAGTCATCGATGGCCAGCCGGGATACCGAACAGCGAATGCCCTGTTCGATCAGCTGATTCTTCACCGTCAGCGCGTTCGAGCGCGAGGTCTGCAACACCGGCATCAGCAGGCCGTGATCGGTGCTGGCGTTGGCCGACGGCCGTCCGGAGTGTGGCCGCTTCGAGGGCGCGAACACCCAGCGCATCATCAGGATCAGCACGGCCAGGATGCCGGTGGCCCAGAAGAGCGTGCTGTAGTCGAACCCCATTGATCCATCCTGCCACCGGTTGAGCGGCTGCGCCGACCCCTCGGCCAACGGCCCTCTACTGGCCGGTAACCGTTGCGAAATGGGCCACACAGCGCAGCGGCGGCCGATTCGGTGCGCGACACTCGGGCGATGGGAACCGATCAGGAAGCCACCGAACGCCCCACCCGGGACCGTCCCTGGGTGATGCGGACCTACGCCGGTCACTCGAGTCCGGCCGAGTCCAACTCGCTCTATCGCCGGAACCTGGCCAAGGGGCAGACGGGACTTTCGGTCGCCTTCGACCTGCCCACCCAAACCGGCTATGACCCGGACGCCGAGCTGGCGCGGGGTGAGGTGGGCAAGGTCGGGGTCCCGATCGCCAGCATCGGCGACCTGCGCGAGCTCTTCGACAGCATTCCGCTGGAGGAGATGAACACCTCGATGACCATCAACGCGCCGGCCATGTGGCTGCTCGCGCTGTATCTGGTGGTGGCCGAGGAGCAGGCCGAGGCTGAGGGCAAACCGGTCGAGGAAGTATGGGGAAAGCTCACCGGCACGACTCAGAACGACATCGTCAAGGAGTACCTGTCCCGCGGCACGTTCATCTTCCCGCCCGGTCCGTCGCTGCGACTGATCACCGATCTGATCGCGTTCACGGTGTCCGAGGTACCGAAGTGGAACCCGATCAACATCTGTAGCTATCACCTGCAGGAGGCCGGGGCCACGCCGGTGCAGGAGATCGCGTTCGCGATGTCGACCGCCATCGCCGTACTGGACTCGGTGCGCGATTCCGGCCAGGTGCCGGCCGAGAAGTTCGGTGACGTGGTCGGCCGGATTTCGTTCTTCGTCAACGCCGGCGTGCGATTCGTCGAGGAACTGTGCAAGATGCGCGCTCTGGCCCAACTCTGGGACGAGATCACGCTCGAGCGCTATGGCGTGCGGGAGGCCAAGCAACGGCGATTGCGTTATGGCGTTCAGGTCAACTCGCTCGGCCTGACCGAGGCCCAGCCGGAGAACAACGTCACCCGGATCCTGATCGAGATGCTGGCGGTCACGCTGTCCAAGAACGCCCGGGCCCGCGCGGTCCAGCTGCCGGCCTGGAACGAGGCGCTCGGTCTGCCCCGGCCGTGGGACCAGCAATGGTCACTACGGATGCAGCAGGTGCTCGCCTTCGAGACCGATCTGCTCGAGTACGGCGACATCTTCGACGGCTCGGCCGTGATCGAGGCCAAGGTGGCCGAGCTCGTGGCCGGGGCCAAGGCCGAGATCGCGCAGGTGCAGGAGCTGGGCGGCGCGATCGAGGCGGTCGAGTCCGGTTACCTGAAGTCGGCCCTGGTCAGTTCGCTGGCCCAACGTCGTCGGCGGATGGAGTCCGGTGCGGACATCGTGGTCGGCGTCAACAAGTTCACCGAGACCGAGCCGAATCCGCTGACCGCCGATCTGGCCGGCTCCATCCTGACCGTCGACCATCGGGTCGAACAGGCCGCGATCGACAAGGTGGTCGCCTGGCGGGCCCAGCGCGATCAGGAGGCGGCCGACGCCGCGCTGTCCGAGCTGCGGGACGCGGCCAAGACCGATGCGAACCTGATGGCGGCCACCCTGACATGTGCCCGGGCCGGCGTCACCACCGGCGAATGGTCCGGCGCCCTGCGCGAGGTGTTCGGTGAATATCGGGCGCCGACCGGGGTGGCCGGCGCGGCGGGAGGAGGGGTTTCCACGTCCGACTTCGACGGGGTGCGGCAGCGGGTCCGCGAGACCGGCGAGGCGCTCGGTGGCCGGTTGAAGTTCCTGGTCGGCAAGCCCGGCCTGGACGGGCACTCCAACGGGGCCGAGCAGATCGCGGTCCGGGCCCGGGACGCCGGTTTCGAGGTGATCTACTCCGGCATCCGGCTCACCCCGTCCCAGATCGTCTCGGCCGCGGTCGAGGAGGACGTCCACGTGGTCGGCCTGTCGGTGCTGTCGGGGTCGCACCTGTCGGTGGTGCCCGACGTGTTGACCGGGATGCGAACAGCCGGCCTGACTGATGTGCCTTTGGTCGTCGGGGGAATCGTGCCCGATGCCGACGCGGTCCGGCTGCGCGAACTCGGCGTGGCCCGGGTCTTCACCCCCAAGGACTTCCAGATGAGCCGGGTACTGGACCAGGTCGTGGACGCCATCCGAGAGGCCCACGACCTGAAGTAGTTCGCGGCTGGGACGGCTGCGAAGCTCAGTGGGGCGGGTGGGCCAGCTCATCAGCTGGACTAGCGTTGCCCTGGTGAAGCCGCTGTCCTCGTTCGAGCCCGGAGCTGGCCGGCTGCCGGCCCGGGCGCGCCTGCACACCGACGCCCGCACCCTGGAGCTGAACGGCCAGTGGCGGTTTCGCTACGAACCTCACGGTGACGGTGATGTCAGCGACGTCGACCATGAGGACGCGGACTGGGATCCGATCACCGTGCCCGGGCATTGGCAGCTACAGGGTTACGGCACGCCGGCCTACACCAATGTCCGGTACCCGTTCCCGGTCGAGCCGCCGTACGTGCCGGACGACAACCCGACCGGTCACTACCGACGCCACTTCGATCTCGATGTGCCGTGGCCGGAGGCGGTGCTGCGGTTCGACGGTGTCGATTCGGCTTTCACGGTATGGCTGAACGGCATCGAGCTCGGCTGGTCCACCGGAAGCCGGCTGCCGACCGAGTTCGCGGTCGGCCCGCTGCTGCGGACGGGCCGCAACCTGCTGGCCGTCCGGGTGCAGCAGTGGTCCTCGGCCAGCTATCTGGAGGACCAGGACCAGTGGTGGCTGTCGGGCATCTTTCGCGACGTCGCACTGCTCGAGCGACCGGCCAACGGCCTGGATGACGTGTTCGTCCGAGCCGATTATGCCGATGGAAACGGGCTGTTGACGATCGAGTCTGCGGTGCCGGTGAACCTCAGCTGTGACGAATTGGGATTCGATGGTTTGCCCTACGTCGAGCCGATGCAGCTGCCGCTGATCGAGCCGTGGACCGCCGAGACACCGCGGCTGTATGAGTTTCGACTGATCACGCCGGGAGAAACCATCACGATACGGGTCGGCTTCCGGACGGTGGCGATCGTGGACGGCGTGTTCACCGTCAACGGCCGTCCGATCCTGCTGCGCGGGGTGAACCGGCACGAGTGGCACCCCGACACCGGTCGGAGCATCGACAGCGAGACGATGCTGGCCGACATCCGCCTGATGAAGCAGCACAACGTCAACGCAGTGCGGACCAGTCACTACCCACCGCACCCGGACTTCCTCGATCTGTGCGACGAATACGGGCTCTGGGTGGTGCTGGAGAACGACCTGGAGACGCACGGGTTCGAGCCGAACGGTTGGCGGCACAATCCCAGCGACGACCCACGCTGGCGGTCGGCCTACCTCGACCGCATCGAACGGACGGTGCAGCGGGACAAGAACCATCCCTCGATCATCATGTGGTCATTGGGCAACGAGGCCGGTCGCGGTGCCAACCTGGCTGCCGCCGCGGACTGGATCCATCGGCACGATCCGTCCCGTCCGGTGCACTACGAGGGCGATTGGGACTCCGGCTACGTCGACGTCTACAGCCGGATGTATCCCAGCCACGACGAGGTCGAGCAGATCGGTCAGGGCCTGGAACCGGTCACCGTCGATCCGGCCCTCGACGCGCACCGGCGCGGATTGCCGCTTGTGCTGTGTGAATACGCCCACGCGATGGGTAGTGGCCCGGGTGGGCTGGTCGAATATCAGCAGCTTTTCGAAGAATATCCGCGCTTGATGGGCGGCTTCGTCTGGGAGTGGCTGGATCACGGGATCCGGCAGCGGGCCGAGGACGGTCGCGAATACTTCGCCTATGGCGGGGATTTCGGCGAGGAGTACTCCGACGGCAACTTCATCACCGACGGCCTGGTCTTTCCGGACCGGAGGCCATCACCCGGTCTGATCGAGTTGGCCAAGGTGATCGAACCGATCGCGATCGACATCGGTTCGAGCGAGATCACCATTACCAACAAATACGATTTCGCATCGACCACGCACCTGAGGTTCGACTGGCAGCTCGAACAGGACGGCCTCGTGATCAACCAGGGCGAGCTGACCGATGTCGTGCTCGGGCCGGGCGGCCGGCTGGTGGTGAGCGTCGAGTCGTTGATCGACATCGATGTCGAGGCCTGGATGACGCTGCGGGCTTCGCTGCGCGAGGACGCTGCGTGGGCTCCCGCCGGTCATCCGGTGGCCTGGGGCCAGGCCCGGGTCGGCCCG
>CAZZZW010000322.1:0-5102 GCA_964658795.1 Phormidium nigroviride PCC 7112
AACGCAGCAAGGACATCAACGCCGACAAGGACGCACTCGTCACGCAGTTCCAGGCCAGTCGCGGTCGCTTGCCGACCTCGGATGAAGTCCTGAAACTCCGCCAGCAATCAACGCTGCGCACCCGCCCAGATAAGCAGCACCACAGCCTCACTGAGCTCACCGATGAGTGGCGGGCCCGAGCCATCAACGCTGACTTCGAGCCGACGGTGATCGCGGCGCGAGCGTTGCACCGCAACTCTTTCCCGTTACAGCGACGGCGCGATCTCGACCCCTACATGCTGGCTGAGCTCGGCCGCAACGCGTTGGCCACGGTCGCGGACAAGCGCGCGACGTTCACCCGGTCCAACCTCGCCGCCGAGGTCCTGCGCCAACTGCACGGTGTCCGCCTCGCCGACCCCACCGACCGCATCCGCCTGACCGAATCGGTCACCGACACCGCGCTGCAACAGGCCCTGCTCCTGCAACCCGGCAGCGCCCAGCCGACAGAGTTGACCCGGGGCCGGGATCGGTTCACCACCCCGGCGATCCTCGCGGCCGAGACCCGCATCATCGACCTGGCCGACGACCTCACCGCCCCCACCGCAGCACCACACACGACGCCTGACTCGGAGCGCCTGTCACCGGATCAGGCCGAGGCCATCAGCCAGATCGCCACCTCCGGGCGCACGGTAGACCTCCTGGTTGGACCGGCCGGCGCGGGCAAGACCACCGCCCTCGCCGCCCTACGCGAGCGCTGGGAAACCAGCCACGGACCCGGCTCCGTCCTCGGCCTCGCGCCTTCGGCCACCGCCGCCGACGTCCTCGCCGAGGAGCTCGGGATCCCGGCCGACAACACCGCGAAATGGCTCACCGAAACCACCCACAACACCGACCGACGCCAACGCCTCGACCGCTGCAATGAACTGCTGCGGGAGCACCGACACCCGGTCGCGCAGCGCCGCATCACCAACCACACCAAGGAAATCCAGACCGAACTCGACCGGTGGAGCATCCACCCCGGGCAGCTCGTCATCATCGATGAAGCGTCCCTAGCGGGCACGCTCAGCCTCGACGGATCGCCGCGCAGGCCGAAGCTGCTGGGGCGAAACTGCTGCTCGTCGGCGACCCCGCTCAACTCGGCTCGGTGCAAGCCGGCGGCATCTTCACCCACCTCGCCACTACGCGCGACACACCCCGCCTCACCGAGATCCACCGCTTCGTACACGACTGGGAGAAGCAGGCCACGCGCCGTCTGCGCGACGGAGATTCCACCGTCATCACCGACTACCTTGCCCACGACCGCGTCCACGACGGTGACCACGATTCGATCCTCGACCAGCTCGTGCAGGCCTGGGACAGCGACACCCGCCAAGGCCTGATCTCGGTCATGATTACCGCCGATCACTACACTGCCACCGCCCTCAACCACGCCGCCCGCCAGACCCGTATCGACCGCGGCGACATCGGCTCCGATGGCCTGCGACTGCGCGACGGCACCACCGCCGGCATCGGTGACACTGTCATCACCCGACGCAACGACCGCACCCTGCGCACCGGCCGGAGCTGGGTCAAGAACGGCGACACCTGGGCCATCAGCAGCATCGGCACCGACGGAAGCCTGCACCTACAAGACGAAAGCGAAATGGCCCAAGTCACGATCCCCGCAGACTACGTCCAACAACACGTCGACCTCGGCTACGCCAGCACCATCCACCAGATCCAAGGCCGCACCACCGACACCGGCCACGCCCACATCACCCCCGCAATGCAACGCAACCAGCTCTACGTCGCTGCGACCCGCGGCCGACAAGCCAACCACCTCTACCTCGACACCAGCTGGGACATCGACCCCGACACCCGACACGATCCCAGCACCCCCACCTACGCCGGAAAACTCCTCGTCGACGTCGTTGAACGCACCCAGGAACACCATTGGGCCGCATCCATTTGGCTGGACGCTAAAACCACGACCCTGCACGGACAGCGCCCCACCCGGTCGTCGAGGCCGAACTGGACAGACGCTCACCACGTACATATCGCACGGCCCTAGAGAACAACCTCGGTCCCAAGACCAATATCAGCATTGCCCCGCATGGAGCGCGCCGAGCTAAATTCCGACGCCGCAAGCGAATAGATGGCGACGAACGAATCCAAGTGGCTCGCTAACCTCAGCATTGCGTTGACAAAGATACAAACGAAGCACTCACAGAGGCTGGCGTTGCCGCGACAAGATCCTCGACCTGCCGCACAACCTCTACGCGCCACGACTCCAGCATCAGTATTGACACATTACCGGCATATGAAGGTCTATTCCGGTCGGCGGCATGCGTTCGGCCCCGCCGAGGTGAGGTGGAAGGCGGTACGGGACGAACCTTGGTTAGAGGTCAGAGCACGTTGAGCGCGAAGAACGTCAGCAGCAGCGCTCCAGAAATCAAGGCGGCACACGTTTTGATCCAGAAGACCGTTGCGAGCGTTCTGATGCTGCGTATGTCGGAGGAGGGAAGGCTGAGCTCTTCGATGACTGCGATGAGGTCGTAGCTCACCGCGGAGCCACCGGCCGGCGGCGCACCGCCTGCAGGGGCTGGAGCCGCCGAGCTTCGGCGGTAGTCCATCACGGCATCGATAACCTTGCGCGCTTCGCCGATGGAGTCCGGCGTTGACGCCTTCAATGCGGCCGTGTTCGCGCCAGCAGCGTTCAGAATGTCGGTGACCAGGCCGTTGTTAGACGCGCGAGTCCACGCTCTGGCGCGTGCCTTCGCCGTCTCGGGCCTTTCCCGGGTCGCAAGGATCAGGTCCAGGATGCTCTGGTAGCGCTGCCAAAGGAACGCACCAAGGGCATAGTGCAGGGCATCGACGGCCAGCGCCGCCACACTGAGCGCAAGTGACCACGCCAGGAGTGGGTGATGAGAGGCGCCATGCAACGCCCCGGCGGCATTGGCCTGCTTGTCGGACAAGAAGAGCCAGCACACTGCGACGATGCCGAGGGCAAGGGCCCGATTCGCTGTTGAGGCCTTGTCGGTGAAGTCGGCGTACCGCTTGTCTGCCTCGACGAGAATGGGAAAGCTGTCAGCTCCCATCGCGGCCGCCGTTCTTTGTGTCGGGGGGAGCCGCGGCCGGACGGGGCGCTGGTCTTTCTTCACGCTTCGCTGGACTTTGCGTTGTCGTACGGCCCTGGGATGGTCCCTGATCCGGTCGACCGCCCAGTCTGTTGATCAGTGGCACGCGCCGCCACCAGTGATCGCTGGTCGTCATAGCTGCCTCCCCCTGTCTGTGGTGGCAGGAATTATGCCTTTCCGACCCGATCCGGCACGATAACCCACGGAAGTGAGCTGCACGTCACCCTCACAGAGTCTACGTCCGAGTTGAGGGGATGACTGGCGATGACCGAGGCACCGAAGCGGCCAAGCTGCACGGTGGGGTTCGATGGCCCGGACGAGCCATCGTAGACCAGCTCCCATTGCGAGCTTTCCCCGTCGATGCCTGCGCCGTCTTCGATGACCACGACCCATTCGGCCAGATGCACGCTGGCGAACAGCCCTGCTCCGTCGACGTCACCGGTGGCCATCATCGCGGCCCGACGCTGCGCCTTGTAGTCGATGCCCATCAGCAGTGTGCTGCGCGGCATCCAGACGCCGGTCACTGCTGACTCCCGCCATGCGCCGGTCAGGAGCTTGTAGGCATCGAATTCGGCCTCGCTGGGCTGCAGAACGAGCCGGTTCGGCTGGGCGATTACGACGGCGTGCGTGGCGCGACCGAAGTCATCGCCCTCATGGTCGGCACCTTCGACGATCGCTCGGGTCCGGTCGCCTGGGAAGTCCAGGGCGTTGATAATCGCCGGCGACGACTCGCTCTCATAGCCCTGGTGCTGCAGCGTTGCGCGGGACCCCGCGATGAGGCTGTTCAGTGCTAGGTACGGACCGAACTGGTCGTCGTGGGCGAAGAAGATCGTCCGATCCTCGGTTCGGCTCGTCCCGCACACAACCATGGCGTGGTTGGTGGTGCCTGCATAGACGGGCCGGTGCGAGCGTAGGAATACCTGCAACATGTGCGCGAACATGATGTCGAACAGTTCGACCGCGAGAGTCATCTCCGCGCTGCCGAAGCGTTTGTCGTTGACAACGCTGACGTAATCGGCGGCGAACTGGGCCAGGTCGCCCTCGGCTGGGGAGAGTTCAGCCGCGCCGGTCCCCAGACGCTGCCGGATCTTGTCTACGACCGCCTGGGCTTCAGGTACCGAGTCCAGATGGATGCGCGGCAGGTCCACCTCGGCAAGGCTGAACGTCTCATACGTCTTCGCGGTGAGACCAGCTGTACGCAGCAGGCGGGCGACTTCGTCCACGTGCAGGCCGTCGGAGATGTGCGGCTTCATCGGCTCGATCGCGCCGGACAACGCGACGACCTCGGCCACGAGCCGGCGCTGCACCAATCCGGTCCGGAACGCCGAATAGTGAATCGACCACACTGCGACCTGCGAGCAGACAGCGAACTGCGCGTCCTGCTGCATGAAGGGCACGCCCCGGACCCTGAGCGTCTGGCCGAAGAAATGCACGGTTTCATCGATGACGGCGCACACGTCGATGTAGCCGGGCGCTCGGATCACGGTGCGACCGACCAGCGGCATGTTGCCGGGTCGTACAACCATGAATCCGAGGTAGCTGTCGCGCTGCTCCTGTCGCAGGTCGTGCAAGTCGTCCTCGTCGGTGATCGGGGCGGCGAAGAAGTGCAATCGGGTGGCCGTCATTGACCGAGCCCGGTCGAGGTAGGAGTAGAAGGAAACGATCTCGGACTTATAGTCGAGGCAGACGTAGTAGTGCTCGATCACGCACGTCACGGCCCGCTGATCGAAGAGCAGCGACAGGCACCGGTTCCACGGAGCGAAATTGGCCTCGACGCCGGCGGTAAACCGGCGATGCAAGGACAACCAGCCCTCGACATCACTGAGATCGATCAGACTTGTGTAGCGGAATCGCTCATCGGCCGACCCAAGCGAGGCGTCATCTGAGAAGCGTGTGGGCGAATTGGTGTCACCGGCGGCCGCCGATGACTGATCGGCCTCAAGTCGCGTGAGCTGGTCGTCGGTGAACGGCGTCAGCGCACTGACGTTCTCCGACCAGATACGACGA
>CAZZZW010000323.1:0-5077 GCA_964658795.1 Phormidium nigroviride PCC 7112
ACCGCCAGGTTGATCGGCGCGGTCGAGTTGTTCCTGATCCGCACGGCATGATCGATGCCCAGGCTGGCCGTGACCGAACTGATCCGGATGATGCCGGCGGTGAAGCTCACGGTCGCCGCACCCGGCCAGGGTGAGGTCCCCGGGTAGATCGACAACGACCCGGCCACCGATGGCGCAGCCACGAACACGGTCAGCTCGTCAGCACTGGTACCGGCCTGTCCGGCCCGCACATACGCGCTCTGACCGGGCTGGATCGCGGTGTGCCCACCGGTCCGGGTGTCGAAGATGCGGGTCGGCCGCAACGGCGACGCCCCCTGCTGATGCACCGCGCCGGTCCGGAAGTAGCCAACCACATCGACAATCAGAGTCAGGCCTGAGCGGAGGTTGTTGACGACAGTGAAGGTCGAACCGTCGGTGAGGGACTCGACCGCCATCCGCTGCTGGGTCCGACCGGCCGTCAACGACAGGCTCGGTGCCCCGGTCCAGATCGGAGTCGAATACATCGACACCGTGCCGCTGCTGGCCGGCGCGATCGCGGTCAGATTGACCAGCACCGCACCAACCCCGCCGGCCGGGATCGCTCCGAGCGCGTTGAACGTCCGCGAACCGCCGGCCGGAATCGGGCTCGCATGCGTGTCCAAGCTGCGCTGCGAGGCGGGCAACGCGGTGTAGGAACCGGGCGCGGTCGCCGAACCACCGGTGTAGTAGCCGGTCACGTCGCCGATCAGATCCACCGCAGCGACCGAGCCGTTACGGACCGACAATGTGCCGTTGCTACCGAGGGTTTCGGTCAGCATGCCCTGCTCGGTCTGCCCGGCCGCGAAGCTCATCGTCGCCGCACCGTTCCACGCCGTGCCACCGGCGAACACGGCGACACTGCCGGCCCGCGCCGGACGCACCACGGTCACATTGATGGCCACCGCCGACACATTCGTAGCCGGGATCGCACCGACACCGCTCACCCGGAACGTCGCCGTCGCCCCCGCCGCCAGCCGATGCGTGCCAACACCGGCCGCGGTGTTCAACACCCGCGTCAAACCAACCGGACGGAACATCCCAGCGTCTGGTTGGCTGGGAGCCGATGGGCTCGAGACAGGCGCTCCGACGGCTTGCGCTGCCTGCGCCGCAGTGGTCAGCCCGCCAACAAGAGCACCCGTGATGATGATGGCGCTGATACGACGCATAAGCCCTACCCTTTTGCTATTTGTTGTCCTAGTTGCGCGCTCGCAGGCGTTACAACCGCCTTACGGTCGGGTGTCTACAGCCCTCGATCGACCATCGTCGCAAACCATTCCGACGTGTTCGCGATGGCCTCGGCATCTCCTGCTGGTTCTAAAACACACAGGATCGCCCGGACGAGTCGCTGATCCTCTCGTCCGATTTCGGTCGAATTGCTGGAGTGAGCGTCGAGGTACTGCCAACACGCAGCCTTTGCGTCGCTCAGGTCCGCCAGCTGCCCCGCTCGTCCATCCCAGTAATTCTGCGCGACTTCCAGAGCTCTTACCCCAGTGGGCGGCAACCGATCTCTCATACTTTCCAACTGCGCGAGGAGCTCGATCATCAAATCGTTCCACGCCCGTTCGTTGCCCATTGTCCCTCCACCTCCCGCTCGCACACCTAGGACGCCGAGATCCCAAATTGACCCATCACATGACGACAGGTGGAACAGATCGCCTTGGGCAATCCGTGCCCAGGATTGGACTCTCCGATCGCGACTGCCTTCATCGTGCCGCCGGCCGGATCAATTCCCTCGCTGAGCGCTTGACTCATGCAGCCCATTTCAGCACAGTGCCCGTGCCAGGGTGCCCTTTCGCTTTCGGGCACCCTGTCTAGTGCATCCTGGACTCCCGGGTGAAGAGTGCGTTCCGCACCCCCAGTAGAGATGTCCGTAAATGAGTGTTCGCCAACCGTCAGCTCTGCGGCGGCACCCGAGGTGCGGCCGTCTGCCAGCGCCGCATCCGCCGCGTTCGCCAAATTAGAACCGCAGTTGTGGACGAGGATGTTCGTCCCGGCGATGGTGTGGAGGTAGTAGGTGTGTAGGTCGTGGACGGTGAGGTTGTAGACCTGTTGGAAGTGCACCCGGCGCTGGACCGATACGACGACCGCGGAGGTCGCCACGCCGGATGCGGCCGGCTCGACCAGGTGGTCTCCCGTGTGCAGATCGACGGCGAAGGTCCATGCTTGGGTGTCGGCGACCCAGAACGGGTGCTGATCGGTTGCGACGATGGTCGATGTCTTGCCGTGGGCGTCCTTGACGGTCACATCGACCAGGTGTTTGTTCCCGATCCCCCAGATCACCCGGTCGACCGGTTCGGCCTGCGCTGGCTTGTCACTCGTCGGGTCGGAGGCGAGGACCTTGTCCCCGACCTTGAGGGTGCTAATGGCCTTCGTGTCACCGGAGGCGAGGACGACCTGGGTGCTCGGGTCGAAGGAGTTACCCGGCACCAATTCACACGTGTCTTTGGCGGCGCGTTCGACCTTGGCGACGGCGTTGAGTTCTTCACCGGCTCGGACGACCTCCATGCCGGCCCGGGCCGATTTGAACGCGACCACCGCACCCTTGGCGGCCGGCATCACCGTGGTCACCACATCGACCACGGCCATCGCGCACCCGCCGATGGAGGGGTTCTTGATGCAGCCGATGACGTCGTTCACGCCGGTGACATCACCGAGGAACTTGATGAAGGAGTGCCACGCCGACTTCTTCTTCTTCGGTTTCGGTGGCGTCGCCTGATAGGTCTGCACCGTCGTGGTGCTGACGATGTCACCCGACGATGTCGTCGTCTCGACCGTGGTCGTGACGGTGGCGGTGTTGTCGGTGGTCTGTACATCGTGGGTGGTGTACTGGGCTCCGGGCGCGGTCCGGTCCCCGCCCATGTAATCGACCATCGTGCCGGTCGGGTCCGACCCGTTGACCGGGTCGTTGTGGGAGTAGACGTAGGGGTTCAGCTGGGCCGGGTCGTTGTAGTCGATCACCGGGTCGACGCTGGTGAACTGCCCCAACGTCGGCAGGTACTCCCGGGCACCGAGGTGCACGTCGCCCTCGGGATCGGTGATCCCGTCGACGAAGCCGTGGTCGCCGGCGAACAACGCCGGCGCGCCGCGCTCGGCACCGTAGGGGTTCTCATACCGGCGGGAGACCTGGCTGGTGTTGTTGGCGTTGACCGTGACTTGGGCGGTGTTGTGCGGATCGGACACCAGCCACTGTAGGTCGGTGGCTCCGGTGCGGACCGCGACCGTGTCACCGCCGAAGGAGTAGTAGCGGGTCTGGGACGGGTTGCCGGCCTCCCACCGGTATTCGGTGTCGCCGAGGTAGAGGGTGTCGCCCTGCGCGTCGTGGCGAATGAGCCGGTTGCCCGACGCGTCGTAGAGGTAGCTGGTCACATCGCCACTGGCGTCGGTGGTGTCACTGGCCACGTGGCCGAGCAGGTTCCACTGGTAGGTGTGGCCGGTCCGGTTGGTCATCTGCCCGTCGGCGTTCCACTGGTAGGACGAGGCCGGCCCGCCGGTGGAGGAGATACCGGTCACAGCGTGGGGCTGAGCAGCGGTGGGCGACGTCGGGTAGGTGTAGGACTCGACCACCTGCCCGGCGACGCCGACGCTGTGGGTCGTCTGCGATTGGCGTTCGCCGTTGGCGGCGTAGGACCACGACTGCCAGTACGGGGCCGGCCCGCCCAGGGTGGTGCTGTCCGGTGCCGCGGCGCAGTCGCCGGAGGCCGGGGTCCAGGCCGAGGTGAGCTGCTTATGGGCGTCGTAGGTGTAGCACTGGGTGTCGCCCGAGGTGACGTCGGTTTGCTTGGTGAGGTCACCGGTGGCGTTGTAGGTGTAGTTCTGGTCAGCGATCGTGGCCGACGTGTAGGGCTGGGTGACCAGGGCCCGGGCCAGGCGACGGGTGTCGCTGGCGTAGACGAAGGTCTGGTCCATCGCCTGCTGGCCGCCGCGGTCGGCGTGCATGGTCGCCACCTGGCCGTAGGCGTTGTAGGTGGCGGAGCTGACGATCGTGCCGACCTGGTTGCTGGACAGCGACACCGGCTGGTTGACGGTGTTGTAGCTCATGGACAGGTGCTCGGCGCTGGTCCACGACCCGACGGCCGGCAGATCCTGCGCGCCCAGCAGGCCGTTGTCGTACCAGTAGTTCTTCGTGTCGTACGTACCGGCCAGCGGGCCTTCCACGGCCGGGATGGTGACGGTCTGTCCGGTCGGCTGGTACAGATCGTTGTAGCCGTCGACCGCTGTCTTGTACTCATCGCCGCTGGAGTCGAACGTCGATGACGATGTGAGCTGGCCGAAGGCGAGAGTGTCGTAGGTCCAGGACGCCAGAAGCGCGCCGGTGCTCGAGTCTTGGCGAATCGAGGTCGGCCGGTCGAGGTTGTCATAGCCGGTCGCGATGGTGTGGTTGAGCGCGTCGGTGTTGCTGATGGCGCGTCCGGCGTTGTCGTAGCCGGTCTGGTCGTGGCCCTTGTCGGGGTCGAAGCTGTCGGTCTGGAAGCCGCGGATGTCGTATTCGTAGCGCCAGACGCTGCCGCCGGCGTCGGTGACGGTGTGCAGTTTGCCCGACGGCAGATAGGTGTAGGTCGTGTCGGCCGGGGTGCCGGTTGTGGTGTTCGTCGGGTAGCTGCGGGATTTCGTGACCCGGCCCTTGGCGTCGACGAGCACTTGGGTGGCGCTGCTGCCGGCCGGCGGCATGGTGACGGTGCTGTCGCCGTTGTAGACCGTCGTCGTCCGGTAGGCCTCCTGGCCATACGGTGCGTTCACGACCGCGGTCGGGCGGTCCATACCGTCGAAGAGGGTATGCGTTTGGGCGACTATCTGGTTGTCGGCTTGGGTGATGAGGGTGCTGCTGGGGTCACCGGCGACGGCGTAGCCGTCGTAGGTCTTGGACACCAGACCGCGCGCGTTGTAGAAGGTGTCCTGCACCAGGGTGTTCGAGTTCGCTTGCGGGGTTTGCGTCTGACGGGGCCGCAGCATGGCGTCGAGCAGGGTGTAGGTCGTGTTGTAGGTGCTGCCGTCGCGGTTGAGCACTGACGTGCTGGTCCAGTTCGCGCCGCTGCTGGATTCCTGGTAGGAGAATTTGTAG
>CAZZZW010000324.1:0-2384 GCA_964658795.1 Phormidium nigroviride PCC 7112
GGAGATGGTCGGGTCGAAGGTGAAGATCACCAGCGTGCCGAGCGCGATGGTCAGCCCGGACGCCGTGTAGAGCAGCATCTTGAGCCAGAACCGGGTGGCGTCGCGGCGGGTGTAGTCGTTGATGATCGTGCGCAGGCCGTTCGAGCCGTGGATCATCGCCAGCCACAGCATCATCAGGTCCCAGACCTGCCAGAACGGCGAGGCCCAGCGACCGGCCACGAAGCCGAAGTTGATGCGCTGCACACCGCCGTCGAGGATGTTCATGATGAACAGGTGGCCGAGCACCAGGACGACCAGCAGGATGCCGGAGATCCGCATGAACAGCCACGCGTAGAGCTCGGTGTTGGTCCGGCCGCGGGCGCGCCGCTGGCGGGACCGGGGAGCTTCGATGGTCGACATGTGCATCAGCTCCCGAACATGGTTTCGACGGTGTGCTTGAGCATGAAGAACGCTCCCGGCACCATGACCACGACCCAGACCACGACGATGGTCCACAGCATCTGGCGTTGCAGTTTCGGACCCTTGCTCCAGAAGTCGACCGCGATGATCCGCAGGCCGTTGAGCGCGTGGTAGAGCACCGCGCCGACCAGGCCGAGCTCCAGCAGGTTGACGATCGGGTTCTTGTAGGTCGCGATCACCTCGTCGTAGGACGAGGGCGACACCCGCACCAGGGCGGTGTCGAGCACGTGGGCGAAGAGGAAGAAGAAGGTCAGCACGCCGGTGATCCGGTGCATCACCCAGGACCACATACCCTCCCGGCCGCGATACAGCGTGCCGGCCAGCTTGGTGATCCCGCCGCCGCCTCGGGCCGACGATGTACGCGGTTCGGTTCCAGTCGACAAACCCGGATCTCCTCGGTATGCGATGTGCCATTTTCGACGCGCCGTGTAGGCCCCGCGTGGCCGCCCGACAGCAGCCGGAGGCCCTACCGACATTAACCTCAGCGTTCGTTCATGCCGAGTTCAGCGGCCTGTGATGTGACGCGTCGGACAGGCTCGGCCGGCCGGAGCCGACTCGGCCGATCCGCCGGGCGGCACGCCGGGTCACGAATGGCGGCAAAACGGCCGCCAGCCGGGCCGTGGACCAACATCGTCACAACAATGTGGTGACGAACGGCCGCTGGATTTTCTCCCGTCATCTTTCGGGGCTAGCGTACCGGCGATCGGGGGATTCTTTCCTCGCCGCAAACCTGGATAGACATCTGGAAAAGGGAGATGGATTTGCGCTCGCTGTTCAGCACCAAGGGGACCACGGTGGTCCTGGCCTCCGCAACGGCGGCGGCCCTGCTGCTCTCCGCCTGTGGCTCGAAGAAGTCCGACACCGGAACCGGTGCAGGTACCGGTGGCTCCGGCACGGCCAGCAGCACCGGCTCGGCCACCGCCAACTTCAAGGCCTGCATGGTCACCGACACCGGCGGCATCGACGACAAGTCCTTCAACGCCGCGGCCTGGCAGGGCATGCAGAAGGCGCAGACGGACGGCAAGGCGACCGTCTCCTACGTCCAGTCCAAGCAGGAGACCGACTACGCCACCAACATCTCCTCGCTGCTCAACCAGAACTGCAAGCTGATCGTCACCGTCGGTGGTCTGATGGCCGATGCGACCGTCGCCGCGGCGAAGGCGAACCCGAACCAGCACTTCGTCGAGGTCGACTCGGCCGGTAACGGCAGCAACCTGCAGGGTCTGCAGTTCAACACCGCGCAGGCCGGCTTCCTGGCCGGTTACCTGGCCGCCGGTTACTCCAAGACCGGCAAGGTCGCCACCTATGGCGGTCTGAAGATCGCTCCGGTGACCGTCTACATGGACGGCTTCCAGGAGGGCGTGCAGTACTACAACACCCAGAAGTCGAAGTCGGTCCAGGTCATCGGCTGGGACGAGAAGGCGCAGAACGGTAGTTTCGCCGCCTCCTTCACCGACCAGAACAAGGGTCAGCAGTTGGCGACGAACTTCGTCAACCAGGGCGCCGACGTCATCTTCCCGGTCGCCGGCGGTACCGGTCTGGGCAGCGCGGCCTACGCCAAGTCCTCGGGCAAGGCGACCGTGATCTGGGTCGACACCGACGGCTTCGTCTCGGCCCCGCAGTACGGCTCGGTCTTCCTGACCACCGCGGAGAAGAACATCGCCGCGGCCGTCACCAAGTCGGTCGAGGACGCCGCCGGCGGCACCTTCGCCACCACCGACTACGTCGGCACGCTGTCCAACGACGGCACCGGGCTGGCCCCGTTCCACGACTTCGACGGCAAGATCGACTCGGGTCTGAAGTCGGAACTGGACCAGGTCAAGGCTGACATCACCAGCGGCAAGATCAAGATCACCTCGCCGTCGCAGCCCAAGTAGTCCGGCAGGATCCAGTAGTTCGACAAGCAGCTTGCACTACCCTCGCCG
>CAZZZW010000324.1:2394-5043 GCA_964658795.1 Phormidium nigroviride PCC 7112
ACCAGCGCAGCGTCGGCTTGTGTCAGGCTGGCGTAATTCGCGTCAAGCGAAGCACCGGAAGAGTTCAGCCGTAGCTGGGCTACAGAAAGCTGCAAGGGAGCAGGCGTGCGTCTCGAGCTGGCGAAGATCACCAAGCGATTCGGATCCCTGGTCGCCAACGATGCCATCGACCTGGTGGTCGAGCCGGGGGAGATCCACGCCCTGCTCGGTGAGAACGGGGCCGGCAAGTCGACCCTGATGAACGTCCTGTACGGGCTGTATCAGCCGGACGGCGGCGAGATCCTCATCGACGGCACCGCCCGGTCGTTCCACGGGCCCGGCGACGCGCTGGCGGCCGGCATCGGCATGGTGCACCAGCACTTCATGCTCGTCCCGGTCTTCACGGTGGCCGAGAACGTGATGCTCGGGCACGAATGGACGTCCGGACCGCTCCGCCGGCTGGATCGCAAGACCGCCCGGGCCAAGGTCCGGGAACTGTCGGAGAAGTACGGCCTCGCGGTCGACCCGGACGCCCTGGTCGGAGATCTGCCGGTCGGCGTGCAGCAGCGGGTCGAGATCCTCAAGGCGTTGCTGGGCAATGCTCAGGTGCTGATCCTCGACGAACCGACCGCGGTGCTCACCCCGCAGGAGATCGACGACCTGATCCGGGTCATGAACGAACTTCGGGCCGGTGGCACCTCGATCGTCTTCATCACCCACAAGCTGCGCGAGGTCAAGGCGATCGCCGACCGGATCACCATCATCCGTCGCGGCAAGGTCGTCGGTGCGGCCGAGCCGACCGCGTCGGAGACCGAACTGGCCGCGATGATGGTCGGTCGCGATGTCAGCCTGACGGTGGACCGGACGCCGGCCGAGCCGGGTCCGGTCGCGCTCGAGGTCCGCGGCCTGACCGTGGCCGACGACCGGGGGCAGATCACGGTCGACGACATCTCTTTCTCGGTGGCCGGTGGCGAGATCGTCGCGCTGGCCGGGGTACAGGGCAACGGGCAGGAAGAGCTGGTCGAATCCCTGGTCGGGTTGAGGTTGCCGACCACCGGCTCCATCCGCATCGAGGGGACCGACATCGCCGGCCACTCCGTCGACGACGTGCTCGAGCAGGGTGTCGGGTTCGTGCCCGAGGACCGGCAGCACGACGGCATCGTCGGCGGCTTCACCGTGGCCGAGAACCTGGTACTCGATCTGTTCCATCGCGACGAGTTCTCCCGCGGACTGTCCTTGCGGCTGGACAAGATCAACGCCAACGCCGATGCCCGGGTGGCCGAGTTCGACATCCGGACGCCCTCGGCCCAGGCACCGGCCGCGACGTTGTCCGGTGGTAACCAGCAGAAGGTCGTCATCGCCCGGGAGATGTCGCGGCCGCTGAAGGTGTTCATCGCCTCGCAGCCGACCCGTGGCGTCGACGTCGGTGCCCAGGAGTTCATTCACAAACGGATCGTCGCCGAACGCGACAACGGCACCGCGGTCGTCATCGTTTCCACCGAGTTGGATGAGGTATTGAGCCTGGCCGATCGGATCCTGGTGATGTACCGCGGCAAGATCATCGGCGAGCTGCCCTCCGGTGCATCCCGGGACGAGGTCGGATTGATGATGGCCGGGGTGCCGGCCGAGCAAGCCATCGCGGAGGCGGCCGAGCACCGGAGCGTGCTCGCGGCGGCCGACGTCGAGGCGGGGGATGTGCCCGCCGTCGTTGATGAGTCTGGATCAGATCCTTCGGAGGGGACGTCGCGATGACCACCGAACTGGCCACGGCGCCCGCAGCGGCCGGCCTACCCGACGACGGTCCGGTCCGCGGTCGCAACAAGTCCTGGATCGTCACCGTGCTGGCCATCGTGCTCGCGCTGGTGATCGGCAACCTGATGGTGGTCTTCTCCGACCAGCAGGTCCGGACCGATCTGGGCTACTTCTTCAGCTCGCCCGGTGACTTCTTCACCGACGGCTGGTACACCTTCCGGGATGCGTTCATCGCCTTGTTCCAAGGGGCGATCTTCGATCCGAACCACGCGGCCACGGTCAGCCAGGCGTTCGGCCCGATCACCAACTCGATCTACACCGCCACGCCGCTGATCGCCGGTGGCCTCTCGGTGGCACTGGCCTTCCGGGCCGGTCTGTTCAACATCGGCGGTAACGGTCAGGTCATCGCCGGGGCCTTCTGCTCGGGCTGGGTCGGCCTGATCGTCGAGCTGCCACCGGTGATCCACCTGGTGGCGGCCATCCTCGCCGGTATCGCCGGTGGGGCGTTCTGGGGTTTCATCGCCGGCTTCCTGAAGGCTCGGGCCGGCGCCCACGAGGTCATCACGACCATCATGCTCAACTACGTCGCCAGCTTCGGATTGCTCTATCTGCTCGCGAAGAAGTCGATCGTGGCCCCGAACAACCCGCAGGCGTCGAAGTCCATCCACGGCACCGCCCGGTTGCCGCACCTGTTCGGTTCGGGCTCGCGGCTCGACCTCGGCATCATCCTGGTGCTGGTCGCGGCCGGTCTGGTCTCCTGGCTGTTGACCCGCAGCACCATCGGCTTCCGGCTGCGCGCGGTCGGGGTCAATCCCGCCGCGGCCCGCACCGCCGGCATGAGCGTCGGTCAGGTGACCATGCTTGCGATGGCCCTGGCCGGTGGGCTGGCCGGGCTGGCCGGGGCGACCCTGGCCATCG
>CAZZZW010000325.1:0-5012 GCA_964658795.1 Phormidium nigroviride PCC 7112
AATCTGCGGTGCTTCGGTAATCTCGACGGGCTTGGTCACCGGCGAGGTGGTGTCGCGTACCGGCGGCAGGCCCAGCGCCAGCCGATCGACCGCCGCGTCCGCCTGCTGCTTGGCGATGCGGAAACTCGTCTCTGCCGCGGCCCGATTCACCTGTGCTCGCTGGTAATCCTGCAGTGCCTGCTGCACCTCACGTTGCTTGGCCCGCACCTGGGCCGGTGAAGTTTCCAGTGTGGCCGACAGCTCGATCAACTTCCATCGGGCCCTGTCCTCGGCCTTGGTCGCCTCCACCAGCGCCTTGTGATCGGGCTGGCGGGTGGAGGGGTCCAAGGTCACGCCGCGCGGGGCCAGCTCGGCGTTGGCGTTGGCTTCGCTCATCCGTAGCTCGAGCGAATTGGGCAGGCTGAGTTCGGCGTTGTACGAACCGAACCTCGACGAATCCACCAGCAACAACGTGACGTCATAGCTCAGGACAGCGGTGTGATCGTCGGTGCTGCTGGAACTGCCGAGGCTGCCGCCGTTGCTCGGTTGAGCCGCCCGGCCGCGTTCGCCATCCACGCTGGCCGGGGCCGGACCCGCAGCACCGAACCGATCGGGGCTACCGTGCGGCAGATCGGTCGCGTCCAACCCGATCTTGCCATTTCGTTGCGTGGACCGGGTGACCTTGCTCGAACTCAAGCCCGGATCGGTATCCAGCAGCTTGCCGTTGAGGGTGTCCTTGACGTCCTGCTTGGCTCCGAAACCGGTGTGCCGGACCTGGGGATTGGACAGTTTCGCGTACAGCCTCGTGTTCGGGATCGGGGTCGGCAGGCCGTCGGGGCTGGTGGCCAAAGGCAACCAGCCTTTGACCGCCTCCTTGCTGGTGAAGTTGGCATTGATGAACGAGTCGATCGTCCGATGATCGGTGCTGCGCAGGGTCGGAAGGGCTTTGTTCAGCAGGCGATTGAGCTCCACCGAACCATGTAGATCCTCCACCGTCGCAGTCGGCATCGTCGATGGCGTGCCGGTGTAGCTGGTCAGCTTCGTCTTGGCTTGATCCTGGCTCAGTCGATTCAATCGGAGCCGTTGCCCCGATGCGGTTCCGGCCGCAGCGGCGGTCGGGGTGGCCGGACCCAGCCGGACCGTGCCGGCGTCGTGCTCCACCTGGACCGACAACTCGGAACCCCGGTACTCGGCGGCGCCGATCTCCTTGTCTGCACGGTTGATACTCACCATGGCCCGGGTGATCGGCACATCGAACCGAGCGCGCGGACCGGTGAACGAGGTGGCCGTGTTCCGGACCCCGGCGGCCGACCCGGACTTCGCCCTCGTCGAGGAATGTCCAGCGCTGCCACCGATACTGGCGTTGGTCGATGCCTGGTCCGGGGTGCCGTGCACTTCGGACACGCCGCCCATCGTGATGCTCGGCGCGACCGTGTGGCCGATACTGCCGTTCTTCTCGATGTCCCTACCGATGCTGACCTCGTTGCCGGCCTTGACGCTGGAACCGTCGGCGATCAGGCGGCCGTTGACCGGGGCCCCCTTGGTGATGCTCACCGAGAGCGTGGCCGGCTCGTTCATCTTGTACGAGAACAGTGAGATCGAGGCTGCTTCGCCGTCCAGGTTGTTCCAGGAGGCCGACGTGCCGGTGGACGACAGGAACTTGGTCGCGGCGCTCCAGTTGCCCTTAGCATCGGGCGTGTTACGTGGAAAGAACTCCTCGGCGCGATCGCCCAGGTCGGCCTTGAGGTCGTCCAACAGGAACTGCAGGTTCGGGCCCTTCACCGGGTGGCCCGGCGCGGCCCGGGTGGCGCCGAGCTGGTGGTGCTGCGGCACGTGGAACTGCGAACCGTCGGACGTCGGCACCGGGTGCGTCTCCGGCGTCCCGACGGCGGAGACCTCCTCCGGGTGCTCGGCCAGCCACTGCTGGTTGCCAGTCCGCAAGTCCTCGATGGTCTGCCCGAGGTCGAACTCGGCTTCGGCCTCGGTGACGTCGAGGCTGCGGATCACCCCGTTGCGGACGGTGAAAGACTCACCGGCGCGACGATTTTCACGAGTCCCGACGACGCTCGACGCGCTGGCGTGCGGGCGGTATTCGACCACCACCTCCCAGTTGACGTGGTTCTGCACTCCGAGCCGGGGAGCCTCGCTCGAGGTGATCGCCCGGCTGCCGTTGGCGTTGACCGCCGCAGTGGCCGAGCTGCCGCGACTCCAGCTGGCCTGATAGTTCGGACCGGTCTGTACCGAGTTCGTGGCGTTGTTGTCCGGTCGACCGAAGAATCCCAAGGTAGTACCGGCAGAAACGCTGTTGCTGGTACCGAACGTGGAGCCGTGGGTCGTCGTGGTGCCGGTCTTGATCGTGCCACCGTCGTTGATCACGCCGACGGTGCGCGTGCCGTAGACCCGTGGCCGTACCGACACGCTGAGCCGATCGGTGACCATCGCTGACCACCCGTCGGGCGAGAACTTCTCGCTGACCGCTTCCTTACCGAAGTTTTCCCGCAGCGCCTCCTGAGCCTTCGCGGCCACCCCCGGGCCGGCCACGTGGTTGACCAGGTTGGTCGCGCTGACCAGCACCTGATGACGGTCATCGGAGAGCACGACTGCCTTGGGGTCGAAGTCGATCCGTTCCTTACCTGCGGTGCCGCGGGTCAGCAGGTCCTGCGGGTGCGGTGGCTTGGCCATCGGCCGCACCTCGCCGAGTCGGGGCTGCCGCAGGTTCTCTCGCAGCGGTCCACGCGTCAGGCTCTGCGACACCGCCAGCGTGCCGTCGACATGGACCGATCCGGTGCGCTCGGCGGTGCTGAAGGCCGGGTGCCGCAGCGGGTCGTTGCCGAGGCGGTCCTTGACCACACCCGGATGCAGCTCCGCGGCCCAGTCCAGCGGCATCACCTCATGCTTGACGGTGATGTCGTAGTTGATGGCGTCAGCGAACACGTCGGTGTCCTCGGTGCCGCTGTGCTCGATGTTCTGTTTGAAGGTCGTGCTACCGGCCCGGTTCTTGGTCATGCTGTATTTCGCGTTGGCACCGAAGAACGGCCCGACCGGTTTGGCCGTGGCCCGGAGCCGGGCGTCACCGGTGATACCGCCGTTGGCCTCCGACGCGCGGGTCAGGGTGGCCTTCGAGGTTTCGACGGTTTCGGTGGACAGCTTGTTCTTGCTGCGGGTGTGCAGATATTCCCCCGGAGTCTGGCTGGGGGTGATCGTGACGGTGACGACGTCGCGGGTGACCGTGCCCTCCCGGCTGAGCTTGATCTCCTGCGGCACCATCGACCGCAGCGCCGACGGCGAGGAGATCGTGTTCAGCGCCCGGTCATTGCTGTACCGCTCCTCGTTGAACGGAAAGATCTGGCGCAGCTTCGAACGCGGTTGCGGGACGATGCTGGAAAGCCCGAGTTCCTGCAGCTGCCGATCGATCTCGGCCCGAACCCGCTGTGGCGTGTCGGCCTCGATCTGCACATCGGTCAGCCGGCCGGCGTTCTCGGTCCGGGCGAAACGCGGAACCTGCGGGATCACAACCGGCCGAACTGCGGCCGGCGTTCCAGTTTCGCCATTCGGCATAGGGGCGTTGAGCAGCTGAGCCTCGGTCTTGGACAGGCTCAGCACCACATCGATCGTATGATCGGTCATGGTCGGTTGCCACTGACCACTGCCTGAACTCAGGTGTTCCTCCGACATCGCGACGCTGGCCTGGAAGAGAACGCGCTCGCCCTCGTCGGCGCTGCCGTGGTTGGTGGACGACGTGGTCTCGCGAGCCTGGGTACGCGCGGAGTTTCCACCACCGTTCGGCTTCACGCTGCCACCGATCGGGGTGAACGGGCCGGCCCCACTACCGAAGGCCGGCCCGATCCCGCCCGCGCCGGTCTTGGTGATTGCAGTCGAACGGTTCACCGCCTTGTCGGCCCCGTGGCTGGCACTGAGGCTGTGATTCTCGACCGTCTTCAACGGGGTCAGGCTGGTGATCTTCGCCTGCGAACGTAAGGCAGTCCACGATCCGTGCCGACCCGGGATCGGGTCGCTGTAGACCGGTCCTTGCAGCATCCGGATGAGGTCCTTCTGCACCGCGGTGTTGGTGCTGGCACCGAACATCGCGCCGCGGCCGTCACTCTTCGGCGCCCAGATCTTGGCCATTCCCGGCACCTGGCGCCGGCCGGCGATGTTGTTGGTGTCGGTCACCGCGTCGATGCCCAACGAGTATGCGGTTGCGAACGACTTCTGCTGCGCCGTGGTGAGATTCCTCCGCTCGCCCGGCTCGTACTCTCCGCGAAGGCTGTCCGGCACCATCAGTTGGGAGGGCGACGTGGTTTCGAACTCCGCCAGCGGGGTGGCGGTCTTGCCGATCTCAGTCGCGGGCGACACCGTTACCGTCGCTGTCGTCTGGACCTTGACCGGTGACGCGCCCTTGGCCGACAGGTCGGCCGAATCGGTGAAGTTGATCTTGTCTGTCTGAGTACGGGCCTTGGTGCGAGAGATGTTCGCCTCGATGGCGACACCGAATTTACCCAGCATGATCGTCGTGCTGATCGGGATACCGCGGACCGTCTTCTTCGACTTCGTTCCGCTCTGACCGCGTTCGTTGGACGACGGCAGGCTCAGTTTGTTGACCTTGTTCTCGTCCTGCCGAGCACCGGTGACCTCGTCCGAAGAGAGCGCGATGTGCAGGTCATAGGAACCTGGTGCATGCGGCCGGGTGAAGGGATTGTTCGACGTCGAATCCAGGGCCACCGATTGGGTTCGGCCTTCGCCGTAAAAGCTACCCGGCTCGGTGCGCAAGGTCCGTTCGAGGTCCTTCTTCGCATCGTCGCTCAGCTTCAGTGAGTGCGCACCCAGGTTCGTCTCCAGTTGGCTGATGGTGTCCGTCACGTACTGGTGGTTCATGACCTGGATCAGGCCGAGCGCCTGGGGAAAGTGGGCGCCGATCGGTTCGTCCGCGGCTGGCGGCGCCGGGTCTGACTCCGGTTCTGGGTCGGCGTGGGTTTCGCGGTCGGCGGGGGGTTCGTTGTCCGTGGTGCCGTCGTCGTGCTGTTGCTGGTGCT
>CAZZZW010000326.1:0-4999 GCA_964658795.1 Phormidium nigroviride PCC 7112
GTCAGCTGTTGCTCGGTCAGTTGCGGCCCGGTCAGCTGTTGCTCGGTCAGTTGCTGCGCAGCGCGTGCACCAGTTGCGACTTGTTCATCGACGAGCGTCCGTCGATCTCCAGCTCCCGGGCCCGCCGGCGTAGCTCGGTCACCGTCCATTCCTCATAGGACGGGGACTTTCCGCCGCGTTTGCCGACCTGTTTGCGCGAGCTGTTGGCGGCCGCGTTGGCGATCCGGGCCGACTTCTGTTTGCTGTTGCCCTCGTCCCTGAGCGCCTCGTAGAGCTCTGTGTCCTTGACGCTTGGTCCGGGAGTACGACGACCGGGCATGCTGACCTCCACCGGCTGAGCAGCGCGGCGGGTTCGGCGCTGCTACCAGTATGCCCCGTTAATTGTTGTCGAAACGCCGGAAATCGTGGAGCGGGGCTGGCAGACTGCCTGAGTGCTCGACGTGCCGCCCACCACCTCTGTACCGACGACGTGTCCGGCCTGCGCCGGCTCCCTCGCCTGGGTCGATCCGGTCGTGCCCTGGTGCCCGTCCTGCGAATGGAACCTCGGCGCGTACGAACCGCCGAAGAACAAGACGATCCCCAAGCGGTTCATCCGCCGGGCCCGTCGCGACCACGACCGGGCCTTTGCCCTGGATGAGCGGCTGTTCACCCGCCTGACGCTGTCCGAAGCGACGCGCCCCGGGCTGACCCTCCCGCGGGTCGTGCTGTGGCTGACGTCCGGGGTACTCCTGCTGTTACCGCTGCTGCTGCTGGTCGTCGGCGCCTGGCTGGTGGTGCGCCCGCCCTGGGTGGTCGGGGCGCTGCTCATCCTCATCGCGGTGGAGCTACGACCGAGATTCCCCAGGATCGGCAAGGATCTCGACGCCGTGACCGAGGCCGAAGCGCCGATCACCTTCGCGCTGTTGAAACGGGTCGGTACCGCCATGAATGCCCCGACGCCGCGGGTGCTCTACATCGAGACCGACTTCAATGCCTTCTGCGGGCGCAGCGGCATCCGCCGACGACCGGTGCTCGGCATCGGCCTGTCACTGTGGGGCTCGCTCAGCCCGCAAGCCCGGGTCGCCCTGCTCGGACACGAGTTCGGCCACCTGGTCAACGGTGATCCGCGACAGGGCCTGCTGACCCAGCCGGCATTGACCACCTTCGGCCGGCTGGCCGAACTGTTCAATCCGAGCGGGATGGAGTTTCGCGACTACAGCGGCAACAACAACGGGCTGATCAAGCTGATCACCGCGATCGTGCTGGCCCCGCTGTTCTGGATCCCCTTGCGAATCCACCTGTTCCTCAACGGTATCGCCGCACAGGACGCCAGGCGGGCGGAATATCTCGCGGACCGGATCGCGGTGCGGGTCGGTGGTGTGGCGGCCGCCCGCGAGCTGCTGCAGACGCTGCTGGTGCAGTACTCGGTCCGGACGATGGTGCGCCGGGCGGCTGCCACCTCGTCCGAACCGACGGCCTGGTTCGAGGCCGCGCTCGCCGGCCGGACCGAGGTGCTCCCGAGGCTACGTCGGTACGAGCAGCGCAGCATTCGCATGTCGGCCCGGATCCTGGCCAGCCATCCGGCCGATGGCCTGCGCTACCGGCTGATCGACAAGCACCCGGCCGCAGGCGCTGAGATCACCGTCCGCGCCGATGAATGGGCGGCCTCGGATCGAGAGCTGTCCCGCCACTACGCGCGGGTCGGCCGAGCCCTGCAGCACCAGTAGCTAGGGCACCCGGACGGTCCGGCAGCCGAGCGCCGCGGTCGACCCGGTGCCGTACTTGTTGGCGGCGTAGGCACACACCTTCCTGGTCCCGGTCGCCGTCGGCAGACTGGCGGCGAACCCGTGCGCGGCGCCCCAGCGCCGATAGCCGGCCACGAGATCCGGCCGGGTCACGTTGCCCAGCACCACGACCTTGGGCCCGACGGTCTCCACCACGGTGACCGGGATCGGCTGCGAACTGTCCGGATCCAGCGCCCAACCGCGCGCGACGACGGTGTGTCCGACGATCGTGACGGTATCCAGGCGTCCGATCGGGTTTCCGCTGACCGTGATCGCGTGGCAGCCGAGTGACACGGTACCGCCGGTTCCGGCCGTGTTCAGGGCCGACACACAGACCGCGTGCCGACCAGGGGTGACGTTGTGGGTGACCGCGAAGCCGTGACCGTTTCCGTAACCGGGGTAGGCCTTTCCGACATCGGTACGGACCGCGTTGGCCACCACGTTGAAGCGTCCCTGGTCGAGGAGCACGGTGAGCGTGACCGGCTTGGTGGTGTCCGGATCGATCGACCAGCCCCGAACCGTGAACGCGGCCAAGCCCGGGGCGATCGAATCCACAGTGCCGACCGGACTGCCGCTGACGATCGGGACGTCGCGTGATGTCGCCAGCCGCTGGCGTTCGCTGCCGGTCGGCCAGGCGTTGGGGCGGCAGCCCTGCATCGAGATCGACTGCTGCTGCATGACCGGGGCCAGTTGCCCGGCACCGGCGCAGTACTCGTGGGCGAAGCCGAGCCAGTGCCCGGTCTCGTGGTTGACCACCATGTGGCGGTAGTCGGCCAGTGCGGCACCGGTCGCGTTCCAGGACGGCGACCCGGTCAGCCAGCGGCTCTCGTTGATGATCACATTGCGACCGGACGTACAGGAATAGCTGCTGTCACAGGGAGATCCGAAGCCGGGCACATCGCCGGCTGCGGCCAGCCACAAGGTGTAATCACCGCCGGAGCTGACCCGGCGGAAGGCGATCGAGCCACCCAGGTTCCAACCGCGCGGGTCGGCGTAGGTGGCCGCGGCCTGGGCGGCAAAGGATTCCAGGCTGCTGGTGTTGTCCAGGCCGCGAACCACGTAGGTGTAGGTGATCCGAGCTCCGGCCGCAGCAGCCGGGCCGGCGGTCAGGACGCCACCGGCCACCACCGAGGCGCCGAGCAACATCAAGCTGAGCAGGACCCGCCGCACCGCCACCCCCGATGATCGCGCCGCCGTGCCGTTGTGCGGCGCATTGAGCGAATCGTGCCACTCGCACGGTGCGCTGACAACGGGTTCGGGGTATCAGGTGAAGATCGCCATTCTCCAAGCAACCATGGGGCAATCCTGGCCGATGCGTCGCCTGGTGCTGCCGGTGCTGGCCGGCCTGGCGGTGGTGGCGGCCGGCCTCGAGCGGATCCCGGCCGCATATGCGGTGCCGGTCCTGGTGCTGCTACTGGCCGGGGTTGATTTCGTGATCGGCCTGGCCGCGAAGTCCTGGTCGAGTTCGGGATCACTGGTCGCGCTGGTCCCGGGTCTCGTCCTGTCCTTGTTGCTGTTCTGGCTCTATGGCATCAGCCTGCGTCGCGGGCACCTGTCCACGATCACCATCGGCTGGGTCGTCGCTGTGACCTGTGCTGACCTGCTGATCGATCGATTCGGGTTCGGCGTCCAGCTGCCGCCGTCCAAGTGGGCCGCGGCGGTCGGTGCGATCGCGTTGCTCGGCTATCTGCTCTGGCCGGTCGACTGATCGAGACGGCGCGAGAGCACTCAGCCGCGGTTGATCAGCGCCTGGATCCGCCGGCTCGGACCGGCCGGTCCGATCGGGCTCAGCAGCAATGACGTCCGGGCGAGCCATGAGGTCGGCAACCGGTAGATGGCCTCGACGAACTCATTGTCGTCCGCCTGACGGAAGATCAGGTTGAAACTGTTCGCCGACCCCTGGCCGGTGCGGTCGACGTCGGCGATCCTCTCCAGCAGCAGGCGGTGCGAGCCGGAACCGCCGGTGACCGTCAGGGAGCGGCCGAGCAGGCTCGCGAAGCTGGCCCGCTGCCCGATTGCCGCTCCGGTCGCCGACGGGCGCAGTCCGGTGCCGGCCGTCGTCGCGTCGGCCGGTCCCGCCAAGGCAAGGACGCCGGCCGCGCCGCCGAGGGTCAGCAGAGTTCGGCGGGTCATGTCGGCCATCGGGAGCTCCCAGCGTTGCGAGGCCCACGACAACTGTCTGCGGGCTCGCCCACCTTATTGGTTCCCGATCGCTTTTCTTGAGCGTTGGTATGGCGAATCGTGATCAGATTTAGACGACTTGTCGGGTCAATCCGGTGCATTGCCGCCGAGTCCGGCGGGGCTCGTTACTGTCGAAGGTATGACTGATGAGAAGAACGTACGACCGGCCGGCGAAGGTTTGACCGACGAGGAAATGGTCGAACAGGTGGCCGGGCAGACCGCAAGCGACCTGAAGAACGCCGATGTCTTCGAACGTGAGGCCGACGGCACGACCACCGACACCGAGGCGGCCAAGGCTTCGGCCGACGAGATCGCAGGCCAGGACTAGCGAACTCGGCTCGTCTGCCACACCTCAGCCGCCCTCGACCAGGTGATCGTCGGATCGTCCGATCAGACATCGGCCAGAAGCTCAGCGGGTCGGGCGCGCATCACCGCGGGCGTCACGCGGCAGCGGTACGGACGGTGAAGCGCTCTGGTCCCAGCCGACCCGGCTGGGACCAGAGCGCTCAAGCCCTGGGCTGACTGCGACGTTCAGGGCCGCCAGGTCGCGCCGTCGAACTGGCCGTACTCGCCGATCAGGTTGTGATAGAGCGACCAGCCGGCGACGACGCCCTGATCCGAAATCCCGGTCGCGTCGGTGTCCAGGTACTCCTCCTGCTCCGGGTCGGCCGGGCTGAAGTTGCCCAGCTCGACCACGTGCTGCGGGTCCTTCCAGTACACCGCGACCTTGGAGCCGTCCGCCCGCGTCGCCTGGCCCACGATCGAGCCACGACTGTTCAGCGCGTTCGCGACACTGCTCTGCCAGCCGGGCAGGCCGGCAAGCTTGTAGATCTTGCCGCTCGGGCTCCACACCACGGCGTGCGTGCCGGACTGACCGGCCGCCTCGCCGTAGCGGTTGATCGCGGTGGCCACGCTCACCGTGTCACCGGGGAGTTTGGGCAGCACCCGCATCGCGTGCGCGGCGGTCCAGGTGACGGCCGTACTGGTCTGCACGTAGTTCTGACCGGCCGAGCCGATGGATCCGGCGATCAGGCCGCAATCATTGATCGAACGGG
>CAZZZW010000327.1:0-4900 GCA_964658795.1 Phormidium nigroviride PCC 7112
CCGACGAGGAGCGGGAGCGCGACGCCGTGCGGGTCGCGGCCCAGGTCCCGGTGCACCGCGATGGCGCGGATGCCGGACTCGGTCAGCCTTCGAGCCAGTTCACGCGAGATCGCGACCGACCGGTGCTTGCCGCCGGTGCATCCCACCGCGAGAGTCAGGTACTGCTTGCCTTCACGGCGGTAACCGGCGCCGATGATGTCGAGCACCCGCATGTAGGTGTCGAGGAACGGCCCGGTCTCCTCCTGGCTGAGCACGTAGTCCGACACTGCGGCATCCTCACCGGTCTGCTCCCGCAGTTCGGGGATCCAGTGTGGGTTGGGCAGGAATCTCACATCGACCACCAGGTCGGCATCGATCGGCAGGCCGTACTTGAACCCGAACGACACGACGGTCGCCCGCAGGTCGGGAGTGTCGACGCCGTCGGCCAGGAATGCCTCTTCGATCAACCGCCGCAGCTGATGCACCGAGTGCTGCGAGGTGTCGATGACCAGATCGGCGATGTCACGCAGCGGGGCCAGGATTGATCGCTCGGCGGCGATGCCGTCGGACAACCGGCCGTCGCCCTGCAGCGGGTGGGCCCGGCGGTTGCCCTCGAACCGGCGGATCAGGGTGGCGTCGTCGGCTTCGAGGAACAGGATGCGCGGGCTGAGCACCCGGCGTTCCAGTTCAGCCACCACCGCTGCCAGGTCGGTGGAGAAGGCCCGACTGCGCACGTCCATCACCACGGCCAGCCGGGTGACCGCGCCCTGGCTGCGGCTGCCGAGTTCGATCATGGTGGCGATCAGCTCGGGGGGCAGGTTGTCGACCACGAAGAACCCGAGGTCCTCCAGACATTTGGCGGCTGTGCTGCGGCCGGCCCCGGACAGTCCGGTGACGATCACCGTTTCCAATGCGCCGTGTTCGGCACTGGCCATGTGGGTCGTTCCTCCTGCGGGGACTGCGATCGGACGGATCGGGCGTCGGGCCCGGGCAATGCTGCGACCGCGACGGCAGGTCTTGCTTACCCCACAACCTCACCGGTTGTCATGTTGATCGCCGGCTCGGCCTCGGCGGCACCGGCCAACTGGTCGTGCACCCGCTGAGCCAGTTCCGGCCCGAAGCCGGGCACCGCGGCGATCTCGTCCACGCCGGCGGCGCGCAGCTTCTTCAACGAGCTGAACTCCTTCAGCAGTGCCTTGCGTCGAGCTGGGCCGAGTCCGGCGATACCGGCCAGCTGCGATTCGGTCATCGACTTGGACCGCTTCTGCCGGTGGAAGGTGATCGCGAACCGGTGTGCCTCGTCCCGCACCCGCTGCAAGAGGTAGAGCGCCTCGGACGTACGGGGCAGGATCACCGGGTGGTCCTCGTCCGGCACCCAGACCTCCTCCAGCCGCTTGGCCAGGCCGACCAGGGTGACATCGGTGATGCCCAGTTCGGTCAGCACCGACTGCGCGGCCGCGACCTGGGGGGCGCCTCCGTCGACGACGACCAGGTTCGGGGAGTAGGCGAACTTCTTGGGCCGACCGTCCTCGGTCAGTGGGCTGGCCTCGGGGGTGTCGGATTCGGCGTTCTCCTGCAGGTAGCGGGAGAAACGGCGACGGATCACCTCAGCGATCCAGTCCACGTCGCCGCCGGATTCGCGCATCGCGAAGCGGCGGTACTCACTCTTGCGGGCCAGCCCGTCCTCGAAGACCACCATGCTGGCCACCACGTTCGTGCCCTGCACATGGCTGATGTCGTAACACTCGATCCGCAAGGGTGAATCAGGCATGTCCAGCGCCTCTTGCAGATCGTTGAGTGCCTGCGAGCGCGCGGTCAGGTCGCTGGCCCGCCGCAGCTTGTACTGGAGGAAGGACTGTTCGGCGTTGCGTTCCACGGTCTGCATGAGCGAGCGCTTGTCGCCGCGCTGAGGCACCCGCAGGGAGACCCGGCTCCCCCGGATCTCGGTCAGAAGTTCGGACAATGCCTCGTGATCGTAAGGTAATTCGGGGACGAGTACCTCACGCGGCACCGCGGCGTCGTCCTGTCCGTAGAACTGGAGGATGAACTGCTCGACCAGTTCGCCGATGTCGACCTTGCCGTCCTCGGCATCCGGTGCCGCAGTGGAATCGACCACCCAGCCCCGTTGACCGCGGACCCGGCCGCCGCGGACGTGGAAGACCTGGACCGCGGCCGAAAGCTCGTCGGTGGCGAAGGCGACCACATCGGCGTCGGTGCCATCGGTCAGCACCACGGCCTGCTTCTCCATGGAGCGTCGCAGTGCGCCGAGATCGTCACGCAGCCGAGCCGCCCGCTCGAACTCCAGATCGGCGCTGGCCTCGGCCATCTGCTTCTCCAGGCGCCGGATCATGGCGTCGGTCTTACCGGCCATGAAGTCGCAGAAGTCCTCGACGATTCCTCGGTGTTCCTCGGCACTGACCCGCCCCACGCAGGGCGCGCTGCATTTGCCGATGTAGCCGAGCAGGCAGGGTCGCCCGATCTGGCCGGCTCGCTTGAACACTCCGTTGGAACAGGTCCGGGCCGGGAACACCCGCAGCAGCAGGTCGAGGGTCTCGCGGATCGCCCAGGCGTGCGCGTACGGACCGAAGTACCGGACGCCACTCTTCTTCGGACCGCGCATCACCTGTAGCCGCGGGTATTCCTCGTTCAGCGTGACCGCCAGCGAAGGGTAGGACTTGTCGTCGCGGTAGCGGACATTGAATCGCGGATCGAACTCCTTGATCCAGTTGTATTCGAGCTGGAGGGCCTCGACCTCAGTGGTGACGATCGTCCATTCGACGCTGGCTGCAGACGTGACCATCTGGCGCGTCCGCGGGTGCAGCATGGAGATGTCGGCGAAGTAGGAGTTCAGGCGGGACCGGAGGCTCTTGGCCTTACCGACGTAAATGACCTTGCCGGTGGTGTCCCGAAACTTGTACACACCCGGTTCGACGGGGATGGTTCCCGTCGCCGGGCGGTACGTCGATGGATCAGCCACGCCTCAACCCTAGTTGCAGATTCCGTCGTTCCACTGGCCCTGAACCGGCCGTGCTCAACCCGCCCGGCGAGCGCGGGCCGGTGCCTTCTTGGCCGCAGTCCGCTTGGCCGGGGTCGCCGCGGCTGCGGTCTTGCCGGCAGCGCTCCGGCCCGCGGTCGCCTTGGCCGCCGTCGTGCTGGCGGTCTTGGCCGGAGGCTGTGCCGCGGTCTTCGCCGGCGTCCGCGCGGTGGACTTGGCCGCCGCCTTGGTACCCGCGCGACCGGCACTCCTCATGTGCCGCGGGCCACCGACCTGATCGGCGAGGATGTCGGCCAGGAACCCACCGGTGTGCGAGGCCTGCACCATCGACACCTCCTCCGGTGTGCCCTCGGCAACCACCGTGCCGCCGCCAGAGCCACCTTCGGGGCCCATGTCGATGATCCAGTCGGCGGTCTTGATCACATCGAGGTTGTGTTCGATGACCAGCACGGTGTTGCCTTTGTCCACCAGGGACTGCAGCACACCGAGCAGCTTCGACACGTCTTCGAAGTGCAGACCGGTGGTCGGCTCGTCGAGCACGTAGATCGTGCGGCCGGTCGAACGCTTCTGTAGCTCGCTGGCCAGCTTCACCCGCTGCGCCTCGCCGCCGGACAGGGTCGGGGCGGGCTGGCCGAGCCGGACGTAGCCGAGGCCGACGTCGACCAGGGTCTCCAGATGCCGATGGATCCTGGAGATCGGCTTGAAGAACTCGGCAGCCTCCTCGATCGGCATGTCGAGCACCTCGGCGATGGTCTTGCCCTTGTAGTGCACCTCCAGGGTCTCCCGGTTGTAGCGAGCCCCCTTGCACACCTCGCACGGCACATAGACGTCGGGCAGGAAGTTCATCTCGATCTTGATGGTGCCGTCGCCGGCGCAGTTCTCGCACCGGCCACCCTTGACGTTGAAGGAGAAACGCCCCTGCTGGTAGCCGCGGATCTTGGCCTCGGTGGTCTCGGAGAACAGCTTGCGGACGTGGTCGAACACCCCGGTGTAGGTGGCCGGGTTCGAACGCGGCGTGCGGCCGATCGGCGACTGGTCCACGCCGACGACCTTGTCCAGGTGCTCCAGACCACGCACGCGCTTGTGCCGGCCCGGTGGCAACTTGGCGCCGTTGATCTTGTTCGCCAGCGTCGTGTAGAGGATGTCGTTGACCAGGGTTGACTTACCCGATCCGGATACCCCGGTCACCGCGACGAAGACGCCCAGCGGGATGCTCACGTCCAGGTTCTGCAGGTTGTGCTCGCGGGCGCCCTCGACCACGAGCTCGCGACCCTTGGTGGTGGGTCGCCGGATCGCCGGGATCTCGATGCTGCGCTTGCCGGACAGGTAGTTGCCGGTGATTGAATCGGGCGTGTTCAGCAGGTCATCGAGCGTTCCGGAGACCACGACCTGACCGCCGTGTTCGCCGGCCTGCGGGCCGATGTCGACCACCCAGTCGGCGGCCTTGATCGTGTCCTCGTCGTGCTCGACCACGATCAGCGTGTTGCCCAGATTCTTCAACCGGATCAGCGTGTCGATCAACCGTCGATTGTCCCGCTGGTGCAGCCCGATCGATGGCTCGTCGAGCACGTACAGCACCCCGACCAGACCGGCCCCGATCTGGGTGGCCAGCCGGATCCGTTGCGCCTCACCACCGGCCAGCGTGGCCGCGGCCCGGTTCAGCGACAGATAGTCCAGACCGACGTCGACCAGGAAGCCCAGCCGGGCATTGACCTCCTTGACCACCCGGAGCGCGATCATCTCCTCACGGGGCGTGAGTTCGAGGTCGTTCAGGAACCGGGCCGCGTCGCCGATCGACAGCGCACAGACCTCGGCGATCGACTTTCCCGCGATGGTGACAGCAAGAATCTCGGGCTTGAGCCGGGTGCCGCCGCAGGTCGGACAGTCGACCTCGCGCATGTAGCCCTCGTACTTCTCACGGCTCCA
>CAZZZW010000328.1:0-4843 GCA_964658795.1 Phormidium nigroviride PCC 7112
GCGGTGCCTTTCCCACGAGGTACCTAGCCGCCGGTTCCGGCAGGTTTCGACTCGAGCAGGAAAGAAGAAAGATGGACAGCGTTCTCTCGGTCAGCGGACTGACCAAAAGCTTTCCTGGCGTGCGCGCCCTGCGCAGCGTCGACTTCAGCCTCCGGCCAGGCGAGGTGCACGCGCTCGTCGGTGAGAACGGGGCCGGCAAGTCGACCCTGATCAAGGTGATGACCGGCGTCTATCAGCCCGACGAGGGCGAGATCCGGTATCAGGACGAGCAAGTCCAGTTCGGCACGCCGCTGGAGGCCCAGGAAGCCGGTATCTCCACGATCTACCAGGAGATCAACCTGGTGCCGTTGATGAGCGTGGCCCGTAACCTGTTCCTGAACCGGGAACCACGCCGCTACGGCATCATCGACTCGCGAGCGATGAAGAAGGAAGCCCGCCAGATCCTGCGTCAGTACGGCGTGGACGTCGACGTGACCCGGCCGCTGCGCTCGCTCGGTCTGGGCGCCCAGCAGATGGTGGCGATCGCCCGCGCCGTGCAGATCGACGCCCGCGTGGTGATCATGGACGAACCCACGTCGTCGCTGGAGCAGCGCGAGGTCGAGACCCTGTTCCGAGTGATCGGTCAGCTCAAGGCGGCCGGCATCGCGATCGTCTACGTCAGCCACCGGATGGGTGAGCTGTACGAGATATGCGACCGGGTCACCGTGATGCGCGACGGCGCCGTGGTGGCGGTCGAGGAATTGAAGAATCTCGAGCGTTTGCAACTGGTTTCGCTGATGCTCGGCCGTGACATGAGCGAGGTGCGCAGCGAGGGCACGACCGCGTTCGACTCCGACCGCGAGGTCGAGGGCGACGCCGTGCTCAGGGCCTCCGGCCTGACCAGCAAGCACGAGATCGAGGATGTCTCGCTGACCATCCGCAAGGGTGAAGTCGTCGGACTCGGCGGCCTGCTCGGCTCCGGCCGGAGCGAGACGGCCAAGGCGATCGTCGGAGCTTTGCCTTTGTCCGGCGGCACGATCGAGATCGACGGCAAGAAGGTCCGACGCGGATCGACCGCCGCCGCGATCAAGGCCGGCGCGGTGATGCTGCCGGAGGACCGCAAGACCGAGGGCATCATCCCGAACCTGTCGGTGCGTGAGAACATCGTGCTGGCCGCGCTCCCCCGGATCTCCCGTGGTGGACTGGTCACCCGGTCCAAGCAGGACGAGATCGTCGACTACTTCATCAAACGGCTGCAGATCAAGGCGTCATCGCCGGAGCAGCGGGTGGCCGACCTGTCCGGTGGCAACCAGCAGAAGGTCATGCTGGCTCGCTGGTTGTGCTTGCAGCCCAAGGTGTTGCTGCTCGACGAACCGACCCGCGGCATCGACGTCGGCGCCAAAGCCCAGGTGCAGGCGGTCATCAACGAACTGGCCAAGGACGGACTCGGCGTGCTGCTGATCTCCTCCGAACTCGACGAGTTGCTCGAGGGCGCTGACCGGCTGGTCATCCTGCGCGAGGGCCAGGTCGTGGACGAACTGACCGGTGACCAGGTGAACGAGTCCGAACTGATGAATGCGCTGGCCACCGCGCCGGCTGAGACTGCCGTTTCGACTGAGAAAGCTGGGGAGAACCGGTGAGTGAGGATCGCAGCGAAGCGAGGACCGGAGCGAGCGAGGCGATGAGCTGGCGGCGAGTGAGCATCGAGCGAGGTACGAGCTCGGCGCGGAGCGAGTTGGCGATCCGCGCGAAGAAGGGTGTAGCAGCATGACCGCGACCGATCTGGCCGTTGCTCCCGTGGTGAAGGTGCAGGACGATCGCAAGGACCGGATCCTGCAATTCCTGCAGAACTACGGCGTGTACATCGCCATCGTGGTGCTGGTCGCGGTGGACACCGCGCTGTCCTCGGACTTCCTGTCGGTGGGCAACCTGCGGGTGCAGCTGTTCCAGGTCGTGCCAGTGCTGCTGGTGGCCCTGGGCATGGCGCTGGTGATCGGCACCGAAGGCATCGACCTGTCGGTCGGCGCCGTGATCGCGTTGGCCTCGGCGTTCATCCCGCTCTACCTCGGCTATGGCGACGCCGTGACGATTGTGATCTGTCTGATCGCCGGCGCCGCCTCAGGTGTGGTCGCCGGCGCGATGATCGCGTTCGGTCGGGTACAACCCATCGTGGCCACGCTGTCGCTGATGATCGGTCTGCGCGGTCTGGCCGTGATCCTCAACGGTGCCTCGGCCAAACCGGTGAACGACCCGTTCCTGGACGGACTTGGCCTGGAGAGTGTCCTCGGGTTGCCGAAGATGGCCTGGATCGCGCTCATCATCGTGCTGATCGTGGCCTTCCTGGTCATGCGCACCACGTTCGGCCGCCAGTTGGTGGCGATCGGTGACAATCGGGCGGCCAGCCAGCTGGCTGGGCTGCCGGTACGACGGGTGCTGGTCACCGTCTATGTCATCTCTGGCGTGCTGGCCGCCCTGGCCGGGGTGCTGATCGTCGGGCACGGGGCCGAGGCCGACCCGTCGAACTACGGTCTGCAGTACGAGTTGAGCGCGATCACCGCGGTGGTCGTGGGCGGAACTCCGCTGACCGGAGGCAAGGTGAAGGTGGTCGGCACCGTCGCCGGAGCGCTGTTGATGCAGATCATCTCGGCCACGCTGGTGCAGCACAACATCGCTGACTCTTACTCCCAGATGATTAAAGCCGTGATCATCTGCGCCGCCGTGTACGCCGCTCGAGGACGGGGCAACCGATGACCGACGTGACCTTGTCCAAGAAGACACCGGAACCCACCGTGACCGACGCCGAGGCGACCGACGCCACCCGGGCCGAACGCATCACCGGCCTGCTGCAGAACCAGGGCGGCGTCATCGTCCTGGTCATCGTCGCGGTCGCGGCGAGCATCTTCTCCTCCGGTTTTGCCACCAAGGGCAACGTCGTCAACGTGATGCTCCTTGGGAATGCCTACCAATCGTTGCTGGCTCTGGGCATGGCTTTTGTGATCATCTCGGGCGGCATCGACCTGTCGGTCGGGTCGGTGTTCGCTCTCGGTGGCGTGCTGGCGGCCTGGGGCGTGAACCACGGTGGCCCGTTGATGGGGATATTCCTGCCGCTGGTGGTCTGCGGTCTCTGGGGGCTGGTCCAGGGGCTGCTGATCGCCAAGGCCGGGCTGGCCCCGTTCATCGTGACCCTGGCCGGCATGCTCGGCGCCCGCGGCCTGTTGCAGGCCATCTCCGGCGAGGGCACCAAGACCTATCTGGTGCCGCCGCACTCGTTCTTCCTGCACCTCGGTGATGGCACCTGGGTGCCGATCTTGACCGCGATCGTGCTGTTCGTGATCGGCGGTGTGGTGCTGCAGCGAACCCGGTTCGGCCAGCAGTTGTTCGCCATCGGCGGCAACGAGAATGCCGCGGTACTGATGGGGCTTCCGGTGTTGCGGACCAAGACGCTGGTGTACGTCCTGTCGGCCACGATGGCCGGCGGCGCTGGCATGTTGAACGCCTCCCGGTTGCAGTCCGGCGTCACCAACATCGGCAACGGGTACGAGCTGATCGCGATCACCGCGGTGGTCATCGGCGGCACCCTGCTGACCGGTGGCGCCGGATCGATTGCCGGCACCGCGGCTGGAGTGTTGCTGCTGGCGATCATTGGCAACCTGATCGGCGTGCATCTGTCGCAGTACGGCACTGCGGCCTCGGACGCGGTCAACGGTGGCTTCCTGGCCGTGGTGGTGTTGCTGCAGAGCTACCTCAGCCGCGTCCAACGAACCCAATGATGTGGCGGATCGCTGAATGAAGATAACGGAAATCCAGCTCTCGGACGGCCGCGAGCTGCGCTACTTCGATGCCGACGGCGCGCCGGAGCGGACCGAACAGGACCAGCGCGGGCTCAGTGCCACCACCACCGAGTCGGAGCTTCGGTTCGACCCGCTGTTGGCTCAGTGGATCATGGTCGCGTCACACCGGCAGGCTCGCACGTACAAGCCGTCGACGCAGAACTGCCCGCTGTGCCCGTCCAAACCGGATCACTTCACCGAGGTGCCGGCCGCGGATTACAACGTGGTGGTGTTCCAGAACCGGTTCCCGGCCTTGGCGCCGTCGTCCGCTTCGGAGTCGGTCGAAGGCACCCTGCTGACCCGGCCGGGCGCCGGGCGATGTGAGGTCATTTGCTTCACGCCGGACCACAACGCCTCGGTGGCCTCGCTCAAGCCGGCCCAGGTCGAACTGGTCGTACAGGCCTGGATCGACCGGACCCGCGGGCTGGCTGAGCTGCCCGGCGTGGAACAGGTTTTCTGTTTCGAGAACAGTGGATCCGAGATCGGCGTGACCCTGGATCACCCACACGGGCAGATCTATGCCTACCCTTTCGTCACGCCGCGGACTTCGCGGATGCTGCAGTCGGCCGAGGAATACCGTTTCGCGACCGGACGAAACCTGTTCTCCGATCGATTGGCCGACGAGGTCGCCGACGGACGCCGGATCGTGCTGCGAACCGATCACTGGACCGCCTTCGTGCCGCACGCCGCGCGCTGGCCGTACGAGGTGCACGCCTACCCGAACGTGCGAGTGCCGGATCTGCCCAGTCTGGCCGAGGACGCCCTGGCTGAACTGCCCGAGGTCTACCTCGACCTGCTGGGGCGTTTCGAGCGACTGTTCGACCGGCCGGCTCCCTACATCTCGGCCTGGCACCAAGCGCCGGTCCGGACCGGCCGGGACCTGTTCGGTTTGCATCTCGAGCTGTTCACGATCCGGCGGACCTCGGACAAGCTGAAATACCTGGCCGGCAGCGAGTCGGGCCTGGATGCCTTCGCCAACGATGTGTCCCCCGAGTCGGCTGCCGAGGCCCTGCGCTCGGCCTGACGCCTGGCCG
>CAZZZW010000329.1:0-4833 GCA_964658795.1 Phormidium nigroviride PCC 7112
GCAGAGCCGAGGAGGGCACAATGGTGGCCATGGACGAACCGGCCGCCACCTGTCAGCTGTGTGGACGCAGCCAGACCGAGGCCGCCGACCGCTTGGCCTGGGTGACGGACCGCCGCGACGGGCGGATCAGCTGGATCTGCCCCGGCTGCGCGACCGAGAACATCCGGTCACTGGAAGCGAAACTCGAGCCGGAGTGGTGGTGACCGGGGGAGCCTGATCAGGCCTCTGGATCCTTGAAACCGGGCTGCCATTGCTCGGCGATCTGCCGGTACGGCGCGGTGGCACCCAGTTGGCAGAGCACCCCGATCGACCCGAGCGTGACCCGGTGCAGCAGTAGGTACTCCGGCGGCAGGTTCAGCATCCGGCCGACCCGAGCCGCCTCGTTGCGGGGATCACCTATTCGGGAAGCCTGTTCGCGCATCCAGTCCCGGGTGAACGTGAACTCCGGTTCGGCCAGCGGCTCCAGGATCGGACGCAGGTAGTTCATCACCTTGGCCGCGTCGATCTGCATGCCCTTACGAATGAACTTCTCGTTCTGCATGGCCGCGATGACCTCATCGGTACGGCCTTCCAGCACCAGCCGGGTGATTCGCCCGAGCGGTTCCGGGGTGCCGTTGGGTAGCCGGGCCATGGCGCCGAAGTCGAGCACGCCGAGCCGGCCGTCGTCCAGCAGCCGGAAGTTGCCCGGGTGCGGGTCGGCGTGCAGCAAGTGGCTGCGCTGTGGCGCGGAGAAGTGCAGCAGGGCCAGCAGCCGGCCGGCCCGATCGCGTTCCTGCTGGTTGCCGCTGCTGATGATCTTGGACAGCGGCGTGCCGTCCAGCCACTCACTGACCACGATCTTCGGGGCGCTGGCGACCACCCTCGGCGCCACGATCTCGGGGTCGCCCTCATAGGCCGCAGTGAACTGCCGTTGCGCATCCGCTTCGAGGGTGTAGTCCAGCTCCTCGCTGACCCGGGCCTTGAGCTCGGCCAGCAGCGGTTTGACGTCGAGGCCGGGCGAGATCAGGGAGAACAGTCTTGCGAACCGGGACAGCTGGGTGAAGTCAGCCATCAGGGCCGGTCCGGCGCCGGGGTACTGGATCTTGACCGCGACATCGCGTCCGTCGGCCCAGACCGCCCGGTGCACCTGCCCGATGGATGCCGCGGCGGCCGGTTCGTCGTCGAAAGATTGGAAGCGGGTCCGCCAACTGCCACCGAACTGCTCGGCCAGCACCCGGTGCATCGTTTCGGGCGCCATCGGGGGCGCCGCCTCCTGCAACTTGGTCAGCGCCTCGCGGTAGGGCGCGGCCGATTCTTCGGGCAGTGCCGCCTCGAAGACCGACAGTGCCTGCCCGAACTTCATCGCACCGCCCTTGAGCTGCCCGAGGACGGTAAACAGTTGCTCGGCGGTGCGCTGGGCCAGATCGGCCTGGACGTCGTCGGCGGATTGGCCGGTGAGCCGACGGCCGAGGCCGACCGTCGCCCGTCCGGCCACACCGAGCGGAAGCTTGGCCAGTCGGGCGGTGCGGGCAACGCCTCGCTGCGGGATGTCGGTCACGAGTCCATTGTGCCGTGTTCGCTCGATCGGCCGGCCGCGCCACAGTCACATTCGTGATGCGGTAGCCAACTCCGGCGCCGCAGTCGCCAGTCCGGCAACTGCCATTCCATCGTCCCGCCGCAGGTCTGGACGTGCTGGCCGTCAAGAAATTCGAGGGCCTGGCCCGCGGCCGCGCCCGCCGCCGCCACGCACAGCGCAACATCGGAGATGCCACGATGCCGGGGCCGAGCCGACAGCTGGATGGCCAACAGTGGCCAGCTCGGATCGTGCTCGTTGCGGGTCAGATCCGCACACCGCAGGCAACTGGTTCGGCCCGGGATCACCAGCGGCCCGACCACCGCGCGGGAGCCGTCCACGGCGACGCTCAGATGCGCGCGGCCATCCAGATGCAAGCCGGCCCGGACGGCCGGATCGATCGGCAGCGGATCGGTCAGGATCACCAGATCGGGCGTGCCGCCGGCCGGCACCGGCCCGGTGTGCACCGTCGGGGCACTGCGTTTGATCGCCGCACTGCCGGCGGTGCCGAACCGAGCACCCTCATCGCTGGGCAGGATGCCGCCAGGGCAGCTGTCGGCCGCTGATGCCTCGGTACCGCCGACCAGATGGACGTGACCGACCCCGGCCGCGGCCAGCGTGGTAGCGATGGTGGCGCTGATCCGCGACGTGCCCTGTACGGTCACGATCGCCTGCCGACGGCGCGCCAACCGGGGCACCGCGTCGTCGCCGTACCGGCCGACCAGCGCACCGAGGTCGGCCGAGAGGTAGGCCGGTACGTCGGCCGCGCCGGCCGGTGCCTGCCGGGTGAGGAAACCGGCTTCGTGCAGCCGGTTCGCCAGCTGCGGGGGCGACGGCTCCACGGCCAGCCTTGCGGCGGACGGTCTGATCAGCGCGGCGACCTCGCGCGGGTCGACGTTGCTGACCATGATCCGGTTGTCACCGAGTTCGAACTGAACTACATCGGGACCCCGCCACAGCACCAGCGCGGCCGCATTGAGCCGACGCCACCGGCCGGGGCGACGGCCGTCGGTGGGCGGTGAGATCGACATGTCAGCACCCTGGCACATCCGGCTGACCGGCCCCGACAGTTATCCACAGAGATGGATCGGACCCAACCCTCAACTGCATGTCCACACTTGTGGAACCGGTTGTGGATAACTTCGGGACAGTTCCGTTGATGAGCTGTGGACAAGTCCCGGCGATGTCGGGGGCTGCCCCTATCGTGGTCGGCATGGTCGCTCATCGCCCTGACCCCGACTCCGGCTCACAACCCGGTGGCCGCGCCGGCGCCATAGCCGGACTCCGCATGGTGTCCGGCCATCCGGTCGAGGTACGCCGTTCGGCTCGTCGCCGCAAGACGTTGTCGGCCTACCGCAGCGGCGACCGGATCATCGTGCTGCTGCCGGCGCACGTGACGCGATCGGCCGAGGCGGACCTGGTGTCGGAGATGGTGGCCAAGGTCGTCGACAAGGAGGCGGCGTACGCCGCGGCCGGGCCCCGGGGCAACGACATCACGCTGGCCGAGCGGGCCCGTCAGCTCTCCGATCGTTACCTCGACGGCCAAGCTCGGCCGGTGAGCGTTCGCTGGGTCGGCAACATGGCCAGCCGGTGGGCGTCCTGCACGATGTCCGACCGCACCATCCGGCTCTCTCGGCGGCTGCGTCCGATGCCGAGCTGGGTGATCGACTACGTGCTCATGCACGAGCTCGCCCACCTGCTGGAGCCGAGCCACAACCAGCGGTTCTGGGGCTTCGTCAACGCCTATCCGCGCACCGAACGCGCCCGGGGCTACCTCGAAGGCGTCGCGATGGCGGCTCAGTTACCAGGCTTGTCCGATTGCGAATCGTCCGGACCGGTGGAGTCCGACGTCGCGTCCGAACCGGGGCCCTTGGACTCGTCGGTCGACGCCGACGGCTCGGAGGTCGCGATGTTGCCATCGCTGGCCGAACCAGCCTCGCTCGACTGGCCGTCCGGCGTCTCGGCGGCCTCGTCCAAGCCGGACAGGTCATCGGGGATCGAGAGTTCGGTGTTCGCGCCAGAGCGCGCGGCGCCGTAGTTGGAGGCATAACTCAGCGGGTCGTCCAGGTCATCGGAACTAGGCAGCAGATCGGGGTGGTTCCACAGTCCGTCCCGCGTCGACGCGCCGTGCAGCTGGCCCATCGCACCCCACAGGGCGGCGGCGTCGCGCAACCGACGGGGCCGCAGCTCCAGGCCGACCAGGGTGGCGAAGGTCTGTTCGGCCGGACCGCCTGAGGCGCGGCGACGGCGCATGGCCTCGGTCAGCGCCTGTGCCCCCTGCATCCGCTCGCTCGACGCGCCGAGCACCACCGCGTCCACCCAGCCCTCGATCAGGGCCAGCAGGGTCTCGAGCCGACGCAGGGCCGCCTTCTGGGCCTCGGTCGTCTCCGGCTCGAACATGCCACCGGACAACGCCTGCTGCAGTGACTCGGGGTTCTGTGGATCGATCTCGCTCATCATCGAGGAGACGGCCTGCGGATCGATCTTTATGCCGCGTCCGTAAGCATCAACGGCATCGATGACCTGCTGACGCAACCACGGCACATGGGCGAACAGACGCTGGTGGGCCGCCTCGCGCAGTGACTCGAACAGCCGCACCTCGTCCAACGGCCGGTCGACCTCGGCGGCCAGCGTGGCCAGGTTGTCCACCACGAGGCCGGCAGTGCCCGCCGGCCCGAGGGGGAGTCCGATCTCGGAGCTGGACACCACCTCGCCGGCCAGCGCGGCCAGGCCCTGTCCGAGCTGCGCACCGAACATCATGCCGCCGAGTTGGGACATCATCGGGGCCATCGGCCCGGCTTGCTCGGCTACCTCGGCCGGCAGCGCCCCGGACATTGCCGAGACCACCCGACCGGCCACCGGGTCGCACAACGCCGCCCACGTGCCGATCGTCTTCTCGACCCAGTCGACCCGGCTCCAGGCCTGCGCCGAGCTCACCCCGGACGGCAGATCGGTGACCGCGTCCAGCCACAGGTCGGCCAGGCGGATCGACTCGGCGACGGTGGCGGTCTCGGCCGGCGTGGCGGCGCGGTGTTGGGAGGCCAGCGACGAGATCGCCAGTTGCCGGGCCAGGTCCCAGTTGACCGGGCCGCCGTTACCGGACAGCAGACGCTGCAGCTCGGCGAACAGCGGGATCTTGCCGGACAGGTCGTCCGGACCTTGTCCGGGCTCGCCATCGAACGGGGAGAAACCGAATCCGAAGTTGCTCATGGGGCTCACGCTAGTTCCAACGGCCGACCGCCGGATCGTGTGCCCACTATGCCCACGGCGAACATCTGGCG
>CAZZZW010000330.1:0-4805 GCA_964658795.1 Phormidium nigroviride PCC 7112
CAGCCGGACGCGGGGTGAAGCGGCGGACGCTGGTCATCGACTCGGTTACTGCCCGGAGGTCATCTCGTCGGCCGGGTTTCGGCGTAGCAACGATCGGGCCGGCACGAACAAGGCCAGCGCGCCGAGCACGACGGCGCACACGAGCAAGCCGCCATAGGTCAGCGGTTCGATCGTCGGAACCTTCTCGTTCGCCATGCCGATGCTGAAGCCGGTGAGGGTCGCCCACGATGCGACAGCGGCCAGCACCACTGCGACGATGATCACCAGGGCCAGTTCCCAGCGCAGCATGCTGCGCACCTGCCGCGTCGTGGCGCCGGTGAGTCGGAGCAGCGAGAACTCCCGGGACCGGTCGACGGTGGCCATGGCCAGGGTGTTGATGACGGCGATGCCGCAGAACGCGATGATCAGCGCCAGGAAGGCGAGGTTGGCCGCGTCGTTGGCGTTCTGCCGGTCCCCGAGCACCTGCCGGTAGCCGGACCGGCTGACCAGTCCGAGGCCGGGGTAGCTGCCCAACGCGGCGTGCACGGCCTGGGGGCTGACCGATCCCTTGATGAACACCTGCTGGGCCAGCGGTGTGTCGACGTGGCGGACGAGTTGGTCGAAGCTCATCAGCGTGTCACCGAAACCCAGCCCGCGACGATAGATCGCGACCAGCGTGAACGTCGTCTTGGTGCCGTCGCCGAGGGTGGTGCTGACCTTGTCGCCGACCCGGCGACCCTGCGCGGCCAGCGAACTCATCGCGATGTCGGTGTCGCCCAGGTTGGCCAGCGTGCCGCTGGAGACGTCGGGGTTGAGGACGTCGGTCAGCCCCTGACTACTGAGTCCCTGGGCCGAGCGCTTGTCCTTGCCGACCCAGATGGTGGACCGGACCGCGCTGACGGCGGCGGTGATCCCTGGCGTCGATTGCACCTGCTTGACCGCCTCGGCCGGAATGCCCGGGCCACTGGAGCCCAACACCAGGTCGGCGGTCAGCCCGTCCTTCGTCTGGGCCTGTACGGCGCCGTTCATCGTGGTGGGCACGAACAGGATGGTGGCGGTCATGCCGATCAGCAGGGCCAGCGGCGTGACCACCGAGGCCATCCGCCGGCTGTACATCTCGGAGTTCATGCCGGCCAGGAAGCCGCCGACCGGGGAGGCGCGCCACACGACACCGAGCAGGGCCACGCCGGCCCGGGCCAGTACCGGACCGAGCAACGCGACGCCGATCATCCACATCAGCACGCACAGATAGGTGACCGGCATCGCGGCCGGCTCGGTGTGCAGCTTGGTCAGCAGCAGTGAGATCAGCACCGCCGCGATCGTGACGATCACGCCGGCCAAGGTTCGGCCGAAAGCAACCGTGCGCCGTTCCACGGTCGCCTCGGTCAGTGCCTCGGCCGGGCGGATCCGGGTGATCCGGCGAGCCGAGATGCGGGACGCGACCAGGGCGGCCAGCAACGTGACCAAGGCGGCACCGGCCACCGGGAACGGGCTGTGGGTCAGTTGGATCGCTTCGGGCACCGTCTTGTAGGCGACGAACTCGTGATGCAGCGCAGTGGCCAGCGGCAGACCGGCGAAGGCGCCGGAGATACCGGCGAGCAGGCCCAGCACCAGCGCCTCGCGGTTGATCAGCCGGCGGACCTGGCGGGGCGTGGCCCCGATCGCGCGTAGCAATGCGAGCTCGCGATAGCGCTGCTGGATGGACAGGGTGAAGGTGCCGACCACGACCAGCATGGCCACGATCAAGGCGGTCCCGCCGATCGCGCCACTCATGCTGACCAGCCGGGTCTTGGCCGCCGACGCGCCCGCGAGGGCGGCCGCGCCCCGGCCGTTGCCGGTCACCACCTTGGCTGTGGTACCGGCCAGCGCACTGCGCACCGCATCGGCGTTGGTGCCGAACACCCCGTAGGTCGTAACTGAATCTCCGTGCGCGGCCAGGGTGATGGCCTCGGACTCGGAGAAGAACATCGCCGATTCCTGGCTGACCGGCGACTGGGCCTGCGCGATGCCGGTCACGGTGTATTCGGCCGGGGCCTGGGTCGACTGGATACCGATCTTGGACCCGACCGACACGCCGGCCTTGGCGGCCAGACCGGAGTCGAGCACCACGTCGGTGTCGGTCTCCGGAGCCTGGCCGGCCACCAGCTTGTACGGGGTGAGCTGGGCCGCCGACCAGTTGTGGCCGTAGGTCGGTTTGCCGTTGACGCCGTCGATGAAGGCGTGGTCGGAGCCGTACAACTCGGTGGTGAAGATCCGGTCGCTGACCACCTTCGCGCCGCTGATGCCGGACAGCTTGTCGCCGATCGAGGCGGGTAACCAAACCCGTTCGGCCAGATCCTTGGACTTGGTCTTCGTCTTGCCCTTGTGTTTGACCTGCGTCCAGTGGATCTGCTGGTCGCCGGTCACGACGGTCGGCACGCCGGCGAACCGTCCGGGCGGTATCGAACCGCGCAGGCCCGTTTCCAGCAGCACCCCGCAGGCGCACACCATGGCCGCGGCGCAGAACAGGGCCAGGAAACCGCCCACCGCCGCCCCCTTGCGGGTGCGGAGTGAGGCCAACGCCATCCGCAACATCAGACGAGCTCCGCCAGCCGGGTCATCCGATCGGCGATCTGCTCGACCCGCAGCCGGGGGGTGATCTCGACGATCCGGCCGTCAGCCAGGAAGATCACCGCGTCGGCATAGGACGCGGCGATCGGATCGTGGGTGACCATCACCGTCGTCTGCCCGGTGGTGTCGACCGTTTCGCGCAGCACCGACAGGATGTCGCGACTCGTGTTGGAATCCAGGGCGCCGGTCGGCTCGTCGGCGAAGACCACTTCGGGCTGGGTGATCAACGCCCGCGCGATGGCGACCCGCTGCTGCTGGCCGCCGGACAGCTCGGACGGCCGGTGCCCGGCCCGGTCGGACAGCCCGACCCGAGCCAGGATGTCGGCCAGTTGCCGCTTGTCGGCCCGCTTGCCGGCCAATCGCAGCGGCAGCGTCACATTCTGGCGGACGGTCAGGGCCTGCACCAGGTTGAACGCCTGGAAGATGAAGCCGATCTCGCGCCGACGCAACACGGTCAGCTTGGACTCCGACATCGTGGTCAGGTCCTTGCCGGAGGCACCCAGGAACACCGAACCCGAGGTCGGCCGGTCCAGACCGGCGGCGCAGTGCAGGAAGGTGCTCTTGCCCGATCCCGACGGACCCATCACCGCGGTGAAGGTGCCGCTGGGGATGTTGACCGAGACGTCGTTCAGCGCGGTCACCCCGCCCTCGCCGTGGCCGTACTGCTTGGTGACCGAGACGAGCCGTACCGCGTCGCCGGTCGATCCGGGTGAGGGTGAGTTCCGCTTCCCGATCATGGTGCCGGTGCCTCCTCGAGTGGTCTGACTTCGTCGGGCCCGCTGGCCTTACGGATGGAGGGGCTGATGATGGTGGCGAGCAGGACCAGGACGAACAGCAGTCCGACGGTGGTCAACGTCTGACGCGGCGTGATGACCGACAGCAGCCAGCCGGCGGCGATCCAGCCGAAGGCCATCGCGCCCGCACTCATCAGACCGGCCACGCTCGACACCCGACCGCGCAACTCGGCCGGCGTCACCCGGACCACGTACACCACCGCCGGCACGTTGAAGACACCGCCGACATAGCCACTCACCGCGAACAGCAGCGCCATAACGGGAACATTATCCCCAATCGGCAGCAAAAGCGTCACCGCCGCCCACGTCACACAGCATATGATCAGGATCCGCCGGAGTCCGGCTCGCCGCATCCAGTGACTGGCCGTGAGGGCGCCGGCCAGACCGCCGACCGAGGAACAGGCCAGCACGATGCCGACCAGCGCGGCCGAGCGATGCTCGTCATGGAACAGCGGAAGCACGGCGAAGGTCACCATCTGGAACAGCAGGTTGGTGCCGGCCAGCACGAACATCAGCGCCCGGATGAACGGCTTGCGCCAGAGCCAGGCCAGCCCTTCACCGATCTCGGCCCGCATCGGCCGGGGCTTGGCCGTCCGCTCGTTGTTCAACGGCGTGCGCAGCAACGACAGCGTCAGCAGCGACAGCGCGTGCGAGATTGCCCCGAACAGCAAAGGAAAGGCGTGCGCCAGCGCGAACAGGCTGGTGCCCAGCGGCTGGCCCAGCATGGACGAGCCCCGGGTCCGTGCCTCGTTGCGGCTGAACGCCGAACCGAGCTGGTCCGGTGCCACCACGTGCGGGATGGCCGCGCGCTCGGCCAGTTGGTGGACCACCAGCAGGCTGCCCTCGATGAAGGCGACGGCGAACAGCTGGGGCAGCCACAACCGGCCGCCGGCCACCGGAATGGCCAGGCTGCCGACGGCCAGGATGCAGCCGATCTCGCTGAGCAGCATGAGCCGGCGTCGGTCGTAGCGATCGACGATGGCGCCGGCCGGCAGCTGCACCGCGAACTGCGGCAACAGCGCGGTGAAGCCGACCAGGCCGGCGGTCGCGGTTGACCCACCGCCCCACAGGACCAGAAGCGGATAGACCAGCGCGGTCATCCGGGTGGCCAGGAAGGACATGCCGGCACCGACCCAGAGCAGGGCGAAGTCGTGCGTCTTGCGTCCGGTGCTCGTGGGCGCCGCAGGGGCGGTAGCGGTCACGCTCCGCACCACTCGAGGACGGCCATCGCGCTGTACATCTTGTGCTCGGCCTGCCGGAAGGCCAGGCTGACCGGTCCGTCCAGGACGTCGGCGGTCACCTCTTCGCCTCGGTGCGCGGGCAGGCAGTGGAGGAAATGCGCGTCGGGCTTGGCGATCCGCATCAGCGCGGGGGTGACCTGATAGGGCATCATCGCGCGCAGCTTGGTATCGGCCTGCGCCT
>CAZZZW010000331.1:0-4805 GCA_964658795.1 Phormidium nigroviride PCC 7112
GGCAGCATCGAACGCACCGGCCTCGGCCGAGAGCCCCAAGGCCGCCGCCACCGAGGCCTCGGCCGAGGCCGCTCCGGCCAAGCCGGCGGCAAAGTCGTCACCGTCGTGGACCACGCCGGCCGTGGCGCCCAACGCCAACGGGGACGCCGCCGTGCTGCGGGGCGCGCCGGCCAAGATCGTCACCAACATGCAGGCCTCGCTGGAGGTCCCGACCGCAACGAGCGTCCGGGCGGTTCCGGCCAAGCTGCTGGCCGACAACCGGATCATCATCAACAACCACCTGCGCCGGGCGCGGGGCGGCAAGGTCAGTTTCACCCACCTGATCGGCTACGCCGTGGTCCGGGCGCTGTTGGAGTACCCGGAGATGAACCGGTCGTTCGCGATGACCGAGGAGGGCAAGCCGGCCCTCGTCACCCCGGAACACGTGAACTTCGGTCTGGCCATCGACCTGCCGGGCAAGGACGGCGCACGCTCCCTCGTGGTCGCCGCGATCAAGGCCGTCGAGACGATGGACTTCGCCGCGTTCTGGACCGCCTACGAGGACATCATCCGTCGCGCCCGCAACGGCAAACTGACCGCTGAGGACTTCGTCGGCTCGACCATCAGCCTGACCAACCCGGGCACGATCGGCACCAACCACTCGGTGCCCCGGCTGATGCAGGGTCAAGGCACCATCGTCGGTGTCGGCTCGATGGAATACCCGGCCGAGTTCAGTGGCATGCATCCGGATGCCCTGGCCGACATGGGCATCTCCAAGATCATGACGCTCACCTCGACCTATGACCACCGGATCATCCAGGGCGCGCAGAGCGGCGAGTTCCTGCGCCGGATCCACCAGTTGCTGCTGGGCGAGGACAACTTCTACTACGACATCTTCGCCTCGCTGCGTATCCCGTACGAGCCGGCGGTGTGGCTGACCGACCGCGAGTTCAGCCACGAGGGCCAGATCGACAAGGCCGCTCGGGTCATCGAGCTGATCAATGCCTACCGGACCTCCGGCCACCTGATGGCCGACACCGACCCGCTCGAGTTCAAGATCCGTACCCACCCGGACCTGGACATCACCAAGCACGGGTTGACCATCTGGGACCTGGATCGGGAGTTCCCCGTCGGCGGCTTCGCCGGCCAGAAGCTGATGAAGTTGCGAGACATCCTCGGCGTGCTCCGCGATGCATACTGCCGCCGGGTCGGGGTCGAGTACATGCACATCATCGATCCCGAGGAACGGGCCTGGATCCAGTCCCACATCGAGGTCAAGAACGACGCCCCGACCAAGGACGAGCAGAAGCACATCCTGTCCCGGCTGAACGTGGCCGAGGCGTTCGAGACCTTCCTGCAGACCAAGTACGTCGGCCAGAAGCGGTTCTCCCTGGAGGGCGGTGAGACGGTGATCGCCCTGCTCGACGCGGTCCTGAACACCGCGGCCGACAAGAACCTGGACGAGGTCGTCATCGGCATGCCGCACCGCGGCCGGTTGAACGTGCTGGCCAACATCGTCGGCAAGCCGTACGCCAAGATCTTCAACGAGTTCGAGGGCAACATCGACCCGGGTACGGCCCAGGGCTCGGGCGACGTCAAGTACCACCTCGGTGCCAACGGCATGTACAAGGCCGAGAACGGCGCCTCGATCTCGGTCGAGCTGACCGCGAACCCGTCCCACCTGGAGGCGGTCAACCCGGTGCTGGAGGGAATCGTCCGCGCCAAGCAGGACATTCTCGACAAGGGCGAGGACGGCTTCACCGTGCTGCCGGTGCTCATGCACGGCGACGCGGCGTTCGCCGGCCAGGGTGTGGTGGCCGAGACGCTGAACCTGTCCCAGCTGCGTGGCTACCGCACCGGCGGCACCGTGCACGTGGTCGTGAACAACCAGGTCGGCTTCACCACCTCGCCGGCGCAATCGCGTTCCACCCTGTACTGCACGGACATCGCCCGGATGATCTCGGCACCGATCTTCCACGTCAACGGTGACGACCCTGAAGCCTGCGTCCGGGTGGCCAAGCTGGCCGTGCTGTACCGGCTGCAGTTCAAGAAGGACGTCGTCATCGACATGGTGTGCTACCGCCGCCGTGGTCACAACGAGAGCGACAACCCCTCGTTCACCCAGCCGATGATGTACGACATCATCGACAACAAGCGCAGCGTCCGGAAGCTCTACACCGAGGCGCTGATCGGCCGCGGTGACATCACCATCGACGATGCCGAGGAGGCCCTGCGCGACTTCCGGGCCCAGTTGGAGAAGGTCTTCGTCGAGACCCGCGACGCCTCATCGACCCCGCGACCGCAGCCGGCCATGGTCGAGACCGAGAACGAACCGGTGGTCTCGACGGCGATCTCGGCCGAAGCCATCAAGACGATGGGCGACCTCTACGCCAACCACCCGACCGGCTTCACCATCCACCCGCGGCTCAAACCGCAGATCGATCGTCGGGTCGCCCAGACCACCGGCGGCGACGTCGACTGGGCCACCGCCGAGCTGCTGGCCCTCGGTTCGCTGACCCAGGACGGCAAGTCGATCCGGCTGGCCGGCCAGGACTCCCGACGTGGCACCTTCACCCAGCGGCACGCGGTGCTCATCGACCGCAACAACGGCGACGAGTACACGCCGCTGCGGCACATCCCGGGCGCGCCCGGCCAGTTCCGGGTGTATGACTCGCTGCTCTCGGAGTACGCCGCGATGGGCTTCGAGTACGGCTACTCGGTGGCCGACAAGAACACCCTGGTGCTGTGGGAAGCCCAGTTCGGTGACTTCGCCGACGGTGCGCAGACCATCATCGACGAGTTCATCTCCTCCGGCGAGGCCAAGTGGGGTCAGCGGTCGTCGCTGACGCTGCTGCTGCCGCACGGCTACGAGGGCCAGGGGCCCGACCACTCCACCGGCCGTCCGGAGCGGTTCCTGCAGATGTGCGCCGAGAACAACATGACGGTCGCGATGTGCTCGAGCCCGGCGAACCACTTCCACTTGCTGCGACGCCAGGCACTCGGCGGTCTGAACCGCCCGTTGATCGCCTACACGCCCAAGTCGCTGCTGCGGCTCAAGGCGGCGGTCAGCCAGCTCGACGAATTCACCGAGGGGGGCTTCCGTCCCATCATCGGTGACGATTCGGTCGAGGAGGCCAAGGTCACCCGGGTCGTGTTGTGTTCCGGCAAGATCTACTACGACCTGGTCGCGGCCCGGACCGAGCACAGTCGCGAGGACGTCGCGATCGTCCGGCTGGAGCAGCTCTACCCCTTGCATGGCGAGGAGATCGCTTCCGAACTGGCCAAGTACCCGAATGCCCAACTGGTCTGGGCACAGGAGGAGCCGATGAACCAGGGCGCGTTCCCGTTCATCGCGCTCAACCTGCCGGACCGGTTGGCCGCGGCCGGCGACACCCGGCCGATCTACCGCGCGTCTCGCAAGGCTTCGGCCTCGCCGGCCGTGGGATCGGTGGCGGTGCACGAGGCCCAGCAGCGTGAGGTCGTCGCCACCGCGCTCGGCTGAGCGCCTCGCACGAGTGGCCAGTCATCGCGCGGGATTGTGCACGAGTGGCCAGTTGTCGCTCGAATGGCCAGCTATAACTGGCCATTCGGGAACGAAACTGGCCACTCGCCGTTTCCGGCCGGCTGCCCGCTAGGTTGGACGGCATGAGCATCGATGCTGATCGACCGGTCCGGTGGGGTTTCCTGGGCGCGGGCGGTATCGCGGCCAAGGTGGCGACCGATCTGGCTCGCACCCCGGACAACGAACTGGTGGCCGTCGCTGCGCGCGACGCCGGGCGGGCCGCCGATTTCGCCGGCCGGTTCGGAGCTGGTCGGTCCTACGGGGACTACACCGAGCTGGTGGCCGATGCCGAGGTGGACGTGGTCTACATCGCCACCACCCATCCCCGGCACAAGGAACAGGCCCTGCTGGCGATCGAGGCCGGCAAACCGGTACTGATCGAGAAGCCGGTCTGCCTGAACGCGACCGACACCCGTGAGGTCTTCCAGGCGGCCGAGAAGGCCGGCGTGTTCGCCATGGAAGCCATGTGGATGCGCACGAACCCGCTGATCCGCCAAGCCCAATCCTTGATCGCCGACGGGGCGATCGGGGCCGTCCGGTCGGTGCGGGCCGAGATGAGCCTGGGCAAGTCCTACGAGCCGGAGCATCGGCTGTACGACCTGGCCAACGGCGGCGGCGCGCTGCTGGACCTGGGCATCTACCCGGTGACTTTCGCCTGGATGTTGCTGGGCGAACCTGATTCGGTGGACGTCACCGGGGAACGGGTTGCCACCGGAGCCGACGCCACCGTCGCCCTGCAGTGGGGCTATCGGGACGGCCGCGAAGCACAGCTGTGGTGCTCGGCCCCGCTGCCCGGCCCCTACCGCGGCCTGGTGCAGGGCACGACCGGCTGGATCGAGTTCCACGACCGGTTCTATCGTCCGTCCGGCTTCACCCTGGGCAGCGCCGACGGGCACACCCAGACGTTCGACGAGGGGGCCGACTCCCCTGGCTATCGACCTGAAATAGCGGAGGTCGCGCGGTGTCTGCGTGCCGGCCTGCTGACCAGCCCGCTCGTTCCACCGGCCGACAGCATTGCCATCATGGACCTACTGGACCGGGCACGGGCCGCGTTGGGCGTCCGCTATCCGGGTGAGGAGGGCTGAGAATGTACTTCACCGACAGGGGTATCGAGGAACTGGAGACCCGGCGCGGCGACGAGCAGGTCAGCCTGTCCTACATCGCCGAGCGGTTGCAGACCTTTGTCGATCTGAACCCGGAGTTCGAGACGGCGGTGGAACGCTTCGCCACCTGGCTGGCCCGGGCGGACGACGAGGACGACTAG
>CAZZZW010000332.1:0-4793 GCA_964658795.1 Phormidium nigroviride PCC 7112
GGTAGGGGTCGGCCGCCGAGCTCGGCGTGCTCGCGGCCGCGGCGGAGTCACCGCCGAGCAGCGCCGCGATCTGGGAGTCGAGGTCGGCGTAACCGGTGGCCGCGCTGCTCACGCTGGTGGTGGTCTGGCTCAGGCCTTGCAGCAGTTGGGTCAAGGCTGAGGTGAGTTGGCCCTGGAGTGCGGTGTTGACGCTGCCGACCTCGCTGCCGATGGCCGCGAAGGAGATCGCGTCGAGCACGGCCGAGCCCAGCGCACTCGTGGTACCGGTGCCGGTGGCGGTCAATCCGGTCATGGTCGAGGCGATGCCGAGCACGCTCGGCACCGTGATCGTGAAGCCGTCGGTCGAGGCCATCGCGACTCCCTTCTTCGAAGTCCACCTTGCGCCTGCGGCCGTGACGGGTGTGACGGCAAAAGTACCCAAGGTGGGCCGACGAGGTACGGATTGCCGGCCGGCCGCCGCCGGCCACCCAGGTCCAGAACGGTTGCTGACCGCCCAGCCCGACTGCAGGTTTCTAGTGCGCACCTGAGCACGGCTGACAGCGGACGGTAGTCGATCGACCAGGTATGCCGGCCGGCGAAGTTGATCATTCTTTCCGGTTGGCACGGTGCCGATACATCCGACCGATCTCCGCCGCGTCTTGTTCATCTTCTCGTTACGGCTAGATCAGCCGGCGACCGAACTCTTACGCCGTCATGACGAACCGATCCGAACCGTCGCCGGGTACCGAATCCTCTTCCGCCGCTGGGCAAAGAGGCCGTTCCGTGCCCCGGTTCGTGCTGCTGACCGATCTGCCCCCGACCTCGGCCCGGGCCGGCGCGGTGCGTACGCCCACCCGGGTGACCTGGAGCTTGGTCTCGGCCAACAACCGACCGCTCGGCCGGGCCGCGGTCAACTTCGAGTCGGTCGCGGCCGGGATCGAGGCCGCCGAATGGTTCCGCCGCCGGGCCCGGACCGCCGTTGCTTCAGTACTGCGTCGCGACCCGGCCGGTGCGCACCGGGCGCACTGGACCTGGACGGTCCGGATCGGTGATCAACTGGTGGCCGTCGCCTCGTTCCGCTACGCCCGCCGGTCGGAGAGCCAGGAGTCGCTGCACCGGTTCCTGGCCGCGGTGCCGGCCGCCTCACCGGCACCGCCGGCCGTGCTCCGGGTCGGCGATCGGCTGCTGGACGGCCCGGTATGACCGCTGAATCGCAGTCGATCGACACCGTCCCGGTGTCCGTGACGATCAAGCAGAACGATGTCGGCCCGCACTTCCAGCTCTATCGCACCTCGGCCGGCGGCCCGGTGCGCTGGCGCCTGCTCGGTGGCAACAACCGTCCGATCGGACGGAGCGCGCTGGACCATCTGAACGTGCCGACCTGTCTGAGTTCGATTGCGCAGCTGGTAGCGGTACTGCCGGAGCTGACCGGCCGGGTCGATCGCAACCCGCCGAACCTGTGGAGCTGGCGACTCGGCCACGACGGTGACGACGTTGCCGTCTCGGCCCACCCCTATGACCGGCAGGTCCGCTCGTTGCACGCCATGCGGCAGTTCCTGGATCGCGCCGCTGTGGCCCGGATCGACGCCGCGGTGCTGGTCACCGACGCCCGCCGGGGCCGGTCGGTGTCGAGTCCGCCGGTGGGCCGTCGAGGCTGGTCGCGGTGACCGGGCCCGGTCCAGCTCCCCGACGGCGGCCGATCGTCCGGTGCCGGACAGCCTGCGGACGCCTGCCGTACATGTTCACCTCGCACGCTGGCTCCGCGGAGCACTGCGAACCGCGATTGCCCCTATTCGTAAGGAAGTTGACGTGACCTCGACCGTTTTGACCCCAGCTTCGGGGGTAGGCACCGGTTCGACGCTGACCGCGCAGAACATCTCCGCCTGGTTCGGTTCGAACAAGGTGCTCGATCGGGTCAGCCTGCAGATGCCGGCCAACACCGTGACCGCCCTGATCGGGCCATCCGGCTGCGGTAAGTCGACCTTCCTGCGCATCCTCAACCGGATGCACGAGTCGGTCGCCTCGGCCAAGTTGGCCGGCGAAGTGCTGCTGGACGGCCAGGACATCTACGCCGCCGGTTCGAGAATCACCCAGACCCGCAAGCGGATCGGCATGGTGTTCCAGAAGCCGAACCCGTTCCCGGCGATGTCCATCGGCGACAACGTGACCGCCGGCCTGAAGCTGACCGGCACCCGGGCCAGCCGATCCGAGAAGGCGGTGCTGGTCGAGCAGTGCCTGTCCCGGGCCGGTCTGTGGGAGGAGGTCAAGGACCGGCTGCACACGCCCGGTTCGGCTCTGTCCGGTGGCCAGCAGCAGCGGCTCTGCATCGCCCGCTCGCTCGCGGTCAACCCGGACGTTCTCCTTATGGACGAACCCTGTTCCGCCCTCGACCCGACCTCGACCTACCGGATCGAGCAGACCATCGCCGAACTGGCGCCCGAGGTCACGATCGTGATCGTCACCCACAACATGCAGCAGGCGGCCCGGGTGTCGCAGCAGTGCGCGTTCTTCCTGGCCAGCCAGGGCACCCCTGGCGGCATCGTCGAGGCCGGGGCCACCGAGCAGATCTTCAACGATCCCAAGGACGAACGCACGTCGGACTACGTCAACGGCCGGTTCGGGTGATCCGGACATGACCGCCATCCTCGACCCGGTCGACGACGACCTGGACCGGCCACGCTCCATCGATCCCGGCCTGCCACTGTCGGACCGGATCTTCCACGGCAGCACCCGTGGTGTGAGCATCTTCGTCCTGGTGGTCACCGGCTCCATCGGCGTCTTCCTCGGCTACCAGGCCATTCCGACCCTGCACCGCTACGGACTGCACTTCTTCACCGAGTCCCGCTGGTCGGTCGCGCAGGACAAGCTCGGCATCTCGGCCGTCCTGGTCGGCACCATCGAGGTCGCCGTGATCGCGCTGATCGTGGCCTTCCCGCTGGCGCTGATGACCGCGCTGTACATCAGTGAGTACGCACCGTCCTGGCTCAGATCGACCCTGGTGTCGACGGTCGACCTGATGGCGGCGGTGCCCAGTGTCATCTATGGACTGTGGGGATTCTTCATCCTGCAGCCGCACGCGTTGTACCTGTCCCGGTGGCTGGCGACCTACCTGGGCTGGATCCCGTTCTTCCAGGTCGACACCGATCCACGGGCGGCGTTCTGGGCCCAGACCAAGTTCACCGCGTCGGCCTTCATCGCCGGACTGTGCGTGTCGATGATGGTCATCCCGCTGGCTTGTGCGGTCATGCTGGGCGTGTTCGGCCAGGCGCCGTTGGGTGAACGCGAAGGCGCGCTGGCCCTGGGCTCGACCCGGTGGGGCATGATCCGGTCGGTCGTACTGCCCTTCGGCCGGGGCGGCATCATCGGCGGCACGATGCTCGGATTGGGTCGGGCCCTCGGTGAGACGATCGCGGTGCTGATCATCATCTCGCCGGCCTACGACATCAAGATCAAGGTGCTCAGCATCGGCACCCAGACGGTCTCAGCCCTGATCGCCGGCAACTTCGGGGACGCCACGTCCTCACAACTCACGGCGCTGCTCGCCGCCGGTTTCATGTTGTTCCTCATGACGATCGGTATCAACACCTTGGCCGCAATCTTCGTCGGCCGCAGCCGCAGCGGCGCCGGGACGGACATCTGATGACGACCATCGCATCGCCGAGCGGCACCGTGACCCAGACGGCCACCGCACCACCTCCGGCAGCGGACACCACCACCATCCCGGTCACCGACACCCAGCCGGTGGAGCCGCCGGCGGTGGTCCCGGAACCGGTCGAGGACCGGCCTCGACGGCTGCAACGCACCACCCTGGACGACCGGGCCTCGATGTGGGCCAGCCTGGTGGGCGCCCTCGCGTTCGTCTGGGTGGTCTATGAACACATCCTGTTGTGGAGCGGCACGATCGGCTTCGTGGTCTGCGTCTGGGCCTGTTTCCTGGCCCTGTACGCCGGCGTCAGCGCGGTGTCGAACCCGCTGCCGATCGTGCGCGACCGGCTGGCGGCGGCGGTGGTCTTCAGCGGCGCGTTGCTGGTCTTCTCCGCGCTGGCAACGACAATCTGGACCACCCTCTACAAGGGCTGGCCGGCGTTGCATCACCTTAACTTCTACCTCCACGATCTGCACGGCGTCGGGCCGTCGACGTCGCCGCTGACCCAGGGCGGTATCTATCACGCGCTGTGGGGCACTGGACTCGAAGTCCTGGTGTCGACGATCATCTCGCTGCCGCTCGGCCTGGCCACCGCGGTGTTCCTGAGTGAGGTGCGCGGTCCCGGGACCCGGATCGTCCGCACCGTGGTCGAGGCCATGACGGCATTGCCGGACATCCTGGCCGGGTTGTTCGTCTACGTCGTGCTGATCCTGATCGTCGGCATGCAGAAGTCCGGGTTCGCCGCCGCGCTCGCATTGGCGATCACGATGACCCCGATCATCGCCCGCTCGGCCGAGGTGGTGCTGCGGGTTGTCCCGGGTGGACTGCGCGAGGCGAGCCTGGCGCTGGGCGCGTCCCGGTGGCAGACGGTGTGGCGGGTCGTGCTGCCGACCGCCCGGGCCGGCCTGGCCACGTCACTGATCCTCGGCATCGCCCGGGTGGCCGGGGAGACCGCACCGCTGCTGATCGTCAACGGCACCACGCAATACACCAACAAGAACCTGCTCAAGGACAACATGACCTCGCTGCCGTCCTTCGTCTATGCCGGCATCAAGAGTGGGCAGCCGCTCTACATCCAGCGCGCCTACGGGGCAGCCTCGGTGCTGCTGGTACTCGTCCTGCTCCTGTTCATCACCACCCGTCTGCTCGCTCGCCACCGGGTCGGCCG
>CAZZZW010000333.1:0-4785 GCA_964658795.1 Phormidium nigroviride PCC 7112
GGCCTGGATCCGGTCGCGGTCGGCCTGCCGGTTCTGGGCCAGCAGGATCAGCGGCGCCGCGTAGGCCGCCTGGGTCGAGAAGGCCAGGTTCAGCAGGATGAACGGGTACGGGTCGAACGGTTTGCTGTCGTTCTTGTGGTGGGAATAGTTGATGCCCCACACCACATTGATACCGATCCACACCACCACGATCATCGTCTGCAGCAGCAGGTAGCGGGCGGTTCCGAAGAACCGGGCGATGCCCTCGGCGGCCGAACCGACGGCGTCGGCCGAGATCCGCGGCCGACGGAGCGCCCGAGGCGCCTTGGGCTGATCCAGCCGACGCCGCGGTTCGGTCACGAGTTCACCCTTTCCGTATCAGCTGAAAACATCATTCGGCCCGCCGTCTGGTCACGGCCGCGTCGGTCGGCTCCTCGTCCCGGTCGCGCCAGTCCTCGGGCAGCAGGTGGTCGATCACGTCATCGACGCTGACCGCCCCCAGCAGCCGGTCGTTCTCATCGACCACCGGCACCGCCACCAGGTTGTAGGTGGCCAGATGCCGGGTCACCTGCTGCAGGGTCGACTCCGGCGTGAGCGGGTCGATGTCGGCATCCATCACGCCCGAGACCAGCGAGGACGGGGGTTCGCGTAGCAACCGCTGAAAGTGCGCGACACCGAGATAGCGCCCGGTCGGGGTGGCCTGCGGCGGCCGGACCACGAACACCTGAGCGGCCACGGCCGGGCTGAGGTCGGGGTTGCGCAACCGGGCCAGCGCCTCGGCCACCGTGGCGTCGGGCAGCAGCACCACCGGCTCGGAGGTCATCATGCCGCCGGCGGTGTATTCGCCGTAGGTCATCAGCCGTCGGACCGGGGCCGCCTCCTCCGGTTCCATGATCTCCAGCAGTCGTTCCTGGTCGTCGGTCGGCAGTTCCCGCAGCAGGTCGGCGGCGTCGTCGTCATTCATCCGCTCGAGCACGTCGGCCGCGCGTTCGTCGGCCAGGCTGGAGATGATGTTGATCTGGTCCTCTTCGGGCAGTTCCTCCATCACATCGGCCAGCCGCTCGTCGTCCAGGGCCTCGGCCACTTCTTGCTGACGCTTGTCCGGCATGTCCTGCAACTGGGCGGCGACGTCGGCCGGGCGCATGCCGGCCAGCACGGCCAGTAGCGAGTCGGCGCCCTGGCTGGTCTCGCTCGCGGACAGGCCGTCGACCTCGTCCCAGTCCACCTGGTGCAGCACGCCCCGGCGGCGACCGAGCCGGCCGGCGGCGGTGCGGACCGCGAGCTTGGTGATGACCCAGTCGCGGACCCGGTTCTGTTCCATCGCGGCGTCGGAGACCACCAGCCGGCTGCCGTCCTCGACGCTGACCACGGTCCGGTCCAGCACCTCGCCCAGCACCAGCAGTTCGTTGGTCCGCTGCTCGAACCGGCGGATGTTCACGCTGCCCGTGGTCAACACCACGGCCTCGGGTTCGATCTTGGTGACCCGGCCCATCGGGACGAAAATCCGGCGCCGATGCTGGACCTCGACCACCAGGCCGAGGATGCGCGGGGGCTGCCGGCCGACCCGGAGCGTCGCCACCGCGTCCCGGACCCGGCCGAGCTGATCGCCGTTCGGGTCGAACACCCCGATACCCGCCAGCCGGGCGAGGAAGACACGGGTCGTGGTCACGCTGGAATCCTAGTGTCCGCAAAATTTGAGGGGCCTGGGAGACTCAGCCGGTGCCAGCCGACGTCCAGCAGGAATCGCTGAGCCTGCCTCCGCCGCAGGACGCCGGGTTGTTGCTGATCGCGCTGGCCGGGGTCTCGGCCAGCGGCCCGATCATGGCCGCGACCGCGGCGCCGGCCCTGGCGATCGCGTTCTGGCGCAACGCGATGGGGGCCGGCTTCACCGCGGCCCTGACGATGGTCCGGCAGCGCCGGGAGCTGGCCGCGCTGAGTCGGCGGGGCTTCCTGCTCGCCGCGCTCGGTGGCGCGTTCCTGGCCCTGCACTTCGGCACCTGGGTGCCCTCGGTCAAGTTCACCTCGGTCGCCTCGGCTACCGGCCTGGTCGCGACCCAGTCGATCTTCACCGGACTGATCGCGGTCGCCAGCGGACGTCGGATGCCCCGGCTGGCCTGGGCCGGCATGGTGCTGGCCTTCGTCGGCACCCTGTTCATCGCCGGCGCCGACCTGGACGTCTCGACCCGGGCCGTGGTCGGTGACGGGATGGCCGTGCTCGGCGGCTTCTTCGCCGCCTGCTACGTCACCGTCGGCGGCCGGGCCCGCAAGCAGCAGTCCACCGCTGTCTACACCACCGTCTGCTACTCGGTCTGTGCCCTCGGACTTCTGGTGGTCTGCCTGATCGGCCGGCAAGGGCTGACGCACTACTCCGGCCGGGCCTGGCTGTATCTGATCGCGGTGACCATGGTCGCGCAGCTGCTCGGCCACAGCCTGATCAATGTCGTCCTGCGCTCGACCAGCGCGACGCTGGTCAGCCTGGCCGTCCTGGTGGAGGTGCCGGGCGCGGCCGTGATCGCCTACTTCTGGCTGCACCAGCACCCGCCGGGGTGGGCGTTCGTCGGCCTGCTGATGCTGTTCGCCGGTCTGATCCTGGTGGTCCGGGCTGGAGCGCGAACGGCCGATATCGACTAGCAGTCGTCGGCCCGGGCTCAGACGACCTCGAACACGTCGGCCAGCTGACGGCGGGCGGTCAGGGGCGCGGCTCGGCCGGCGGGGTCCAGGCCGAGTCGCAGCATCATCTGGGGGTGTCCGGTCCAGGACATCAGTTCGCGGAGCCGGGTACGGAAATAGAGCAGATCCACCGACTGACTCAGTGGGCAGCAGGCCACCCCGTCGAGTTCGGCCTGCAGCATGGTGCGCATCATCGCCTGGCCGGCCGCCAACCGTTGCCGGTCGTTGTCCGCCTCGGTCATGATCACCGCGATCAGCGGCCGCTCGTCCACCCGGCCGGCGATCAGCTGGGTGCCGGCCAGACCGACCTCGAAGTCACGCAACGGGATGTCGGTGTGCCGCGGCTGGCCGGGCGGCACGTGCGGCACCGCCGATCGCGGAACGCCGTCCGGGGTGAAGTCGTCGGCCCGGGTCCAGGCCAGCATCTCCTCGGCGAAGGCGGGCGTATCGCGTTCGGACCGGTCGGCCTGTGAGATGGCGACCGTCAGGGCCACGTGTTGGTCGGCGCCGTCGGGGAAGTCGACGAACACGCCGGGGGCAGCGGTTGCGTGCCGAAGCCGTTCGACGACCTGCTCGGGCACCGCGGCCGGTCCGAACGCCCGCCGGTCACTGCGCCGACGCAACGCGGCGCCGATCAACGCCGCGCCGGCGGCCTCGGCCTGGCCCCGATCGGTGACCTCGATCCGGGCCAGCAGATCGGGCTGGTGCCGGTCCGGCCACGGGGTCGTTCGGACCGACCAGCCCTGACCGGCCAGCGCCAGCTGGGTGAGCTCGAGGGCCGCACCGCAGCTGACCAGCAGCGAGTGCCCGTCCGGGTCGGCGACCATGAGTTGCCGGGACCGGTCGGAGTACACCTCGAGCGCACCCTGGCGCAGTTTCCACCGCCACGGCTGGGTGTTGTGGATGGACGGGGCCCGGCCGGCCACGACCACGGCGGCCTCGGCCGAGCGTCGGTCCAGCGCGGTGTGCAGCGCGGGCACGCCCATCGGAGCGGCGCTCATCGCGGCGACCCGAGCGGTGTCGATCCGTCCGTCGCCGGTCGGCTGGCCGGAGCAACCACCGGCACCGGTGGCAGGGCGGCTGAGATCTGTGGTCGAGGGCTGCCCGCTCGGGCACCGTGCCACAGCCCGAGAAGACCGAGCAGCAGCATCACCGCGGCGCCGATGAACGCAGCGAGGGCGGCGATACCGGCGATCCGTCCCATCGTCCCGAAGGCGTAGGCGTTGAGCAGCAGCCCGCGCAGCGTCTCGCCCTTGAACACCGTGTCGACCGTGGCGGCGAGCTGGACGTTCGTCGGGTCGGCTTGCGCGGCGGCGGACAGCTGGGCATAGGTCTTTCCGCCGCCGATCTCCTTCAGATGTATCGCGATGAAGTGATCGGCGTAGGTCTCGGCCTGGGCACCGGTGCGCAACTGCTGGCCGGCGTACTTGCGCATCGGGGCGAACTCGGCGCCGGCCGTGGCGGGACTGCCTTGGGCCGGAAAGAAGATCTGCTGGCTGGACAGTTGGGTGCTGACCTCGTTGTCGACGAAGTTGTGGGCCCAGGTCAGCAACGCCCCGGCCACGATCAGGATCACGGCCAGGAACAGTCCGGTGATGCTGACCAGCCGATCGAATGCCCGGCGCCTCATACCGATTCTCGTTTCGAGGGCGCGCTCGGTCCGGCGCTGCCGTTCCGGCCCGGGGCCGCGGCGGGCAGCCCGGCGGCTGCCTGTTCGCGGGCCAGGAACGAGCCGAGTTCGGCGATGGTCGTCATCAGTGGCGCCGGGAAGACCACCGTGGTGTTCTTGTCCACGCCGATCTCGACCAGGCTCTGCAGGTTGCGCAGTTGCAAGGCCAGCGGATGCGCCATCATCGTGTCCGAGGCATCGCCCAAGGCGGCGGCGGCCAGCGATTCGCCCTCAGCGCTGATGATCTTGGCGCGCTTCTCCCGTTCGGCCTCGGCCTGCCGAGCCATTGCGCGCTTCATGCTGTCGGGCAGCTGGATGTCCTTCAACTCGACCAGGGTCACCTCGACACCCCAGTCCACGGTGGCCACATCCAGGATCTTGCGGATGTCGAGGTTGATCTTGTCCGTCTCGGACAAGGTCTGGTCCAGCGAGTGCTGGCCGACCACCTTGCGCAAGGTGGTCTGGGC
>CAZZZW010000334.1:0-4782 GCA_964658795.1 Phormidium nigroviride PCC 7112
GGACTCCGGTCTCGAGTCCGGTACGGACTCAGGTCTCGAGCGGCGGCTGGGCGCGCTCGGTTTCGATCAACTCGCTCAGCCAGCGAACCTCGCGGTCGACCGATTCGAGCCCGTGCTCCTGCAGTTGCAGGGTGTAGCGATCCATCCGTTCCCGGGTCCGGGCCAAGGACGAGCGCATGCCGTCGGCCTGTTCGGTCATCCGTTGCCGGCGACCTTCCAGGATCTGCAGCCGGATGTCGGACCGGGTCTGGCCGAAGAACGCCAGCCGGGTGCCGAAGCCCTCGTCGTCATAGGCCTCGGGTCCGACCTCGGCCAGCAGTTCGGCGAAGTGTTCCTTGCCCTCGGCCGTGAGCCGGTAGACCTTCTTGGCCCGCCTGGACTTCAGCCCTGTGTCGCCTTGATCGGCCAGAGGTGCCTGTTCGTCGATCCAGCCGGCGTCCTGCAGCCGACGCAACGACGGGTAGAGCGAGCCGTAGGAGAACGCCCGGAACGCGCCCAGCAGTGTCGACAACCGCTTGCGCAACTCGTAACCGTGCATCGGGGATTCGCTGAGCAGTCCCAGAATCGCGATTTCGAGCATTCCGCCGTCCTCCTCTCCGGGCTTACTACGCTGCGTGTGTCGCAGCGATGTATCGCGACGATACATCACCCCGATGCATCGAGCCGCCATGGACCCGCTGTGAAGGGGAGGGAAGGGCGCCTCAGCCGATCTCGATCAGCAGTAGCGGGTCGCTGGCGACCCACGGCAACTCGGCCAGCAGCCCGGCCAGGTGCGGGTCGGAGTCGTGGCCGTCGAACTCCACCGGCCGGTCCAGCCGGCTCAAGGTGCGAGCCAGTGCCGCCCGCAGCGCCTGCTCGTCGCCGTCCGGGGTGAGGGTCTCGGCCACGCAGTCCCAGCCGGTGGGATCGGCGAACGCGAACACCGCCGCGGCCGGTTCACCGTCGGTCAGGCCGAGACTGCTGCGTTCCAGGTCGGCCTCGGCCGCAAGCTCGTCGGCGACCCGGTGCAGCACCTCGTCCGAGGACACCGGCGACCACTCCTGGTGCAGCCAGCGATAGAGCTGGGCGAAGTGGACTGCGGCGTCGACCAGGCCGCGGGCCGAACCGGCATTGGCCAGGATCCAGGCTCGGACGGCCGGGTCGTCCGGGTCGATGACCGGGCAGGCGCACCGCTGGTAGGTCCGGGCTTCAGCCCAGAATGCCCTTATGTCAAAAGCCTGTTCTCGAACCTTTGACTCCAGTGGCCGGGACCGGTCGGGCCGCAGTTCGAGCAGTTCGGCCAGCAGTTCACGCCCCAGGCCCAGCCGGCGGTGGGTCGGCGCCACCTCGATCGAGGTCGGGTAGCGGTCGGGATGCAGGTCGTTGAACAGCAGCGAGCCGGCCCCGACGATCGCCCCGTCCTGCTCGGCCACCACGGTGCGCCGCCACCGGTCGCCCTCGCGCGGCTCGCCGTGGAACCGGTGCTGCTGGCCGACCCACAACGGGTCCGGGTCGTCGTCCAGCAGGTGATCGAACTCGTCGCCGTCCTGCCAGTCGCGGATGCGCAGTCCTGAAATCGGCATACCGGTAACGTCGCACGACATGCCCGATCAAAGCGAACCCATTGAACCCTTCGATACCGGGATGCTGGATGTCGGCTTCGGCCAGCTGATCTATTACGAACAGGTCGGCAACCCCGACGGCAAGCCGATGGTCATCCTGCACGGCGGACCGGGCGGCGGCTGCTCGGTCGGCATGCGGCGCAGCGGCGACCCGGCGAAATACCGGATCGTGCTGCTCGACCAGCGCGGTTGTGGTCGCAGCCTGCCGCATGCGGCCGACCATGACACCAGCCTGGCTGGCAACGACACCCAACACCTCATCGCCGACATCGAGAAGCTGCGCGCCCACCTGGGCATCGAGCGCTGGCTGGTCTTCGGCGGCTCCTGGGGCAGCTCGCTCGGATTGGCCTACGCCGAACAACATCCGGACCGGGTCACCGAACTGGTGCTGCTGGCCATCTTTCTCAGCCAGCGGGACGAGCTGCAGTGGCTCTACGGCGGCCTCAGGCGGTTTTTGCCCATCGAATACGAGGCATTCCGCAATGGTGCGCCCGCCGGGCTGCGCGATGGTGACCTGATCGCGGTCTACAACGAACTGCTCAACCACCCCGACCACGCGGTCCGACAGCGCGCCGCCGACGGCTGGATCGACTGGGAGAACGCCGTGGTCAGCCTCGATCCGGATACCCGAGGGCCCAGCGTCAAGCAGGCCGAACCGCGGTACCGGCTGGCCTTCGCCCGGCTGTGCGCGCACTACTTCAGCCACGGCGCCTGGTTTCGTGACCGCCAGCTGATCGACGAGGTGCACCGGGTGCAGCACATCCCGGCGGTGCTGATCCACGGCCGGGTCGATCCGCAGGGACCGCTGTCCACCGCCTGGGAGTTGAGCCAGGCCTGGCCCGGAGCCGAGTTGGTGATCCTGGACGACGCGGGTCACACCTCGCCGGTGATCGGCACCGCGATCAAGGCGGCGTTGGAGAAGTTCGCACCCTGACAAACCGTCCGGAACCCCGCCGACCGGCGCGCCGGGCAACCGAGCAGATCCTGAGAAGTCTGTGCAGAATCCTCACTGGAGGCACGTACTGTGCCAGGGTCGTACCAGCCCCGCAGCCCCCACTGTTGAGGAGAACCGCCGATCGTGTCCGAGGAATACGGACCAGTGACCACCAATCGAGGCCGCCGCCGGACTCCGGAGGAGGACCTGGGCTGGTGGCGCCGTCGGCGAGCGCGCAAGAAGCGCCGGCTGGCCAAGATGTCGCGCTCCAAGCGGATCTGGCGTCGCGTCGGCATCCTCGGCACCTGGCTGCTCGCGCTGCTGGCCGCCCTGGTCACGGCCTTCGCCCTGGTCATGTATTCGGTCGCGCACGTGCCCAGTCCGGACGAGCTGCAGACCAACCAGACCGCCACCCTGATGTACGCCGACGGCTCGCAGATGGCGTCCATCACCGGCGGTGAGAACCGCACCGACGTGCCGTTGTCCAAGGTTCCGACCTATGTCCGGTTCGCCGTGATCGCTGCCGAGGACCGCGGTTTCTACACCGAATCCGGCATCTCCATCCGGGGCACCGTCCGTGCGGCACTGAACGACCTCAAGGGCGGCAACACCCAGGGTGGATCGACGATCACCCAGCAGTACGTCAAGAACGCCTACCTGAACTCCGACCAGACCCTGAGCCGCAAGCTCAAAGAGCTGGCCATCTCGCTGAAGTTGTCCCGGGAGTACTCCAAGGACGACATCCTGCAGAACTACCTGAACACCATCTACTTCGGCCGTCAGGCCTACGGCATCGAAGCCGCGGCCAAGGCCTACTTCGGGGTGGATGTCAGCAAACTGACCGTGTCGCAGGGCGCCCTGTTGGCGGCGGTGATCAAGTCGCCGGAGTACTACGACCCGCGGGTCACCCCGTCGGCGGCCAAGGGTCGGTGGGACTACGTCGTCGACGGCATGGTCAGCATCGGCAAGATGAGCCAGACCCAGCGCAACTCACTGCGCTTTCCGGCCACCATCACGCCGCACGCGGCCGCCTCGGTGCTGGACGGCCCGCTCGGACTGGTCTGGCGGCAGGTCAAGAACGAGCTGACCGACGACGGCATCGATCCGGCCGAGATCAACACCAAGGGTCTGCGGATCACCACCACCATCGACAAGACGGCGCAGGCCGCGGCTGAGAACGCGATCGCCCAGACGTACTCGAACCTGCAGCCGTTCCAGGCCAACCTGCGCCCGGCGCTGGCCGCCGTGGACCCCAAGACCGGTGGCGTGCTGGCCTACTACGGGGGCAAGAACGGCACCGGGCTCGACTACGTCCAGTCCTGGCGGGAGCCCGGATCGACGTTCAAGCCCTATGTGACTGCCACCGCGCTCACGCAGAACCTGCAGGGCAAGAAGCCGGCGTACACGATCCAGTCCACCTTCGACGGCAAGTCGCCGCAGCAGGTCGGTCAGTACTCGATCTCCAACGACCCGTCCGATCCGAAGTACGGCATCTACACGATCGAGCAGGCGACGACGCTGTCGCTGAACACCGTCTTCGCCCAGCTGACCCAGATCGTCGGTCCGGACAACGTGGTGAAGATGGCCCAGGCGATGGGCATTCCGACCACCGAGTCCGACACCGGCCCGAACCCGGGTTCGCCGACCCTGCTCCGCAACGGCGTGGCCGACCCGTACGTCGGGATCGGCAACTACCCGGTGCGGATCCTTGACCAGGCCGTCGGATACGCGACCATCGCCGACGGCGGGCTGTACCGCGGCTCGCACTTCATCACCAAGGTCACCGACGCCAAGGGCAATGTGCTCTTCGATCGCAAGGACAATCCGAAACGGATCATCGACCCCAAGGTCGCCAACGACACCGCCCTGTCGATGGAGCAGGTGGCGCCGACCTCGGGCATCGGACTCGACGGCGGCCGGGTCGCGGCGGCCAAGACCGGCACCGTGCAGCTGGGCGAGACGGCCGACTCCTCCGACGGCTGGACGGTCGGCTTCACCCCCGAGGTGTCGGCCGCGTCCTGGGTCGGCTCGGACAAGCTCGAGCCGCTCTACAACAGCGACCACAAGTCCGAGTACGGCCGCGACCTGGCCGGTTCGGCCTGGCAGAAGTTCATGAACGGCTACCTGTCCGGCAAGCCGAACGGCCAGATGCCGAGCACGCAGCAGATCGGGGCCCCGGCCGCGCCGTCGACCTCGGCGTCCAGCAGCGCGCCGCCGAGCTCGTCCTCGGCCCCGCCGTCCTCGTCC
>CAZZZW010000335.1:0-4680 GCA_964658795.1 Phormidium nigroviride PCC 7112
GCGCATGTTTCCCTCCTGCACTGTTCTAGATCCTGATAACTGGGGGGTGTTACCGGACGGTGCCCGGAACCCGATCCGCCGATCGGGTGCCGCCTTTCCGGCTGCGCCAGGACGGTCCACCCAGAAGGTCGACCGCCTCGGCCAGCGTCGTCACCGCCACAACCTCGACCCGTCCGCCCAGCACCCGACGCGCGTCTTCCACGTCAGCTGCCGACTCGGCCGGGACAACGAAACGCCGGACGTGCGCGTGCGCACGAACAGCTCGGGCCTTGTACTCGACCGCACCGACGCCGCCGACCCGACCAGCCAGGTCGACCGTCCCGGTCGCCACTACCGTGCCGGAACCCGCCAACCGGCCACCGGTGTAGGCGTCGATGATGCTCAGTGCGCAGGCCAGCCCGAGGGACGGCCCTCGGAGGTCCTCCGGCAGATCGAAGCTGGCCGCGATGCCGTGCCGCAACACCCGGTCGGCCGTGATCACTCGGATGCCCCAGGCACCGTCGTCGTGTCGTGCCATCCGCAGCGAGATCGGCTGGTCGGTCCTGCGCCGGACGCTGAGTTCGACGGCGTTGCGACCGGCCAGCGCCGCCCGGACATCGGTCGCGATGCTCACCGCCTGTCCGTCGACGGCGACGATCTGATCGCCGGCCCGAAGGCCGAGCGTGTCCGACCGAACCGCTTCGACGACCGCACCGGTGCCGGATTCATCGACGTGTCGTCCCAGCAAGGTCGCCGCCGCAGCGAGCGCGGAGTCCATCGACCAGGCCGCGATCGTTTCACCGTGCGCCTCGTACTCCTCCACCGCCATTCCGCCGGTGATCCGGGCCCGGGACAACACCGCGGAATCCCGGCTCACCAGGTGGCTGACTACTTCACGTGACGACGGCCGCAGCTCGGCCCGGTAGGCAACCGCACAGATCGAGCCGGTCGGAGTACTGCGGGTCAGTCCCTCGGTGAGCAATCGACGCCCGTTGAGCGGGATCAGGTCGTAATCGGGACGGACCGCAGCCAGCGGCAACCAGCCCCGCCGCCGGCGAGCCGACGGGACCGGCAGCTCGGAATCCTGCGGCGTCGCCGCATGGTTCCAGGTGCCACCAACGCCCTCAAGCCGCATGGGTCGAGCTCCTTACAAGATTGCTGATCGAAAAAGCCGACCGAGTGGGACGTTGAGCAATTCCTGGATTTGTCGTCCTGTCGAAACGATAAACGACAAACCCTTTCGCCGGCGGGCCGAACGAGTCAGATTCACCAGCTTTCGCACCGGCGAACCAACCTGCTCTTAACGCCCGACAGAACGAAAGCTACACCAACTTCACGCGATGAGGAACCCCCTTTCTTAATAAGGGTGTTGTCGCTCATGTCCTCGTGACTAGGGGTAACTTAACCGCTACCAAATGCCTTCGTCTGACGCCCTCTTCACACCGTTGGAACCCTGCGTGCCTTGGCCGCTACGCTACGTAATTGGGTTGTAAACAAAGGGTAAAACTACGCCGAGATGTTCAGCCGGCTAATTGCCCGTAAAAATAAGGGAAAACGGCTGAGCACTCGCCTGCCTGACGAACCACAAAATTGCAGACGGCCCACCCGTCGTGCCCTCGAATGGCGTTCGAGAGCTGGCCCGTAATGAGCGGGTGCCCACCCCACCGCTATTGCCGTCGTCACTGGGGCCGCGTCGCTCAACCGTGATCGAACTGTGCCCTCCACCGGCGTCGCCGATCCGGCATCCGGGGTGCGATACCCTCGCATAGGTAAGCCTTGCCTAACGGCTCAGACGCCCCGCGCCGGCGCAGCCCAGGTCAGCACGTCGACCGATCGGCTGCACCGAAGCGGACCGGCCCGGGCCACGAGTCGACGAAGGAAGTCCCATGCTGCCTACGTTCGTGATCGGACTACGGGAAGGACTCGAAGCTTCACTCATCGTGAGCATCGTCGCCACCTTCCTGTACCAACGCGGACGGCGGGACCTGCTCCGCTGGGTCTTCGTCGGTGTCGGCATCGCCGTCGTACTCTGCGGTGCCGTGGGCATCGTCCTACAGGTGGTCTCCCAGAACCTGCCGCAGCGCCAGCAGGAAGGCCTGGAGACCGTCATCGGTTTGGTTGCCGTGGCCATGGTCACCTACATGGTGGTGTGGATGCGCCGGCACTCCCGCGACCTCAAGGGTCAGCTCGAGGGCGCGGCGGCGGATGCGCTCGCTGCCGGATCCGGCGTGGCCCTGGTGCTGATGGCCTTTCTGGCCGTCATGCGCGAAGGCTTCGAGACGGCCGTCTTCCTGCTGGCCGCGTTCAACGAGAGCTCCTCGGGCAGTTCGGCCTGGATCGGCGCGATCCTCGGCATCCTGATCGCGATCGGGCTCGGCTACGCGATCTTCCGCGGCGGCGTGAAGCTGAACCTGTCGCGGTTCTTCCGGTTCACCGGCGTGGTGCTGGTCCTGGTCGCGGCCGGCCTGGTCGTCAACGCAATTCACACCGCGCACGAAGCGGGCTGGCTCAATATCGGCCAGGACCAATTCGCCGATCTCACCAGCGTCGTCCGCCCGGGGAGTGTCCAGTCGAGCCTGCTGACCGGCATGCTGGGCATTCAGGAACGGCCGACGGTGATCGAGTTCGCGGCCTGGCTGGTGTATCTGATTCCGGTCGGCGTCTACGTCGCCTGGCCACCCGGGCGCGGCGTGAAGTTGCAGGTCCAGCGCCGGCTCTACGCGGCACTCGCCGCGGCCGGGCTGGTGGCCGGAGTGCTGCTCCTGGTGCTGGCACCGAGTGCGCCCGCCCGCGGCAACGCCCGCTTCAGCGGTCACGACATCATGATCCAGGGGCTGACCGGTGCGGTCGGATCGGCCACCGTCGACGGCCAGACCCTGGCCCTGACCCGATCCGGTAGCGAACGGCTTGCCGGCCTCGGCACCAGCGTCTACACGGCCACGAGCACCGATGACACCGCGACCGGACCGGCCACGATGACCCTGGGTGAGGTGGCGAAGGCCAACGGCGGCCGGCTCCCCCTCGGTGCGGCGGCGTCCGGGACCAACTTCGCCACCACTGTTCCGGTCACTTACCTGACCACCACGACGGCGACCTTGTGGATCGAGCCGTCGACCGGCCGCGTGGTCAGTTATCAGACCAGCAAGCAGACCGTGGCCAGCGCGAAGCTGGCCACCGGCGACACGCCGGTCGGCGATGCCACCCCGACGGTGGTCGCTGCCTCGACCGCGGACGTGGCCAACGCTGCGGCCGCGGCCAGGCACGGCCTCGACGACCGCGCACACCGGCAGACGATGCTCGCCATCGGCGTCGCGGCGCTCATCGTCGGGGTCGCCGCCGCCGGCCTGTGGCTGTATGCCCGGCCCCGGACCACGTCACGAACCGCGCCCGAGGCCCGGTCCGCATCGGAGCTGGCGATCAAGTAGGTTAGCCTTACCTAACCGATTCCCCTTCCGTCAGGAGCTTCTCAGCATGAATGCAAGCCGGGTTCGCGTGTCTGCGGTGTGCAGCATGGCCCTCGCCACCGCCCTCCTGCTGGGCGCCTGCAGCACCAGCAAGCCCGACTCGGCCGGCAACGCCGGCTCCTCGACCGCGGCCGGCGACGCACACACCGCGAACATCACGATCACCAGCGACAAGTGCATCGCCGACCGGGACAGCTACGCCGCCGGCGCGGTGACGTTCAAGGTCGCGAACAAGGACGCCACCGGCATCACCGAGTTCGAGTTGCTCTCCGGCGAGCGGATCGTCGGAGAGAAGGAGAACCTGCCGCCCGGGTTCTCCGGTTCCTTCTCCCTCAACGTCCAGCCCGGTGACTACGAGATGTACTGCCCCGGTGCCACCACGCCGCGGGTACCGCTGAAGATCACCGGCTCGGCCAGCAGCGCTCCGGTCACCGACACCCAGACCTTGCTGGCCGACGGCACCAAGACCTACGGCACCTACATCGATGGCCAGATCGTGCAGCTGCTCTCAAGCGCCCAGTCCCTGGCTACTGCGCTCAAGGGCACCGACCTGGCCGCCGCGCAGGCCGCCTACGCCAAGGCACGGCCGTACTACGAGCGCGTCGAGCCGGTGGCCGAGTCCTTCGCCGGTCTGGATCCGGCGATCGACAACCGCGCCGACGACGTGCCGGTGACCCAGCTGACCGGCTTCCACCGCATCGAGTACGGCTTGTTCGCCGGCAAGAGCCTGGCCGGGCTGGCCACCTTCGGCGACGGGCTGGTCGCGAACGTGCAGAAGTTGCAGTCCTTGGCCAAGGGCCTGAAGTTCCAGCCGGCCGAACTGGCCAACGGGGCGGTCGGTCTGCTGGACGAGGTCTCCAAGTCCAAGATCACCGGCGAGGAAGAGCGGTACTCCCACATAGACCTGCTCGACTTCCAGGCCAATGTGGAGGGCTCGGAACAGGCCTTCGCCAACCTGCAGCCGGGCCTGGAGAAGATCGACCCGACGCTGACCAGCACGATCACCGGAGCGTTCGACAGGTTGGACACGTTGCTCGACAAGTACCGGGACAAGACGCAGCCTTCCGGGTTCGTGCTCTACCCGGCGTTGACCTCGGCCGACAAGACCGCCTTCGCCCAGGCCGTGCAGGCCGTAGCCGAACCGCTGTCCAAGGTGGCCAGCAAGGTTGTCAATGCCTGAAACGGCACCACGATGGGATGCCACGTAAAACGATGGGGATACACGTAATGATGGGGA
>CAZZZW010000336.1:0-4660 GCA_964658795.1 Phormidium nigroviride PCC 7112
GGTGCTGACCACTCGGCATACAAGGGCTGGCCACTGGGCATGCACGGGGCCGCCGGCTCGGCCCACGAGGGCCAAGCCCCGCGACCTAGAGGGGATGGGTCAGGCGCTGGGCAGCTGGCTGCGCAGCACCCGGCCGAGGATTCCGTTGATGAACTTGGGCGAATCATCGGTCGACAGCGCCTTGGCCAGCTCGACCGCCTCGTCGATGGCGACCGCGTCCGGGACGTCAGCTGACCACAGCAACTCGAACAGCCCGATCCGAAGGATGGCCCGATCGACGCCCGGCATCCGCTCCAGCGTCCAACCCTCGGAGTACTCGACCAGCAGCTCGTCGATCGCCGCGCGATGCTCCTGCACGCCCTCGACCAGTTCGATCGTGTAATCGTTGATGGGCGGGTCGGCCAGGGCCACCCGCTCGGCCAGGGTGGTCACCGCGTCAGCTCCGCGTAGGTCGGCCTCGTAGATCAGGTCGACCGCGCGCTTGCGGGCCTTCGATCGAGCGGCCACTAGCTCATCCGCTCTTCGCGCACGCGCTCATGGCCCACTCGCTCCGCTGCGATGCTCACTCGCTGCCTAGCTGTTGATGCGGCCGAGGTAGCGGCCATCGCGGGTGTCGATCTTGATCTTCTCACCGGTGGTGACGAACAGCGGCACCTGCACCTCGGCCCCGGTCTCGACCGTCGCCGGCTTCGTGCCGCCGGTCGCCCGGTCACCCTGCAGGCCCGGTTCGGTGTAGGTGATCAGCAGCTCGACCGAGGTCGGCAACTCGATGAACAGCGCCGCGCCCTCGTGTACGGCGACAACCGCCTCGGCGTTGTCGAGCAGGTAGTTGGCCGCGTCGCCGACGACGGTGGCCGGCACGTAGGTCTGCTCGTAGGTGTCGCCGTCCATGAAGACGAAGTCGTCGCCTTCCTTGTACAGAAAGGTCATCGCCCGCTTGTCGACGGTCGCCGTCTCGACCTTGGTACCGGCGTTGAAGGTGCGGTCCACCACCTTGCCCGACAGCACGTTCTTGAGCGTGGTGCGAACGAAGGCACCGCCCTTGCCCGGCTTGACGTGCTGGAACTCCACCACGGTCCACAGCTGGCCGTCGATGTTGAGCACGAGGCCGTTCTTGAGGTCGTTCGTGGTGGCCATGATCTCCGGGTTTCTCGTCGATGAGGAGGGTTCGACCGTCGAGTTTAGCGGCTGGTGCCGGCCGGCCTGACCACGTGGCTATCCGGCCGGGGTGAACCCGAGGACCGGCTTGGCCCGGCCACCCGACTCAGCCAGCAACGCCACGGCCTGACCGTTCGGCCCGATGCCGCCGTAGGTCCCTTCGATCCCGGCGGCCTCGATGAACCGACCGAAGCTCAGCTCCCGGGTCTCGTCCTCGGTGAGCGACCGGGTCGGCATCGCCGCGCCGATGGCGATCGGGAGCGGCAGGGTGAGCGGGTCTTCGAGTTCGGTCAGCCGTTCCAAGGTCAATGCCTGCTCGATCGTGAACGGACCGACCCGGGTGCGTCGTAGCCGGGTCAGATGGCCGCCGACCCCGAGGCCGGCCCCCAGGTCACGGGCCAGGGCCCGGATGTAGGTGCCGGACGAGCAATCCACCTCGACATCGAGGTCCAGCGACCCCTCGGTGCTGCGCACCGGGCCGACCGTCACGAACCGCGAGACCGTGACCGTACGGGCGGCCAGTTCGACCTGTTCCCCGGCCCGGACCCGGTCATAGGCTCGCTGACCGTCCACCTTGATCGCCGACACCGAGGAGGGACGCTGCTCGATCCGGCCGGTCAGCCCTTCGATGCCCGCCTGGATCGCGCTCGGTTCGAGCTGGGTTGCAGCTGCCCGGCTGAGGATCTCGCCCTCGGCGTCATCGGTGCTGGTCGACTGCCCGAGCCGGATCGTCGCCTCGTAGGTTTTATCCGTCAGCACAAGGTGGTTGAGCAGTTTCGTCGCCCGCTCGACTCCGATGACCAGAACCCCGGTCGCCATCGGGTCCAGGGTGCCGGCGTGCCCGACTCGTCGGGTGTGGGCCAGGCGGCGGATCCGGCCGACCACGTCGTGGGAGGTCATGCCGGCCGGCTTGTCGACCACGATCAGGCCGCCGGGGCCGGCTGGGGGTTTGCGTGCCATGCCGGTCAGGTTAGCCAGCCGACCGGATCAGGCCAGCGGCGAGTGGAAGTACCAGAGCTGACCCTCTGGATCCTGAGCACCGTATTCCCTTACGCCATAGACCTGATCGACCGGCTGCTCGATGATGTCGGCGCCCGCTTCGACGGCGTGGGCATAGTGCGCATCGCAGTCGTCGACGTTGATCACGGTCATGCTCGTGGCGCCTCCGAGTTGCCGCGGCGACCGGTAGCTGGTGGCCGGCGGGTGCAGCCAGATCACCTGGTCACCGGCTCGCACCTCGCCGTGGACGACCTCGCCCTGACCGTCGCGTTCTAGCTGCCCTCCGGTCAGGCCGAACACCTGGACCAGATAGTTCTGGGCGGCCTCGATGTCCTCGTACACGAGCAGGCCGGTGGTGCCTCTAATCGTGTTGTCCAGCATGGTCATTCCCTCCAGGGCGTCGAACAGTTGGCTGGCGGACGGCTGCTGATGGGCATTGACGAGCGCCGATATCTCGGACAGGTGCGCGGTGAGCCGGGCGGCAATGGCTGCCCGCCGGCGGGTGTCGTCCAGATGCCGGTTGACCGCCCTGTTCAGCTGCCATCGCGGATCGTTCAGAGCATCGGAGATCTCGTCCAGCGGAAACCCGAGTCGACGCAACAGGCTTATCCGATAAAGCCTCTGCACGTCCACTTCGGTGTAGATCCGGTGCCCGGCCGAGCTCCGCTCCGACGGCGAGAGCAGACCGATGTGGTCGTAATGGTGCAACGCGCGCACGGTGACCCCGGCGGCCTCGGCCAGAGCACCTATCTTCCAGGTATCCGTCATGCTCATCACGCTAGAACCTGACGCTGCGTCAGGAGCAAGGCGTGACCGGTGCCGTCAGCGCTGCTCCCCGACGACCAGCCAGTGACCGGAGCGGGTTCGCCACGCCATCCCGATCAAGCGCACCACGATGAACCCGGTCAGACCGGCCCACACCCCGGTCAGACCGAGATGCAGCGGCAGGGTCAGCAGGCACAGCGGGATGAAGCCGATCAGCGCCGCGGCCAGGGTGACGTTACGGATGAAGGCATTGTCACCGGCCCCGAGCAGCACCCCGTCCAGGGCGAAGACGATGCCGGCCGCCGGCTGCATGCCCAGCAACCACGGCCACAGGATGTGGGCCTGGGCGTGCACGGCCGGATCCCCCGTGAACAAGGCAGGAATGACGAACCAGCCGGCCGCCAGCAGGATGCCGAAGACGATGCCGGCCCAGACGCTGTACACACTGACCCGCCAGGCGGTGTGCTTGGCCGCGTCGACATCACCCCCGCCGAGCGCAGCTCCGATCAGGGATTGGGCCGCGATGGCAAAGGAATCCAGCAGAAGGGCCACGAACTCCCACAGCTGCAGGCCGATCTGATGCGCCGCGAGCTGGGCCGAACCGAGCCGTCCGGCCACGCCTGCGGCAATCATGAACGCGGCCTGGAACGCGATTGCACGCACGACCAGATCGCGGCTGACCACCAACTGCGATCGGATCACCGGCCAATGCGGCCGGTTCGGAACCCGCTCGCGTCGGAGCGCCCAGAGGCACAGCGCGGCACCGATCCACTGCGCGCCGACGTTGGCGATCGCCGAACCCTCCAGGCCCAGACCGGCCGGGTAGACCAGCAGCGGGGACGCCACCGCGGACAGCACATTGGCCACCGCAACGATGAGCACCGGCGTCCGCGTCTCCTGGACCCCGCGCAGCCAGCCGTTGCCCGCCAGCACCAGCAGCACCCCGGGCAACCCGAGGACGGCGATCCGCAGCCAGCTCTCGGCCGCGCTGGCCACCGGCCCGGCCCCGCCGACGACGAGGCGCACCACTGGACCGGCGATCAGCTCACCGACGAGAACGGCCAGCAGTCCCAGTGCGAACGCCAACCAGGACGCCTGTACCCCTTCATTCACGGCGGCGTCCCGTCGGCCGGCGCCGAAGAAGCGGGCCGCCCGGCCGGTGGTGCCGTACTCCAGCGAACTACCCACGATCGCCAGCAGCGTCATCACGGTGCCGGACGCCCCCAGCGCGGCCAGCTGGGTCCGGCCAAGATGACCGACCACCGCGGTGTCGACCAGCACGAACAACGGCTCGGCGGCCAGCACCACGAAGGCCGAGGCGGCCAGGGTGATGATCCGGCGCGCGCTGACGCCGGCTTCGATGCTGCTCACCCGCTCGATCCTTCCGTATCGATCAGAACGAATTCCGAACGCGCCCGAACCTTTCGACCGGTCCAACTGCTCTGTACTGATATGACATCGGGTGTCGGGCTTCGGCGGGAGGTGGCGGTGACCGAACCGGTCGGCCTGCGCGAGTTCGTCCGGGCCAACGAGCGGTCGCTGCTTCGCTTCGCCTGGGCGCTGACCGGGGACTGGCCCGCGGCCGAAGATCTGGTGCAGACGGCATTGAGCGAGGCCTGGCCGCGGTGGGCGAGTCTGACCCACCCCGAGGCCTACCTGCGTCGGGTCATGGTCACGAGCTATCTGCGCTGGCGCCGTCGACGCTGGAGCGGTGAGATACCCACGGAAGAGCTGCCGG
>CAZZZW010000337.1:0-4658 GCA_964658795.1 Phormidium nigroviride PCC 7112
ACCGCGGGCAGAGCGTGGCCGAGGTCGTGACGCCGGTCAACCTGCTGACCCGGGTTGCGGCGATCGCGGCCGAGGATCCGGGTCGGATCGCGGTCAGCGGGGCCGGCGGACAGCAGAGCTACGGCGAGCTTCTCGATCGCGCCACTGAGATCGGGAACGCCCTGGCCGCCCGGTTCGGTACCGGGGCCACGTTCGCGATCGACCAGGACCGCAGCATCGAACTGGTCCAGACGATCCTGGCCGTCATGTCGATCGGGGGCACCTATTTCGTCCTCGATCAGGCCGACAGCGCCACCCGCCGCGCCCTCGTGCTCGACGCCGGCCGGCCGCGGTGTGTGCTGACCGCCGGTAGTCCTGGTCCGCTCGATCCGGCCGACGAGCGACCGGTCGTCAATGTGCGGACGCTGACCGGACCGGCGACCCGGCGGTGGCCGTCGGCGTCGGCCGGCCACGACCTGTACTACGTCTTCACCTCCGGCTCCACCGGGCGGCCGAAGGGTGTGCGGGTCAGCTACGCCAACCTGTCGGCCTACCTGGCCGGCGTGCTACCCCGACTCGGCCTGAGGCCGGGGCTGCGGCACTGCTGGCACTCCAGCGTGACCACCGACTTCGGGAACACCGTGCTGTTCGGGGCGCTGGCCAGCGGTGGTCGGCTGGACATCGCTGATCGCGAGGACGTCCTGGAAGGTGCGTTGATGCAGGCCTTCCTCGACGAGCAGGCGATCGACGTCCTGAAGATCACGCCGAGCCATCTCGAGGCGTTGCTGGAGACCCAGCCGATCGAGCGGCTGTTGCCTCGCTCGAGCCTCATCCTGGGCGGTGAGGCGGCGTCGTCGGCCGTGATCCGGGCGTTGCGGGACGTCCCGCCGCAGGTCAGGATCTTCAACCACTACGGACCGTCCGAGACGACCGTCGGTGTGTTCGTCGCCGACCTGGATCCGGCCGCCCTGACCGATCCGCTGCCGATCGGGCGACCGCTGGCGTTGGTCGAGCACAGCGTCGAATCGCCCGACGGCGAGGCCGTCCCGGTCGGCGCGGTCGGCGAGCTGGTCATCCGTGGCGACCAGGTCGCGTCGGGTTACCTCGCCCCACCAGAGGCCCAGGGCACCGGGTTCTTCGATGACGCCGGCCGGCCCGGTTACCGGACCGGGGACCGGGTCCGCCGACGCAACGACGGCCAGCTGGTGTTCCTGGGCCGGCGGGACAGCCAGGTCAAGATCCGTGGGTACCGGGTCGAACTCGGCGAGATCAGGACCGCGATCCAGGCCGTCCCGGGCGTCGGCCGGGTCGAGGTGTTGCTGACCGAGGAGCGATCGAACGGACCGCGCCTGCTGGCCTTCGTCCAGCCCGACGGCACCGAGCATCCGGCCGGGCCGGCGCTCGAGTCCGACGCCGTCGTCGAGCAGTGGCGTGAGGTCTATGACCTGGCCTACGCCGAACGGGTCCACGGAGACATCGAGTTCAACGTCTCGGGCTGGATCAGCTCCTACACCGGCCAGACGATCCCCGAGCCGGAGATGCGCCGCTGGCTGGCCACCACCCTGGAGCGGATCACCAGCCTGCAGCCGCAGAGCGTGCTCGAGATCGGCTGCGGGCTGGGCATCATCGCCTACCCGCTCAGCCGTCAGGTGAAGCACTATCTGGCGTGCGACTTCTCCGCCGAGATCATCGCCCGCAACCAGGAGAACGCGACCCGACTCGACACCGGGCCGCTGACCTTCTTCCGCTGCGACGCGATCGAGATCGACCGGTATGCCGATCGGATCCGCGCGGCCGGCGTGGACACCGTCGTCATCAACTCGGTCGCCCAGTACTTTCCGGATCTGGACTATCTGAACGCGGTCCTCGATCGGGTCCTGGCCATCGACTGCGTCCGGGACGTCTTCCTCGGGGACGTCCGCAACCTCGATCTGCTCGAGGAGTTCAGCCTCTCGGTGGTGGACTCCCGCGAGCCCGACGGCGTCGAGCGCCCCGGCCTGGACCGCCTGCAGGAGGCCCGGGCCGAGGCCGAGCAGGAGACCGAACTGCTGGTGTCCGACGAGTACTGGACCGAGTTCGCCGCAACCCGTCCGGCCGTGGCCGGGGTGAGCGTCCTACCCCGGGTCCTCGACCTGTCGAACGAGCTGGTCGACTTTCGCTACGACGTGCTGCTGACCAAACAGGCGGACCGGTTCCATCGGCCGCCCAGTGCAGCTCCGGTGGAGATCCGGCAGGGTGAGCTGGCTGCCACCGATCCGTGCTGGACGGCGCTGGCCACCGGGCAGCTCGGCGCCGCCGTCGTGCGGGGGCTGCCCAACCCGCAGACCGCCGAGCACTGCCGACGGGTGGTCGAGGCCCGGTCCGGCCGGCCGAGCCGAGCGACCGCCGACGAGCAGCGCGGCCGCCGGTCGGCCGCGGCCCGGCTGGACCAGCTGCGCACCACCGCCCGGGCCCACGGGCTACGCACCAGCGTGCATTACGCCCGGGATTCCCGAGGCGCGGTCAGCGAACTGAACCTGGTGATCTTCCCGGCCGGGGCGGCCGAATACGCGGACGTATCAATCCTCAGCGCCATGGGCGGCCGGCGAAGCGCACCGCCGAGCAACAACCCGGCTGCCCGCCGCCCCCGCGGTTGGCTCGCCGAGCAAGTCACCGAACACACCTCGCGCGAGCTGCCCCGCCAGCTACGTCCGGACCAGGTCGTGCTGGTCCCGGCCTTCCCGCTCAACAAGACCGGCAAACTCGACCAGCGGGCCTTGCTGGCCCTGGCCGCCCGGCAGGCCCAGGCGGCTGAGTTCGGCCAGCTGGTGACCGCGACCGAGCTGAGGCTGGCCAAGATCCTGCAGGACCTGCTCGGCACCAACGTGCCGATCGACCGCGACAGCGACTTCTTCGCCATCGGCGGCCATTCGCTGCTGGCGACCCGGTATGCGCACGCCGTCAGCCGTGAGTTCGGCTGCCAGCTGCGGGCCAAGGCCGTCTTCGACCGACCGCAGCTGCGTGACTTCGCCGAACTCCTGGATCAGCAGCTCGAAGAACCGGGCGCGACGCCGAGCGACGGCGCCGAGGTCGCGCCCGTCCCGGCGGCCGACGCCGAACTCGCGGTCAACCTCTCGCCGCTGCAGCAACGGTTCTGGACGATGGCCCGCTCCTCCGGACCGTCGACCCTATACAACACGACGCTGCTGCTCGAGCTGACCGGGCCGCTGTCGGTGCCGACGCTGCGAGCCGCGTTCGACCGGGTGATCACCCATCACCGCGTGTTGCGCAGCTATTTCCACGAAGCCGGCGGCGTCGTCCAGGTGCGGGTGCGGGAGGCGGCCGATTTCACCTTGGCGCAGTTGGAGATTCCCGGACTGAACCGCGAGCGGGCCGAGCGCATCCTGATGGAGCGGATCAACCGACCGTTCGATCTCGAAACCGGCCCGCTGGTCGAGGCGGCTGTCGCGTCGGCGTCACCGGAGCTGAACTTCGTGATGTTGTGCGTCCACCACATCATCTCCGACGGGGCCGCCGAGGCGCTGCTGTTGCACGACCTGCGCGAGTGCTACGAGGCCGAGCTGGCCGGTCGGGAACCGCGTTGGCGTGAGGACGGCCTGGCCTTCTTCCGCTACCTGGCCGACGTGCAGCCGGCGACGGCGGACAGCATCGATTTCTGGGTCGAACAGCTGGCCGGCGCTCCGGCCCGGCACTCGTTGCCCCTGGACGGTGACCGGACCACCCCGACCGGCCGGGACGGCCGCTCGGTTCGGTCGATGTTGTCGGCCGAGGACACCGATGCGCTGACCGCGCTGGCCCGCCGGCACCGCACGACCACGTTCGTGGTGTTGAACGCCCTGGTCGGACTGTTCTTCGCCCTCATGTCTGGGGAGGACGACATCGTCATCGGTGCGCCGGCCGACTGCCGGGAGACCGAGGACGATGGCGCGGCCCTGGGCATGTACATCAACACCATCCCGATCCGGCACCGGATCGACTGGGACCGGTGCCTGGATGAGCTGATCATGGCCGAGCGGGACTTCTTCCGCCGCGCGTTCGCGCACCGGCACGTGCCCTTCGACCAGCTGGTCGAGCGGCTGAACCCGCAGCGGGTGTCCGGCATGAACCCGGTGTTCCAGATCATGCTGCCGCTGCAGCCGGATGGTCCGAGTATGTTCCCGTTCGCCGACTGTCAGGCCCGGCCGATCAAGGCCGCGACCGTCGATTCGAAATTCGATCTGACCTTGAACTCCAAGGTGACCGACGGCCGGCTGGTCACCTATTGGGAGTACCGCCAGAGCTTGTTCTCGGCCGAGCGAATCGACCGGCTGGCTGAGGCGTTCGGGCCGTTCATCGCGACCGCGCTGGCCCGCCCGGCCGCGCCGCTGGCCTCGTTGGATTTCGCCGGCGGGGTGTCCGACCGGTCCCGGGCCGTGGTGCGCGGTCCGAGCGTGCCCCTGACCGACCGCAGCTACCTCGATGCCCTGAGCCGGCGGTCGGCCGCAGAGCCCAGCCGCTGCGCGATCCGGACCGAGGACGACCAGCGGCTCGACTACGCCGGGTTGGCGGCGCGCTCCGACGCGCTGGCCGCGCTGCTGTCCGAGCGGGGTGTCCGCCGCGGCGATCTGGTCGCGATCTGGTTGCGGCGCTCGCCGGAGTTCCTGGTCTCGATGCTGGCGATCAACAAGGTCGGTGCCGCC
>CAZZZW010000338.1:0-4632 GCA_964658795.1 Phormidium nigroviride PCC 7112
GGGATGGCGACCGGCCCGGCTTCGGTAGCTCGCGCTCGGATGATCGCCGACCAGGCCGTGGGTCCCGTGAGGATGATCGCTCCGGCTTTCGGGGCTCGCGAGACGACCGGGGCCGTCCTCCGGCCGACCGCGGTGGCCGGGGCGGCAGCGATTATCGCGCCAGCGGCGACGCCCGCGGTTCCCGCGGCCGCTCCGACGGGCCGCGCACCGGAACCTCCCACTACAGCGCAGAGCGGGCGGCCCGACGACGTCAAGAACAGCAAGACTACGAGGCAACTCGAGGGTCGCGTCCGACCCGCGGCGAGGAGCTGGCGGTGCCCAGTGACGCCGACCCCCGTCTACTCGATCCGTCGGTGCGCTCGGAGCTGCGTTCGCTGAGCAAGCTGGCGGCCGAGTTCGTAGGGGGCCACCTGGTTGCGGCGGCTCGCCTGATCGACACCGATGCCAAGCGAGCCCTTGACCATGCGCGAGCAGCTCGAGGCCGCGGCGCTCGGGTCGGCGCGGTCCGCGAGGCCACCGGCCTGGCCGCGTACCACGCCGGCGAGTGGGCTGAGGCACTGTCCGAGCTTCGGGCGGCCCGCCGCATCTCCGGAGACGCCAGCAATGTCGCTGTGATGGCTGACTGCGAGCGCGCGCTCGGCCGTCCCGAACGCGCATTGAAGGCCCTCGACGATCCGGCGTTCCACAAGCTGGATCCAGCTACCAAAGCTGAGCTACTGATCGTGGTGGCCGGCGCGCGTCGTGACATGGGACAGCTTGAGGCCGCCCTGGCCGTGCTCGAGCGAGGCGGCATGAACGCCAGCAGCCCCCGTCCGGGCAGCGCGCGGCTCTGGTACGCCTACGCCGATGCGCTGGAGGAAGCCGGCCGAACCCAGGAAGCCATCCAGTGGTTCGGTGCGGCAGCGGGTGCGGACTTCGAGGATGAGACCGACGCCGCCGACCGGGCCGCCAACCTGCTGTAGCACGTCGACCCGACCCGGACCTGCTGGGCCCGTCGAATAGCGCTGAACGAGAACCGGCACGGCCGGGCCGGTTCTCCTTCGTTCGGCGGTTACTGGTCGGCGAACCGGCGGATGACCACGCCCGAGGCGGGCTTCGGGGTGAACAACGTCGACTTGCGAGGCATCCGCTCACCCGCTGCGGCGACCTCAGCCACCGCTTGGACCGGCGTGGCCCGCACGAGCACCGCGGTTCCGTTGGCCGCTTCGGCCGCGGCCAGCGCCTCGTCCACGTCATGGGCGTAACCGACGTTGTCGACGTCATCGGACAGTGCCCATACGTGTTCGACCAGAACCCGGTGCAACAGCGTGATGTCCAACGCAGCCAGGGCGGAACCGGCCTGCTCGCCCAGTGCTCGTCCGACGACGTCGGCGGCCACATCGAAGACGATCACGGCGCCACCCTTACGGGCCAGGGCCACCGCGAAACCAGGGGTGTCGGCCAGCCGGTGCTCGACCTCGGCCAGCGGGATCACATCGCTGACCTGAGCCGCCGCTCGCGTCCGCTGCAGCAGTTCGTCCCACGGCAGGGCGATGACCCGATGGATCGGGCGCACCTGCGGACCGTAGGAGGAGGTGTCCACCAGCAACGTCAGCCCACGGTCCCACGGGCCCGGCGCGCCGTCGTGGTTGGCCTGCAGCTGCCGGTACGTCGCATAGCGATGATGGCCGTCCGCAATCAACGCGCGCCGTCCGGCCAGGTCCACGGCCACGGCCTGATGGGCGACCGGGTCGGCGATCGTCCAGAGCCGGTGGATCGTCCCGTCCGGGGTGGTGGTCTCGGCCGACGGCTGCTGGCCGGACACCGAGGCGACCAGTTCCGACGCTGCCCCGCCGCCGTCGTAGACCAAGTAGATCGGTTCGAGATTGGCCTCGGTCGCAGTCATCAAGGCCAGCCGGTCCGACACCGGGCCGGCCATCGTGTTCTCGTGCGGCAGGATCACCCCATCGGCCGGATCCCGTAGCTCGACGGCACCCAGCAGGCCGCGGGTCTGCTCGCCGTCGGTGGTCACCATCTCGTAGACGAACAGGGCCGGCGCGTCGTCCACCGCCAAGGTGCCGTCATCGAGCCAGCGGGCCATCAACGTCCGGGCGCCGGCGTACCGGTCACCGTCGGCCAACGCGGCCTCATCCTGCTCTGGAAGGATCAAGCGCACCACGTTGTCCGCGCTCGAGTCGATCAGCGCCGATCGATCCGCCGGGCTGATCACGTCGTACGGGGGAGAGAACCGCCGCCCGAGGTCGTCCGCCGACGCGGTGAAACGCACCGCGCGGAACGGGGCCAAGGACAAACCGGTGAAGGATTCGGAAGAGTCGGTCACGGGGATGAAGATTACAGACCGGGAAGGCCGCATGATTTCATCGCAGACACCACTCACCGACCTGTACGACGTCGCCTTGCTGGATCTGGACGGTGTCGTCTATCTCGGCGAGGAACCGATCGACGGAGTTCCGGCCGCCCTGGAGCAGGCCCGGGCGGCTGGCATGCGGCTGGCCTTCGTCACCAACAACGCCTCTCGGACCCCGGCGCAGGTCGCTGAACTACTGGGCCGGGTCGGTGTTCCGGCCCAGGCCGAGGAGGTGGTGACCTCGGCCCAGGCCGCCGCGCATTACCTGGCCGACCGACTTCCGGCCGGGTCACGGGTGCTCGTCCTCGGCACCACCGGGCTGGTCGAGGCGATCACCGAACGGGGTCTGGTGCCGGTGTTCTCCGCCGACGAGGATCCAGCGGCCGTGGTCCAGGGATTCTTTCCGGACGTCTCCTGGCCCAGCTTGTCCGAAGGGGCGGTGGCGATCCGGCGCGGCGCGTTCTGGCTGGCGACGAACCTCGACTCGACCGTGCCGTCATCGCGGGGACCGCTACCCGGCAACGGTTCGCTGGTCGCCGCACTACGGCACGCCACCGGAGTCACCCCCGCCGCGACCGGCAAGCCGGATCCGAGCATGCATCGCGAAAGCGTCGAGCGGTCCGAGTCGCAGACCCCGATCGTGGTCGGCGATCGTCTGGACACCGACATCGAGGGGGCCAGTCGCGTCGGCTGCCCGTCATTGCTCGTGCTGACCGGCGTGACCACGGCCGCCGGCCTGCTGGTGGCGCCGCCGCAACACCGGCCGTCCTACCTGGGTCGCGATGTGTCTGCCCTGCTCGAACCGCACCCCGAGGTGTCGGTGTCCGGTGATGTGATCCGGTGCCGGCGGGCCGAGGTCCGCCGGGACGGTGACGCGCTGGTGCTGACGGCCGGCGACGACGCCCTGGACTGCCTGCGCGCGCTGGCCACCGCCGCCTGGCAGGACCGGCCGCGGGACGAGATCCGGGGCAGTGACCAGAAATCGAACAGCATCCTGCGTTCGTTCGAATTGATCCGCTGACGCTGTGGAGCGTCGCCGAGTCTGTGGAGCATTGCCCGGTAGCCTGACGGGGTGACCGAGAGCGCCGCCGATCGTGACGAGTTGATCCAGCAGATCGAGTCCGCCGTCACCGAGCTGGGCCCGGCGGAGGACAACGAGGCGATCCCGCTGCCCGAGCTGACCGAGCAGTTGGCAGCGTTGCACTCCGGCCTGCAGGGCGCACTCACCGAGTTGGATCGAGCCTGAGGACGATGGTTCGACGGCTTCGGCTGGACGCCGAGCTGGTCCGACGGCAGCTGGCGCGCTCTCGCGAGCAGGCCAGCGACATGATCGAGGCCGGCCGGGTCCAGGTCCGCGGGACCACCGCGCGCAAACCCGCGACCGGGGTCGAGCACGACACCCCGATCCGGGTCGTGGCCGACGTCGACGATCCGAACTGGGCATCGCGAGGCGCGCACAAGCTGATCGGCGCCCTTGACGCCTTCGGCATCGAGGTCACCGGCCGGCGCTGCTTGGACGCCGGGGCCTCGACGGGTGGTTTCACCGACGTCCTGCTCCGACGTGGCGCGCTGGAGGTCGAGGCGGTCGACGTCGGCTACGGCCAGCTGGTGTGGGCGCTGCAGACCGACGCTCGGGTGCATGTGCACGACCGGACGAACGTACGGACGCTCGCACCGGCCGACATCGGAGGCCCGGCCAGCCTGACCGTCGCCGATCTGTCCTTCATCCCACTCGGCCTGGTGCTGCCTGCACTCACCGCATGCACTACCGATGACCTTGTGCCGATGGTGAAGCCCCAGTTCGAGGTCGGTAAGGACCGGTTGGGCAAGGGTGGTGTGGTCCGGGACCCGGAACATCGGGCCGACGCGGTCCGGTCCGTGGCCGCGACCGCGCTGGGGTTGGGCTGGGGTACGGCCGGAGTGGCCCGCAGCCCGCTACCCGGGCCGAGCGGCAACGTGGAATTCTTCCTGTGGCTCCGCCGGGACGCCGGACCGATCGAGGACGGCTCGGTCGTTGCCGCCGTCGAGGAGAACGCATGAGATCCGCCCTGCTGGTCGTACACACCGGTCGCGCCGACATCCGCGCGCTGGCGCGCAGCGTCATCGGACGGCTGAACGACGCCGGCTTCGAGATCCGGATCTGTTCGGCCGAAGCGGCCGAGTTGCAGCACGACATCGGCGACGAGCCGCTGGGCAACGTCACCATCATCGACGGCCCGGACGGCGCGAAGGGCACCGAGGTGGCCCTGGTGCTGGGCGGCGACGGCACGGTGCTGCGCGCGGCC
>CAZZZW010000339.1:0-4618 GCA_964658795.1 Phormidium nigroviride PCC 7112
AGCGCCAGGCCGTAGGCCAACAGGACGAACACGAGCAGCTCGGTGCCGTCGACCAGGTGGACGCTATCGAAGCGCTCCAACATCTCGCCCGCCTTGGCGTGCCGGAACCACAGCCGGTCGCCGATGCCCAGTGATCGGGCTGCGCGCCCCCGCACCGGGGTCTGCACCTCGCCCGCTCCCTCGGTTCCGAGCAGCGCCAGTCCCGGATCCACCGGTACCGGCTGACGGGACTTGCCGACCGGCCCGGAGGCGATGTAGCCGCCACCGAACGTGGTCGCGATGTCGGGTGCCGGCCGCCGGACGACCGGCAGCGCGAAGAACAGTGCCGGATCACCCTGAAACTGTTTGTACCCGTCGAACAGCGTCGGCGAATACAACCCACTGCCGGCCGTCACCTCGGTCACCGAGGGATCGGCCGAGGAGATCTCCAGGCTGCCGGTACCGCCGGAGTTGACGAACTCCAGCGCCCCGACGACCGACTGCAACGACCGGACCACGGCAGTTCGACGCTCGGCGAGGTCGGCGACCGAGCGCCGTTTGACCAGCGCCACCGCCGGTGAGGTGTCGGGTAGCCCGGCCACCTGGGCCTCGTAGAACATCACCCCGACGATCGAGAATCCAGTGAGTGTGACTGCCCGTTGCGCCAGCACGGCCACATCGGCGGCGGTCCGTATCGGGGACCGGCGGACACCCAGGTGGGCCGGCCCGATCCGCAACGAGGCATCGACGTCCAGGCAGATCCGGATCGGGGCGGCCGGCGTTCCGACCACGCTGCGGATGAATTCCAGCTGGGCCACGTCATCGACCATCAGGGTGATCTGCGCCAGCAGCTCGGGATCGGCGGCCAGTTCGGCCAGCGCGGCCCGCTGCACAGTCGGATAGCCGATCAGCACATCCCGCAGGCCGCCTCGGACCAGCCAGATCGCCTCCGGCAACGAATAGCCCATGATCCCGGAAAAGCCTTGTCGGGCAAGGACATTCTGCAACACCCAGCGGCACCGGATCGACTTGGCCGCGACCCGGATCGGCCTACCGCCGGCGCGGCGGACCAGGTCGTCGGCGTTCCGGGCCAGCGCCCGGACGTCGAGCGCGGCCAGCGGTGGGTCGAGTTCGGCGGTGGCGGCCGTGAGGTGTTCCAGCACGCGTCCGACTGTAGGCCGCTGTCACCAGGGCTGTGCGGCGCCCGGTCGCACCTGGTCCTATAGTCGATCCATCATGGCAGAACGCGGTTCGACGAGCTGGCAGAACTGGGCCGGCACCGTTGACGTCACCCCCGCGCGCATCGTCTCGCCCCGCACCGCCGCCGCCGTCGCCGACGAGGTCGGCCGCGCCGTCGAGGACGGCCTGTCGGTCAAGGCCATCGGCTCCGGCCACAGCTTCACCGACATCGCCGCCACCCGCGGTGTGATGCTCGACCTGAGCCGGCTGACCGGGATCATCACCGGCGACCGCAACACCGGGCTGGTCACGGTCGCGGCTGGCACCACGATCAAGGAACTGAACATCGCCCTGTGGAAGATGGGGCTGTCGATGACCAACCTGGGCGACATCGACGTCCAGACAATCAGCGGCGCCATCTCCACCGGCACCCACGGCACCGGCCGCGCCTTCGGTGGCCTGGCCACCCAGGTTCGCGGTCTGCAGCTGGTCACGGCGACCGGCGAGCTGGTGGATTGTTCCTCCGAGCAGAACCCGGATATCTTCGCCGCCGCGCGGATCGGGCTCGGCGCGCTCGGCATCATCACCGCGGTGACCCTGCAGTGCGAACCGGCATTCGTCCTGCACGCCGTCGAGGCTCCGGCCGACTACGACGATCTGCTGGAAGTGCTCGGGGTTCTGGAAACCGGCGATCACTTCGAGTTCTACTGGTTCCCGCACACCCGGCGGGTGCTGACCAAGAGCAACACTCGGCTACCGATCGACACCGAGCTGCAGCCGGTGGGCCGGCTCAAGGGCTGGCTGGATGATGAGTTCCTGTCCAACACCGTGTTCAACGGCATCAACCGGATCACCACCCTGCGGCCGAAACTGATCGGCACTGCGAACCGGCTGGCCGCCCGAGCCCTGACCGAACGCGAATACATCGACCGGTCCTACAAGGTCTTCACCTCGCCCCGGCGCGTGGTCTTCCGCGAGATGGAATATGCCGTGCCCCGCAAGTCATTGGCCTATCTGATCGATGAGATCGACGGCTGGATCAAGCGTTCGGGCGAACGGATCGGCTTCCCGGTCGAGGTCCGGACCGCGGCCGCTGACAACATTCCGCTGTCCACCGCCTACGGACGCGACACCGCCTACATCGCGGTGCACCAGTACCACCGGCGTTCGCACGAGCAGTACTTCCCGGCCGTCGAGGCCATCGCCAGGAGTGTGGAGGGCCGTCCGCACTGGGGCAAACTGCATTACCGCTCGGCTGACGACCTGGCCCCGGTCTATCCCCGGTTCGAGGACTTCCTGGCCCTGCGCGACCGGCTCGATCCCGAGCGTAGGTTCGGTAACGACTACCTGCGCCGAGTGCTGGGTAGTTGAGCACGCCGATCCTCGAGGAGAACCGTTCATGAGTTTTGCCTTTGATCCCAAGTCCGAACTGCCCCTCGTACTGGGCGGCAACGTCTTCGGCTGGACCACCGACCAACAACAATCCTTCGCCGTGCTCGATGCATTCCTCGACGCCGGCGGCAGCCAGATCGACACGGCGGACAGCTACATGTGGCGCGCGCCGGGCAATTCCGGCGGCGAGTCCGAGACCATCATCGGCCACTGGCTGGCCGGCCGGGGCCGGCGCGATCAGGTCTTCCTGGCCACCAAGGTCGGTTCGCTGCCACCGTTCGACAACCTTCGCGGCCGCACCATCACCGACGAGGTCGAGAACTCGCTGCGGCGACTGCAGACCGACCACATCGACCTCTACTGGGCGCACAAGGACGATCTCGACACGGCTCAGGACGAAACCCTGCAGGCCTTCAACGACCTGGTCGACGCCGGCAAGGTGCGCTACCTGGGTGCCTCCAACTTCTCGGCCGAGCGGCTGCAGTCCGCCCTCGATCTCGACGTCGCCACCAACTACGTCGCCGTCCAGCCGCATTACAACCTGCTCGAACACCGCGACTGGGAGGACGGCGCCGGCCGAGTCGCGGTGGCCAACGAGCTCGCGACCTGGCCCTATTTCGGACTGGCTGCGGGCTTCCTCACCGGCAAGTACCGCTCCGGCAGCACGGACGTCGAGTCGGCCCGGGCCCAGTCGGTGGCCAAATACTTCGACGACCGGGGCTGGCGGACCCTGGCCGCGTTGGACGCCGTCGCCGACGCGCACCAGGTCAGTGTCGGTGCGGTCGCGTTGCGCTGGCTGGGCCAGCAGCCCGGCGTGCTCGCCCCGATCGCCTCGGCCCGGACGCCCGAACAGCTGGCCGATCTGGTAACCGTCGGCTCCTTCGACCTCGCCGACCAGGAGCTGGCGTCGCTGCGGGCCGCGGCGGCCTGACAGAATTCGTCCGTGACCGAGCTGCGACTTCCCGAGCACCTGCTTCCCCGTGATGGCCGGTTCGGCTCCGGACCGTCCAAGGTGCCGCCCGCGCTGCTGGCCGACTTCGCCGCGCACGCTCCGGCGGCCATGGGCACCTCGCACCGGCAGCCGCCGGTCAAGGATCTGGTCGGGCGTATCCGGTCCGGGTTGACCGAGCTGTTCGCGCTGCCCGAGGGCTATCAGGTGGTGCTGGGCAACGGCGGCTCGACCGCGTTCTGGGATGCGGCCGCGTTCGGGCTGATCGAACACCGCTCCCAGCACGTGCACGTCGGGGAGTTCTCGGCCAAGTTCACCGCGGTGGCGGCCGGTGCTCCGTTCCTGGCCGAACCGTCGGTCCGCAGGGCCGAACCGGGGCACGGCATCGAAGCGGTCGCCGAGGACGGCATCGACGCCTACTGCTGGCCACAGAACGAGACCTCCACCGGTGTCATGCTGCCGGTGCGACGCGTCGGCGCGGGCTTGCAGCTGGTCGATGCCACCTCGGCCGCAGCCGGCCTCGAGGTCGATCTGGCCGAGACCGACGTCTACTACTTCGCCCCGCAGAAGGGTTTCGCCGGCGACGGTGGGCTCTGGCTCGCGTTCTTCTCCCCGGCCGCCCTGGACCGGGTCGAGCAATTGGCCGGTTCCGGACGTTGGATCCCGCCGTCGCTGTCGTTACCGCTCGCGGTCGACAACAGCGCCAAGAACCAGACCTACAACACCCCGGCCATCGCCACCCTGTTCCTACTCGCCGCCCAGATCGAGCAGCTGCTGGCCGGCGGCGGGTTGGCTGCGGCCACCGCCCGCACCGCCGACTCAGCCCGCCGGCTCTATGACTGGGCCGAGTCGTCGGAGTTCGCGACCCCGTTCGTGACCACCCCGGCGCTGCGCAGCCAGGTCGTCGGCACGATCGACTTCGCCGACCCGGTGGACGCCGCCGCGCTCGCCCGCTTCGCGGATGTTCTGCAAGCGCTGCGGCGACTTGGTAAATACGCCTTTTTCCAGATCCCGGCTGAGGAAATTCGCGCTGGTCAGGATCACTGTCAGCAAGTTGTTGAAGTCGTGGGCGACGCCGGCAGTCAATTGGCCGACCACTTCCAGCCGCTGCATCTGCTG
>CAZZZW010000340.1:0-4603 GCA_964658795.1 Phormidium nigroviride PCC 7112
GCCCAGAAGGCCCAATGGTTGCAGCCGTTGCTCGATGGCCAGATCAGGTCCTGCTTCTCGATGACCGAGCCCGAGGTGGCCTCCTCGGACGCGACGAACATCGCGACCACGCTCACCGCCGATGGAGATTCCTACATCGTCAACGGTCGAAAGTGGTGGTCGTCGGGCGCCATGCGGCCCGAGTGCAAGATCGCGATCGTGATGACGGTGTCGGACCCGGACGCCGAGCGGCACGCCCGGCATTCGATGGTGCTGGTACCGCTGGATTCCCCGGGCGTCACGATCGAACGCTCGACCAGCGTGTTCGGCTATGACGACGGGACCCACGGCGGTCACGGCCTGATCCACTACAACCAGGTCCGGGTGCCGGCGGCGAACCTGCTCGGTCCGCGCGGTGGCGGCTTCGGCATGGCCCAGGCTCGGCTCGGCCCCGGCCGCATCCACCACTGCATGCGATCTCTCGGAGTGGCCGAGCGGGCGCTGGAACTCATGGTGCGCCGGGTCAGTGATCGGACGGCCTTCGGTGGGCCGCTGGCCCGTCAGGGCGTTATCCGGGAGTGGATCGCCGAATCACGATTGGCCTTGGAACAGGCGCGATTGCTGGTGCTCAAGGCCGCCTGGCTGATCGACACGGTCGGGGTCAAGAACGCCGCCACCGAGATCGCCGCGATCAAGGTCGCCGCTCCTCGGGCGGCCTCCTACGTCGTCGACCGGGCGATCCAGGCCTTCGGTGCAGCCGGCGTGTCACAGGACACCCCGTTGGCCGAGATGTGGGCCAGCCTGCGGACGTTGCACCTGGCTGACGGACCGGACGAGGTGCACCTGCGCAGTGTGGCCCGGCAGGAACTGGCCAAGCTGAAGTCGTGAATGCCGTCATGGAACAAGTCGATACCCGATCACGGATCGTTGCCGCGGCGGTCTCGCTGTTCGCCGAACAGGGATTCGACGCGACCAGTGTGAACCAGGTGGTGGCTCGGGCCGGCGTGGCCAAGGGCGCGCTGTATCACCACTTCGGGTCCAAGGACGATCTGCTCTACGAGGTCTACCGAGAGCTGGTCGATCGACAATTGGCCGGCCTGACCGAGGTCTTGGCCCGGGGGTTGGCGCCGGCCGAGGCACTCCGGGCGATCGTGACCGACATGGTGGTCACCACCGCGGCTCGCGCGGCCGAGGCCAAGGTGTTCTTCCGCGAGGGACATCGGCTCGGTGATGTCAACCAGCAGCGGGTCCGGTCAGCCCGACGGCAGATCCACGATGCGGTTACCGCACTGGTCCGGCAGGGCCAGCAAGACGGTCGGTTCTCGCGCATCGCCTCACCCGAGATGGTCACCTTCACCGTCTTCGGCGTGATCAACGAACTTCCGGTCTGGTACGCACCGACCGGCCCGCTGGCGCCGGAGCAGATCGCGGTCGAGTTGGCCGACCTGGTGTTGACCGGACTGATTGCCCGATCGCCCGACGGCGATCAGCCCGACAGCAAAACCGCAGACAGGGAAAGGACTAACGGATGAGTTGGGGCTTGACCATTCCGCTCACCGGGCTCGGCCTGGCCGAGCACCGTGAGGTGGTGCAGGCACTACCCGGCTGGGGCTTCACCGACGCGTGGTCGATGGAGGTCGCCGGCACGGATGCTTTCACGCCGTTGGCCCTGGCCTCGGCGTGGCAGCCCGAACTGCAGCTGGGGACCGCCATCGTGCCGGTGTTCACCCGGGGTCCGGCGCTGATCGCCCAGTCCGCGGCCAGCCTGGCTTCGGCCGCGCCGGGCCGGTTCAGTCTCGGACTCGGTGCCTCGAGCCCGGCGATCGTCCAGTCCTGGAACGGCTTCGAGTTCGACGGCGCCTACCGCAAGACCCGGGACGTGCTGCGCTTCGTCCGGACCGCGCTGGCCGGCGAGCTGGTCGACGGTGACTTCGACACCTTCAGCATCTCCCGATTTCGTCTGGAGAATCCGCCCCCGCACCCGGTGCCGATCCTGCTGGCCGCGCTCCGACCGCAGATGCTGGCCCTGGCCGGCCGAGAGGCTGATGGCGCCATCCTGAACTGGCTGGCGGCCACCGATGTCGACAAGTGCGTGGCGGCCGTGGGAAATCCAGCCGCCCGGATCGCGGCGCGGATCTTCGTCTGTCCGACCGAGGACGCCGGTTACGCCCGCACCGTGGCCAAACGGATGATCGCGGCCTACCTGACCGTCGAGGCCTACGCCGAGTTTCATCGGTGGCTGGGACGGGAATCCCAACTGGGCGAGCTGTGGCGGTTGTGGGCGGCCGGTGACCGCAAGGCCGCGGTGGCCAGTATCCCGGACGAGGTTGCCGATGCCCTCGTGCTGCATGGCAATCCGGCCGACTGCCGCCGCCAGGTGCAGAGCTATGTCGCAGCCGGGGTCCAGATTCCGGTACTGGCCGTCGTCCCGACGCCCGACCTGACCACCCCGCAAGCGCTGGCCGAGACCCTGGCCGGACTGGGCCGACCGAACGAGCAAGGAGAGGTTTCTACTCTATGAACATTGCTGATTCCGTCATCGTGGTCACCGGCGCCGGTAGCGGCATCGGAGCCGAGCTGGGCCGCCGTTTCGTGGCTGAGGGCGCTACCCACGTGGTGCTGGCCGATCGCCGGGTCGAGGCCGTTCAGGCGGTGGCGGCCGATCTGGGTGAGCGGGCCAGCGCGGTCGAACTGGACGTGACCGACGAGGCTGCGATCGCCGCCCTGGTCACCGAGGTGCTGCAGCGGCACGGCCGGATCGATCTGTTCTGCTCCAACGCCGGAGTGGCGCTCGGGGTCGGGATCGAGGGGGCGACCGAGATCTGGCAGCGAGCCTGGGACGTTCACGTGATGGCGCACGTCTACGCCGCTCGTGCCGTGTTGCCGTCCATGCTCGAGCGTGGACAGGGCTACCTGCTCAACACCGCCTCGGCAGCCGGACTGTTGTCCGCCCCGGGCGATGCTCCGTACTCGGTGACCAAGCACGGCGCGGTGGCGTTGGCCGAATGGCTGGCCTACCAGTACCGCGACCGGGGCATCCGGGTCAGCGTGCTGTGCCCGATGGGCGTCGACACCCCGCTGCTGATGGACGGCCTGCGGGACGGTCACGCCGGGGCCAAGGCGGTGGCGGCCTCCGGTGACGTGATCGGGACCGCCGAAGTCGCCGAGGCGGTGTTAGAAGCACTACACGAGGAGACGTTCCTGGTCCTGCCCCACCCGCAGGTGGGTAAGTTCTGGGCCGGGAAGGCGGCCGCGCCCGATCGTTGGCTGGCCGGGATGGCGCAGCTGGCCGCCGAGGCCGGCACCACCGCCGGATGATCGACGAAACACCCAACTACCGACTGGAGATGTGAACATGGCTGGAGTGCAGGACCGGGTCGCCCTGGTCACCGGAGGCGCGCAGGGCATCGGCGCCGCGATCGCCGAGCGACTGGCCGCCGGCGGTGCCAAGGTAGCCGTGCTCGACCTGGACGAGGCGGCGGCGGCTGCCACCGCCGAGCGTTTCGGTGGCATCGGAATCGGCGCCGACGTGAGCCAGGCCGACCAGGTCGAGGCCGCGATCGCCAAGGTGGCCGAACAGTTGGGTGGCCTGCACATCCTGGTCAACAACGCCGGCGTCCTGCGCGACAACCTGCTGTTCAAGATGACCGAGACCGACTGGGACACCGTCATGGGCGTTCACCTCAAGGGTGCGTTCCTGTGCAGCAAGACCGCGCAGAAGCACATGGTCGAGGCCAAGTACGGCCGGATCATCAACATGTCGTCCACGTCGGCCCTCGGAAACCGGGGCCAGGCCAACTACGCCACCGCCAAGGCCGGCCTGCAGGGCTTCACCAAGACGCTGGCCATCGAGCTCGGCCCCTTCGGCGTCACCGTCAACGCGATCGCCCCCGGCTTCATCGAGACCGCGATGACCAAGGCCACGGCCGAGCGGGTCGGCACCACGATCGAGCAGATGCGTGAAGCCGTTGCCTCGGCCGTCCCGGTCCGCCGCGGAGGCGTGCCCGATGACATCGCCAACACCGCCGCGTTCTTCGCCGGTGAGGAGAGCGGTTACATCACCGGCCAGGTCATCTACGTCGACGGTGGCCGGGGCCTGCTCTAACTGCCGTAACCTGATGGGGCCAGTTCCCGGCCTACTTAGGGGTTAGTACGCGTGTTCGACACTCTGTCCGACCGGCTGCACGGAGTTTTCACCGGCCTGCGCGGTAAGGGTCGGCTGTCCCAGGCCGACATCGATGCCGTCACCCGGGAGATCCGGGTGGCCCTGCTCGAGGCTGACGTCGCGCTGCCGGTGGTCCGTCAGTTCGTCAGCGCCGTCAAGGAGCGTGCGGCCGGCGAAGAGGTCAGCCGGGCGCTGAACCCGGCTCAGCAGGTCATCCAGATCGTCAACGAGGAACTGATCGACATCCTCGGTGGCGAGACCCGCCGGCTGGTGTTCGCCAAGAACCCGCCCACGGTGATCATGCTGGCCGGCCTGCAGGGTGCCGGCAAGACGACGCTGGCCGGAAAGCTGGCTCGCTGGTTGCGCGAGCAGGGCCACGCCCCGCTGCTGGTCGCGGCCGACCTGCAGCGCCCGAACGCGGTCACCCAGCTGCAGGTCGTCGGCGAGCGAGCCGGTGTG
>CAZZZW010000341.1:0-4579 GCA_964658795.1 Phormidium nigroviride PCC 7112
CGGTGAAGGCCGGTGGACGGTCGAGGCCGCGATCGACAACGCGGTGCCGCTGCCGGTCATCACGGCGGCGCTGTACGCCCGGTTCGCCTCGCGTCAGGACGACTCGCCGGCCATGAAGATGGTCGCCGCGTTGCGCAACCAGTTCGGTGGCCACGCCGTCGAGTCGGCCGGTGCCATCGCCGCCGCCGATGCGATCGCGCCGTCGTCGTCCTGAGTCGACGAATCCTGAGCCGAATCCTGATCGCCTTTGTATGTCCAACATCTGAGCGTCGCTGACTTCCGCAGCTGGCCCCGGGCCGACCTGGCCTTCGACCCGGGCGTCAGCGTGCTGGTCGGGCCGAATGGGCAAGGAAAGACCAATCTCCTTGAAGCCATTGGGTATTTGGCGACGCTGTCGAGCCATCGGGTCGCCCTCGATGCTCCGTTGATCCGCGCCGGCACCGATCGCGCGATCGTGCAGACCGCAGTCGTGTCGGACGGCCGGCAACTGGTACTGGAGATCGAGATCCTGGCCGGCCGGGCCAACAAGGCCAAGCTCAACCGGTCCCCGGTGCCGCGGCCGCGCGACCTGCTCGGCGGGCTGCGGACGGTGCTGTTCGCGCCGGAGGATCTGGCCATCGTCCGCGGCGATCCGTCCGAACGCCGGCGGTTCCTCGATGACGTCCTGGTGCAGCGGACCCCTCGGCTGGCCGGCGTTCGCGCCGACTACGACCGGGTGCTCAAACAGCGCGCCGCTCTGCTCAAGACGGCCGGCCTGGCCAAGCGCGCCGGCAAGAGCGGTGACCTGTCCACCCTCGACGTCTGGGACGGACATCTGGCCGAGCACGGGGCCCAACTGCTGGCGGCCCGGATGGAACTGGTGCAGGCCCTAACCCCGTACGCCGTCACGTCCTACGCCAAACTCGCCCCGTCCAGTGGTGAGCTCGCCCTACGTTATGTCAGCTCGATCGAGAACTCGCTGGGTAATGACACCGATGTGATTCCCGAGATTTCGGTTCTTCAAGCAGCGTTGTTGGCCGAACTGGCCCGGGTCCGTCCCCACGAGGTCGAGCGTGGTGTCACCCTGGTCGGGCCACATCGGGACGACCTCGAGGTCCGGCTCAACGAGCTGCCGCTGCGCGGCTACGCCAGTCACGGCGAGGGCTGGTCGGCGGCACTGGCCCTCCGCCTCGCTTGCTACGACCTGCTGTCCGCCGACGGTGCCGAGCCGGTGCTGATCCTGGATGATGTATTCGCCGAGTTGGACTCCGCGCGGCGGGATCAACTGGCGACGATCGCCGGCCAGGCCGAGCAGGTGCTGATCTCCTCTGCGGTGGTCTCTGATGTACCGGAGTCGTTGTCCGGCGCTCGGTACGACGTGATGGACAGGGAGGTGCGTCGTGTCCGATGACCTAGCCGACGCCGGGGACGAGGCGCAGCTCCCTCCACAGGTTGTCCACCAAGATCAGTGGCGAAATGTCCATGATGATGGGCATTCACCGGCTGCTGACGAGGAGTTATCCACAGCTGAGGTGGACAGTGAATCCACAGATCTGGCCAGTGAGGCACTTCGGACAGCCCGTCTGATCGCCGCCGGCAAGGCCGCCGCCCAGCCGTCGAGGCGGCTCCGGCGCTACGGACGGGGCCGCCGGACGGGTGAGGCCGGTGGTTACAGCGGCGCACGTCCGGACGGCCGGGACCCGATGGCGATCGGGGCCATCGTGGCCCGCTCGAGTCACGATCTCGGCTGGATCGGTCCGTTGGCCGAAGCGCGCCTGCTCGGTCAGTGGGCCAGCGTGGTCGGTCCGGAGATCGCGGCGCGGTGCCAGCCGACCAGCCTCAAGGACGGTGAACTGCGGATCTCGGCCGAATCCACAGCCTGGGCTACCCAGCTCCGCCTGATGCAACGCGAGATCTTGACCCGGATCGGCAAGGAGATGCCGGCCAACACCGTGACGAAGCTGCACATCTCCGGGCCGTCCGGGCCGTCCTGGAAACACGGCCCGTGGTCCATGCGCGGCGGCCGGGGCGTGCGCGACACCTACGGCTGAGCTGATCGAACCGACCGGCACCGTCTGCGGCTGAGTAGCACGAGGCGGATTTCGTCAAGCCGCCTCACGTATCCCGACTCACCACTCCCGCGAAAATCGCTCTGTGACTCGTTCAGCGGCCCTGCGAGCGGCAATTTGTCGGACCGAACCGGTAACATGGGAAGTGTTCGGCGTGGCGTCCGGCTGTAGTGGATTTTGAGGTGAGAGCCTCGGTTCCGACACACCACCAGGATGCCCGCCATCCAGCTGGCCAGTTGATCTCCGATCGCTGGAACGATTTCGAAGGAGCACCGCGTGCCCAAGGCTGCGTCCGAATACGGCGCCGATTCCATCAAGGTCCTCGAGGGCCTTGAAGCGGTTCGGAAGCGACCAGGTATGTACATCGGGTCGACCGGACTGCGGGGCCTGCATCACCTGCTCCAAGAGGTGGTCGACAACTCCGTCGACGAGGCGCTGGCCGGCTACTGCGATCGCATCGTGGTGACGCTGCTGGCCAACGGCGGTGTGCGGGTCATCGACAACGGCCGCGGCATGCCGGTCGGGATGAACACCCAGCAGCAGAAGCCGGCCGTCGAGGTCATCCTCACCGTGCTGCACGCCGGTGGCAAGTTCGACAGCGACTCCTACGCCGTGTCCGGTGGCCTGCACGGCGTCGGCATCTCGGTCGTGAACGCGCTGTCCACCCGGCTCGAGGTCGAGATCAAGCGGGACGGCAACGTCTTCCGGCAGCCCTACGTCGACCAGAAACCGGCCGCGCCCCTGGAGAAGGGCGAGGCCACCAAGGAGACCGGCACCACCGTCACGTTCTGGCCGGACGGCAGCATCTTCGAGACGTTGGAGTTCGACTTCGCGACGATCCTGCGGCGCCTGCAGGAAATGGCTTTCCTGAACAAGGGATTGACCATCATCGTCCAGGATGAGCGCGGTGGCGACCACGAGGCTCGTGAGGTCACCTTCCACTACGCCGGCGGCATCGCTGATTTCGTCAAGCACCTGAACGCCACGAAGTCCCCGATCCACAAGTCCGTCATCTACTTCGAGGCCGAGGATTCCGACGCCAAGTTGTCGGCCGAGATCGCGCTGCAGTGGAACGAGTCCTACTCGGAGTCGGTCTACACCTTCGCCAACACCATCAACACGCACGAGGGCGGCACTCACGAAGAGGGTTTCCGGTCGGCCCTGACCGGCGTGGTCAACAAGTGGGCGACCGAGAAGAAGATCTTCAAACCGAACGAGGACAAGCTCACCGGTGACGACATCCGTGAGGGCCTGGCCGCGATCATCTCGGTGAAACTGGGTGAACCGCAGTTCGAGGGCCAGACCAAGACCAAGCTCGGCAACTCCGAGGCCCGCTCGTTCGTGCAGAAGGTGTGCAATGAATGGCTGGCCGACTGGTTCGAGCGCAACCCCACCGAGGGTCGGCTCATCGTCACCAAGGCGACCCAGGCCGCTCGCGCCCGGAAGGCCGCGCAGCAGGCGCGCAAGCTGGCGCGGAAGAACGCCCTCGACACGATGGGGTTGCCGGGCAAGCTGGCCGACTGCCGTTCCACCGATCCGGGCCGCTCCGAGCTCTACATCGTGGAAGGTGACTCGGCCGGTGGCTCGGCCAAGTCCGGCCGGGATTCGATGTACCAGGCGATCCTGCCGATCCGCGGCAAGATCATCAACGTCGAGAAGGCTCGCATCGACCGGGTCCTGAAGAACACCGAGGTCCAGTCGCTGATCACCGCGCTCGGCACCGGCATCCACGAGGACTTCGACGTGGCCAAGCTGCGCTATCACAAGATCGTGCTGATGGCTGACGCCGACGTCGACGGCCAGCACATCACCACCTTGCTGCTGACGCTGCTGTTCCGGTTCATGCGGCCGTTGATCGAGAACGGCTACGTCTACCTGGCCATGCCGCCGCTGTACAAGATCAAGTGGAGCAAGGGCGATCCGGACTACGTCTACTCCGACCGGGAGCGGGACGTGCTGATCACCGACGGCGAGGCCAGCGGGCGTAAGCGCATCGCCGGCGACTCGATCCAGCGCTACAAGGGTCTGGGCGAGATGAACGCCAAGGAGTTGTGGGAGACCACCATGGACCCGGCCACCCGGATGTTGCGGCTGGTCACCTTGGACGATGCTGCGACCGCCGACGAATTGTTCTCGGTGTTGATGGGTGACGACGTCGAGGCGCGCCGGAACTTCATCGTGCAGAACGCCAAGGACGTCCGGTTCTTGGATATCTGAGGCCAGCTAGCTCGTCAGCATCCGTTTTCAGCTTGGTTTGCAAGGTGAAACTCAGTTTCGCCTGTCAGCGTGAAGGTATGAGAGGCCAATCGTGACCGAAGTCCAGCCGCCCCCGCCGCCCGGCGATCGCATCGAGCCGGTCGACATCCAGCTCGAGATGCAGCGCAGCTTCCTCGACTACGCGATGAGCGTGATCGTGGCCCGTGCGCTGCCCGACGTCCGGGACGGCTTGAAGCCGGTACACCGTCGCGTGCTCTACGCGATGTACGACAGCGGCTTCCGGCCCGACCGTGGCTACGTGAAGTGTTCCCGCG
>CAZZZW010000342.1:0-4557 GCA_964658795.1 Phormidium nigroviride PCC 7112
GGCCGACGCTTCGGAGCTGCCTGAGCTGCCTGAGCTGTCTGACACGTCCGATCTGCGGTCCGGACCCGAGATCCATGACGCTCTGCTGGCCGTGCTGCCGCTGGTCGGACGGTGGGCCGGGCGGGGCACCGGCATCAAGCCCGGTACCGACGAGGCCTTCGACTACGCCCAGCGGGTCAGTTTCCGGCATGACGGACGGCCTTTCCTGGCCTACGAGTCCCACACCTGGCTGCTGACCGACGACGGTTCGGTGTTGCGCCCGGCCTTCCGCGAGAACGGCTTCGTCCGCCCTGGTTCGAACGAGGATTCCCCCGAACTGGTGTTGGCCACCGCGGCCGGACTGGTCGAGATCTTCGCCGGCTTGGCCGGTGACCGGCGCTGGGAGTTCGCGACCGCGGCTGTCGGCTTCACCCCGACAGCGAAAGAGGTTTCCGGCGAACGCCGGCTGTACGCGCTGACCGCGAACGACGAGTTGGCCTACGTCCAGGAGCTGGCGCTGCAGCCCGGCGAGTACCGGCCGCACCTCAATGCGACGCTCGTCCGGCAGGTCGGCCCGGCCTCCGGGGACATCGAGACAATAAAAAACCCCGAGTCGGCTCACGGTGAGCCTGTTGCCGGTCGGACAAGCCCGGCGACTCGGGGTTCTGAGGGTCTACCGCGCTAGGCGGCAACCCCCTTGTGTGTCCGATAGGACTTCAAGTTACGGACCACCTCCCTTCCCTTACGAGAAACACGGTACGACGCCTGCGGCTGTCGTGCCAGCACATTTTGGCGCTGCGCGCCCAAGCTATGTCTGCGTTCCAAAAGTCAGCACACGTCCGCTGACTTCTGGAGCGCATCGCATCGCTGGTGCGCAGGCAGCCCCGAACTCAGAAGCCGGCGAGCTCGGACAGCTGCGTGGTCAGGCCGGGTTTGGTATCGATCGGACGTCCGTCCAGGGTCAGCACCTGAGCCACGCCCCGGCCCGAGCTGACCAGCCACAGGCCGTTCGCGGCCAGCAGGTCAGCCACCGATGCCGGGGTCTGTCGAGTCTCGAAGCCGGCGCCGGCCGCTGCGGCGAACAGGGCCAGTTGGGTGATCGAGGCCAGCACACCGGAGTCGGCGATCGGGGTGGTGTGCAGCTGCCCGTCGGCCAGCCAGACCGCCGTCGAGGTCGGCGCCTCCAGCACGATGCCGTCGCTGCTGACGAACAGCACATCGTGCGCGCCCCGGCGTCGGGCCTCCCGCAGGCCGGCCACGTTGACGGCGTAGGACAGCGTCTTGACCCCGCCCAGCAACCACGGACGATCGGTGAAACCAGAGCTGGGCAGGCCGCGGTCGAGGGTGATCACGTCGATGCCGTCCCGCCGTTGGCGCTGGGTCTCCGGGGCCATCGGAACAATGGTCAGCAGGCCGGTGATCGGACCGTCCGGCCTGAACTCACGGCCGCGGCTGAGCATCAGCCGCAGCATCGCCTCGCCCGGCCGGTGCCAGTGCGACAACGCCTGGTCGATGAGGTCGCGCCAGGCGTCCTGATCGACCGGGGGCAGCTCGAGGCCGGTGCTGGATCGGTCGAACCGGTCCAGGTGCTCGGACAGGTGGTCGATCCGGTGCCGTCCGCCGGAATCGGTGACCACCCGGGTCGCCTCGAAACAGCCGTCACCGCGGGTCAGACCCAGGTCATCGGCCCGGACCGCCGGTGCATCGGGATCGATCACGCCCTGTCCGAGAACCGCCACCACGCGCTCAGTCACAACCACTGACCCTACCGGCGGACCTACTATGGACGGGCCATGAGCCACGTCCATTCCCACACCGACCGCACCGTTCCGTTGGCCGACCGGCTGCGGGAACGCGGCCTGCGGATGACGGCGCAGCGTCAGCGTGTTGTGGATGCTGTGACCCAACTCGTGCACGCCACGCCGGACCAGGTGGCCGAGCTGACCCCGGACGTGGACCTGACCACGGTCTACCGAACGCTGGAGACCCTGGAACAGATCGGCGTGCTCGCCCACACCCACCTCGGGCACGGGGCGCCGTCCTACCGGCTGGCCGAGGACGACCACATCCATGTCGTCTGCCACCACTGCTCGTCCGTGGTCGAGGCGCCGCCGGGTCTGGCCGACGAGCTGTTCGCCCGGCTGCTGGACGAACGGGGCTTCACGGTGGACCGGTCGCACTTCACCGTCTTCGGCACCTGCGCCGATTGTCTCTCGAAAGGCCGGCATGACTGACTACCGTTCCCCCCTGCTCGACTGGACCGGCGCGGTGCCGGCCGCCGGGAGTGCGGCGCCACCCGTCGCCACCGATCCGGACGGGACCGGCCCGCTGGTCGCGGGGCATCCAGATGCCGGCGTGGCCTGGCACTACGGGGACCCGCTGGGCGAACAGCGGCGGGCGGCCGAGGCCGCCGGGCTGATCGACCTGTCCCACCGCGACGTACTGATCGTGCCGGGGCCCGATCGGCTGGAGTGGTTGCACGCCATCTGCTCCCAGCACGTCGCCCTGTTGCGCGAAGGTGATTCGACACAGGCCCTGGTGCTGTCGCCGAACGGGCATGTCGAGCAGCATTGGGTGCTGTCGGAGTTCGACGGCCAGATCTGGCTCGACACCGAGCCGGGTGCGGCCGAGCAGGTGCTCGCCTACCTGCTGAAGATGCGCTTCCTCAAGCGCGTCGAACCCGAGATCGTCACTGCGAGCTGGGCCATTCTCGCCCTGACCGGACCGTCGGCGACCGCCGTGCTGGCCGACGCCGGGCTGCCCGTGCCGGCCGCCTCGGCAATGGCGTTGCCGGGTGGCGGGTTCATCCGGGCCTTCGCCGGGCGGTACGAACTGGTGCTGCCCCGGCCGGACCTGGCCGCCATCGCCGGGCGGTTGCGGGACGCCGGTGCGACGCCGACCGGAGCCTGGGCCGCTGCCGCGCTCCGGGCCGAGCAGCACCGACCGCGGCTGGGCCTCGACACCGACCATCGGACGCTGCCGCACGAGGCCGGCTGGATCAACGTCGCGGTGCATCTGGACAAGGGCTGCTACCGCGGGCAGGAGACGGTGGCCCGGGTGCAGAACCTGGGCAAGCCCCCGCGCCGGCTGGTGCTGCTGCATCTGTCCGGGGACTCCGAACAGCTGCCGGCGCCTGGTTCGGCGGTCGAGCGGGACGGCCGGACCGTCGGCTTCGTCGGTACCGCCGTTCAACACTACGAGTACGGGCCGATCGCGCTGGCCATCGTCAAGCGCACTGTCTCGGTCGAGGATCAGCTTGTGGTGACGGGGCATTCGGCCTCGCTGGATCCGGCCGATGCCGAGCTCGACCTGCCAGCCGGGTTCGCCGGCCGGTCCGGCCCCGCTGCCACCACCGTCTGAGCGCTCCTGGCAAGCACGGTCAGGCGGCGAGCACGCGGTAGCCGATGGCGGCCAGCCCGATCCCGAGCGCGCAACTGAGCACGACGTAGCTGGCCGCCCGTCCGGTGAGTTTGCCCTGATAGAGCTCGACCGTCTCGACCGAGAACGTCGAGAACGTGGTCAGGCCGCCGCAGAAGCCGGTGCCCAGCAGGGCCTGGGTGCCGGACGACCAGTGGTGATGGGCGACGCCGCCGACGACCAGGCCCAGCACCAGGCAGCCGATCAGGTTGACCAGCAATGTTCCGAGCGGCAGGTGTAGCTCCGCGGACGACACCGTCATCCGGCGACGAGTACCCGTTCGCCGTCCGGCCGGCAACGGTATCCGCCGGGACTGGACCCAGCGATCGACCACGTACCGGGCCGGTGCCCCGACGGCCCCGCCCAGAAAGACCAGCAGCAGGGTCATGGCAGGTCCGGATCCAGGTCCAGGACTCGCCGCTGACGAGGTTTGACCCTACGCATCAACGCCATTCCGGCGGCGGCGAGCGCAATGCCGCCGGGCACGCTCAGGAGCACGTAGAGGCCGGCGACACCGGCCGACGGCGATTGGGCCTGCACCGCGAAGGTGGAGAACGTGGTGAAGCCACCGAGGATGCCGGTGCCCAGGAACGGCCGGACGTTGGGATGCGCGGTCCATGTCTCGGTCACGGCCACGATGAGGACGCCGAGCAGGAACGAGCCGAGCAGGTTGATCCCCAGCGTGGTCAAGGGCAGCGTGTGGTGATCGTCCGGCCAGGCTTTGCCCAGTGAATAGCGGGCAATACTGCCCAGCCCACCGCCGATCGCGATGAGCAGTATCCGTACCGGCACGCCACTACCTCCACTCGGTGCGCACAACCGACAGCTGTGCCTTGAAGGTAGGGACTGTTGGCGCTCGGAAGACTCCGAGCACGGTTATCGGCGAGCCCCACCGCCGTTGTGGGCCAGTCTAGATCAAGCGATCGGGGCCAAGGGAATCGAACCGGTCGGTGCCGCGCTGATCCGGCTGGAATAGATCGAGTAACCATCGATCCAGCGGGTGATCGCGGTGGCGATGACGGTGGCCAGCACCATCGGCACCATGAGGGAGAACCCGCTGTGGGTCAACTCCAGCACCAGGGCCAGCGCGGACAGCGGCGCCTGCATGCTGGCTCCGATCATGGCCGCGCAGGCCGCCGACGCGCGCATCGTGAAGAAGCC
>CAZZZW010000343.1:0-4542 GCA_964658795.1 Phormidium nigroviride PCC 7112
CTAGGCGAGTGCTTGATCGCCTGACCCGGGTGGGTCTGGTCGACGACGCTGCCTTCGCGACCGACTTCGTCCACAGCAAGCTCGCCGAGCGCGGACTTGCAGGCCGAGAACTTGCTCGCCAACTACGCACCAAGGGTGTCGACGACTCGATCATCGACGCTGCCCTGGCCGAGGTCGACTCGGACTCGGAGTATCGAACAGCTCGGATGCTGGCCGAACGTAAGTTGCGATCGATGTCTCGCCTCGAGCCGGTAGTGCAGACGCGACGGTTGGCGGGTTTACTCGCTCGAAAGGGTTATTCTCCGGCGCTGACGTTCCGCGTGGTGCGAGAGGTCGTCGATGCCAGTGGTCTGCCCGAGAGTGACGTCGACGGCGGTCTCGGCTGAGCTCGGCCCGATTGCCGAGGTCAGCGACGGCGCCGATCAAACCCGGTTGCGAGGCTGAATGTCGACACCACCGAGTGGCTTGCTTGACCGTTTCGTTATTCGTTCTTAGCCTCGGCATATCAGGAAACCGGAAGCGCGGCGTGAACACAGCACGACGCACTGACATATAACCCGTATACGTCTGTTGTCCCGATCTGAAGGAGGAAGTCCCAGCGCCGATCAGCGCTACGGATCGGTGATGTGCGCCTTTCGCGTACGTCTGGTGATGCTTGCCGCCGTCCCGAGTTCCTGACTGTGCCGGAGCGATGAGTCGTGCCATGGCTCATCCCCGTAACGGGGAAGGCGGACGTCAGTGGGTCAATGGATCAATTTTGCGGCGATTGTCGCTGTTTTCGTATTGCTGCTTTTCCTCGGCGTGAGGTTCCTGAACGTCCTCGGAAAGCGCTCCAGCCATTCGAACGAAGAAGCCCGGCAGGCCGACCTGCACGCCGTTCAGGCCGAGGCCGACGGAATCCGCGAACGCGCCCGGCGCGATGCCGAATCTGCCCGGCGAGCCGCGGACAACGAGATCGAATCGCTCCGTCGAGCGGCGAACACCGAAGCTGACGCGACCCGAGCCAGCGCTGCAGCCAGCGTGGCCCGAGCTGAGGAGAAGGCAGCCGATCTGCTCGCCGACGCTCGTCGAACGGCCGAACGCGAACAGGCGCTCCACAGCTCGGAGATGGATGCGGCTCAGACGCGTTCGCAGTCCCAGCGGGTCGAGTTGGACCGCCGTTCGGCCGAACTGGACGAGCGGGCCACCAGCCTCGCCGATGCCGACGGTCGGCTTCGTGCCGCTGAGTCCGAGCTGGCCGGACGGCGCCACGTGGTCGAGGCCGAGCTGGCCGAACAACGCCAGGCCCTGGACCACGAGCGAGAAGAATTCGATCGCGAACGCACCGCGACCTTGGAGCGACTGGCCGGGCTGACGGCCGAGGAGGCCAAGCAGGAGCTGCTCACCGCGGTCGAAGCCACCGCGCGTCGCGACGCGGCCACCCTGATCCGTTCGGTCGAGGCCGAAGCTCGGGCCGAGAGCACCGAGCGGGCGCGCGCGATCGTGGTCGAAGCGGTCCAGCGGGTGGCCAGCGAACAGACGACCGAAACCGTGGTCAGCGTGCTGCACCTGCCGGGCGATGAGATGAAGGGTCGGATCATCGGCCGGGAGGGCCGTAACATCCGCGCGTTCGAGTCAGTGACCGGTGTCAACGTGATCATCGACGACACACCCGAGGCTGTGCTGCTCTCCTGCTTCGATCCGGTCCGACGCGAGATCGGCCGGATTACGTTGGAGAAGCTGGTGATCGACGGCCGGATCCACCCGCATCGGATCGAGGAGATCTACGAGGGGGCCAAGGTCGAGGTCGACGAGCTCTGTCTGCGAGCCGCGCGCGACGCACTGGCCGACGTCGGTATCACCGACCTGGACGAGCGATTGATCCCGACGCTCGGCCGGCTGAAATACCGCACCAGTTATGGGCAGAACGTGCTTGGCCACCTGGTCGAGACGGCTCACATCGCTGGCATCATGGCCGCCGAGCTCGGCCTCGAACCGACCCTGATCAAGCGGTCGGCGTTCCTGCACGACATCGGCAAGGCGCTGACCCACGAGGTCGAGGGGAGTCACGCGATCATCGGCGCCGAACTGCTACGCAAGTACGGCGAGTCCGAGGCGGTCGCGCACGCTGTCGAGGCCCACCACAACGAGGTCGCGCCGAAGACTGTCGAGGCGGTCTTGACCCAGGCTGCCGATGCTTGTTCGGCGGCGCGTCCCGGCGCCCGGCGGGAGTCGTTGGAGGCCTACGTCAAGCGGCTGCAGCGGATCGAGGAGATCGCCGGCGCCAAGCACGGCGTGGAGCGGGTCTTCGCGATGCAAGCCGGCCGCGAGGTCCGGGTGATGGTGCTGCCCAACGAGGTCGACGACCTCGCCGCCGGTGTGATGGCTCGTGAGGTCGCCAAGCAGATCGAGGACGAGCTGACCTATCCCGGTCAGATCCGGGTGACGGTGGTCCGGGAGTCGCGGGCGACCGAAGTCGCGCACTGACCGGCTCCCGTACCCTTGACGCTGCCATGACCGAGTTGACCTCCGCGCCGACGTATGCGATCCGTACCTACGGCTGCCAGATGAACGTGCACGATTCCGAGCGACTCTCCGGGCTGCTGGAGAAGGCCGGCTACACCCGCTCCAACGACCCGAGCGGGAAGGAGGCCGACCTGGTCGTGTTCAACACCTGCGCGGTGCGAGAGAACGCGGACAACCGGCTGTACGGCAACCTCAGCCAGCTCGCTCCGATCAAGGCGGAGCGGCCGGACATGCAGATCGCGGTGGGAGGCTGTCTGGCCCAGAAGGACCAGGGCCGGGTCATCGACAAGGCGCCGTGGGTGGACGTCGTGTTCGGCACCCACAACCTGGCCAGTCTGCCGGTCCTCCTCGAACGCGCCCGGCACAACCGCGAGGCGCAGGTCGAGATTCTCGACCAGTTGCAGAACTTCCCATCCGACCTGCCCAGCCGTCGTGATTCAGCTTTCTCCGCCTGGGTATCTGTATCGGTGGGTTGCGACAACACCTGCACCTTCTGCATCGTCCCGAGCCTGCGAGGCAAGGAGACCGACCGGCGCCCCGGCGACGTGCTGTCCGAGATCGAGACCCTGGTGGCCGATGGCGTCAGCGAGATCACGCTGCTCGGACAGAACGTCAACTCCTATGGCCGGTCTTTCGGCGATCCGTTGGCGTTCGGCAAGCTGCTGCGGGCCTGCGGCTCGATCGAGGGCCTGGACCGGGTTCGGTTCACCAGTCCGCATCCACGCGACTTCACCGACGACGTGATTGCCGCGATGGCCGAGACCCCGAACGTCTGCCCGCAGCTGCACATGCCGCTGCAGTCGGGCTCGGACCCGGTGCTACGCGCGATGCGCCGGTCCTACCGCCGGGCCCGATATCTCGAGATCATCGAATCGGTCCGCTCCGCGATGCCCCACGCTGCAATCACCACCGACATCATCGTCGGGTTCCCGGGCGAGAGCGGTGACGACTTCGACCGCACCATCGAGGTCGTCGAACGAGCCCGGTTCGCCAGCGCCTTCACCTTCCAGTACTCGCCCCGGCCGGGAACCCCGGCGGCGACCATGGCCGACCAGATTCCCAAGGCCGTGGTCCAGGAGCGCTATGAGCGTCTGGTCGCCGTGCAGGAGCAGATCAGCTGGGACGAGAACCGGAAGCTGATCGGTACGCCGGCCGAGGTGCTGGTCAGTTCGTTCGAGGGCAAGAAGGATGCCGCCAACGCTCGCATCTCCGGCCGCGCCCGCGACGGCCGGCTCGTGCACGTCGCACCCGGTGCGCTACCGGTCGGTGCCGGGGATTCGGTCACGGCCGAGATCACCTACGCCGCACCGCACCACCTGGTTGCCGATGCGCCGATCACCGAGCACCGCGCGTGGCGCGGACACGGCCAAAAACCGGCAACACAACAGCCGAAGTCGCCGCTGTTGAGCATCGGCACTCGCGCCCGCTGATCGCGTCTTCCTCGTTACTGACGGGCGAACTGGGCTAGTTGCCGGGGATCAGTGACTTGCGCTGGGCGACTGGCTGCTGGGACCGATGCGGGCTCAGTTGCCGGGGATCAGTGACTTGCGCTGGGCGACTTCAGCCTCCGCCTTGGCGATCCGGCCGGCATCGCCGGAGGCCTGAGCCTTCGCGAGCTTGGCCTCCGCTTCGGCCAACCGCTCCTTCAGCTGAGCCAGGAACGGGTTGGACTCCGGGGCGCTGCGCTTCCACTCCGCGTCCAACGAGTCACGCACCCGCTGGTCGGCCGCCCGCATCCGCGCCTCGACCCGCTGCATCGCCTCGCGCGGGACGTGCCCGAAGGACTCCAGGCGTTCCTGCAGGTCCCGCAGATGTACCTGGGCCTGCCGCGGGTTGGAGATGTCGATCGCCTCGGCCTCGACGATGATCGCCTCCTTCTCCTTCAGGTTCTGCGCCTGCTCGGCATCGCGCTCGGCGAACACACCCGACCGGCGTTCGAAGAAGGCATCCTGTGCGGCCCGGAATCGCTTCCACAGGGCGTCCTCGGTGGCACGGTTGGCGCGTGGCGCGGCCTTCCATTCCGACATCAGACCCTTG
>CAZZZW010000344.1:0-4539 GCA_964658795.1 Phormidium nigroviride PCC 7112
TGAAGGATGAACCGGATCTACGACTCAATGATCTGGCCGCGCGTCACCGGCTGGCCAACAACACGGTCAGCACTCTGATCCAGCAGTTGACGGTCGCCGGCCTGGTCGAACGCAGCACCGACCCGAGTGACCGGCGGGCCGTCCGGTTGGCGCTGACCGTGGCCGGCTCTGGGACCTTGGCCGATTGGCAGGCCGCGCACGAGCGTCGGTTGGCCGAGGCGCTGGCGACGCTGTCCGGGCCGGACCGGAATGCGATCGGGTCGTCGCTGCCGGCGTTGTCCAGACTGGTGGATCAGCTCGAGCGCTCGAGCGCCGCGGACGAAGTCGACTAATCCGGCCTGCTCTTCTCAGGGCTGAGAAATGGGGCTAGCGTCCAGTCCCGGAGCTGGCCGTTTCGGCTATTTCCCGTCCGCGCGCTGGACAGCCGGGGCTCTGCTACGGGGGATCGGCTGTCCAGCTAGCGGCCCACGCTTTTCGGGCCGCTGGCCAATCGAACACAGCTAGCGGCCCACGCTTGTCGGTTCGACGAAGTGCACCGGTGCTTCGAAGCGGGCCTTGCGGGCTGCTCGGCGGAACACCACCAGCAAAGCGGGCCCGACCAGCAGCAGGCAGATGAAGTTGGTCACCGCGCGACCAGTGTCCCAGCCCAAGGACGTGGTGGCGTCGAACACGAAGTACCGGTGCCACTGCTCGGTGAACGACAACCCGGGCAGGTAGGAGATCGAGCTGGTCCGGTCGACCGAGAACGGCCAGAACTGCAGGTTGAGCAGGAATCCGAACAGGTAACCGGACACCGATCCGTACACCGCGAGCATGAGCACCTCGGCCTTGCCGCGCAGCTCGGGCAGCAATCCGGCGAGCAGGCCGACGAACGCGCAGCCGAACATCTGGTACGGCAGCCACGGCCCGACGCCACCGGTGAGCAGGGCCGAGGCGAACAGCGAGGTACAGCCCAGGCTGAAGCCGAAGCCCGGCCCGAATACCCGTCCGGCCAGTACCAGGATGAAGAACACCGTTTCTACACCGGCGGTTCCGGCGCCGAGCGGACGCAACCCGGCATTGACCGCGGACAGCACACCGAGCATGGCCAGGGCCTTGGAGTCGATACCGCCGTCGGCGATCTCGGCGAACACCACGGCCAGCACGACCACCAGAACCAGGCCGAACAGCAGGGTCGGGGTGTAGGTGTCGCCGAACTTGCCCGGGGCGACGACGAACGGCCACACGAAGGCGGCCAGCCCGACCGCGGCGGCCAGGACGACGGCGATCATGGCGCGCGGGTGCAGCCGGATCGCCCGGGTGGTGGTCAGCGGCGTCATGACTGTAACGCCGTTTCTACTTGCTGCACCGTAAGAAACTCCAACGGGCTCAGGATCTTGGCGGTCTGCGGGGCGAAGGCCGGTGAGGCCACGATGACGTCGGCGGTCGGCCCGTCGGCCACGACGTCGCCGTCGGCCATCACCACCACCCGATCCGCGGCCGAGGCGACAAATTCGACGTCGTGAGTCGAGATCAGCACGCTGCGACCATCGGTCACGAGCTCGGTGATGATCCGGATCAGGGCGCGTTTGGCCATGTAGTCCAGGCCGCGGGTCGGCTCGTCGAGCAACATGACCGGGGGCGCGGCCGTCAACTGGATGGCCAGCACCAGCGACAGCTTCTGTCCCTCGGACAGGTCACGGGGGTGCTGTTCGCCGTCGATGCCGGGAGCCAGCCGGTCCAATATCCGGCGGGCCGAACCGGTCGGCTGCTCGGATTCCCGATCGGACTGGGTCAGTTCGGCCGTGACCGTGTCGAGGTAGAGCAGGTCGGTCGGGGTCTGGGGCACCAGACCGACCAGGGTCCGGGCCTTCGACGGGGAGAGCCGCTTCGGGTCGTGGCCGGCCACCTCGACGCTGCCGTGCTGCCGCGGCCCCGAGCCCTGCAGGGCCCACAACAAGGACGACTTACCCGAGCCGTTGCGACCCATCAGGGCCGTCACCTCGCCGGCACGCAGGGTCAGCCCGACCTCGCGCACCGCGACGACTTCGCCGTAGCGCACGACGATCCGGTCGGCGGTGAGTAGGTCCGTGTGCGCCGCCCGGGCCTTCTCGCTCGGCTGAACCCCGGCCAGCCGTGCGCGCAAGGGGCCGGCCGCCCGGCGGGCATCGCGTACCGACAACGGCAGCGGCTGCCAGCCGGCCAGCCGGCCGAGCTCGACGACCGGCGGCGCGATGCTGGTCTGCTCGAAGACCTCGGTCGGGGCGCCGTCGACGATCCGGCCATCCCCGGCCAGATACAGCACCCGGTCGGCGTACTGCACCACCCGCTCCAGGCGATGTTCGGCCAGTACCACGGTCACGCCCAGGTCGTGCACCAGCCGGGTGATCGCGGCCAGCACCTCCTCGGCTGCGGTCGGATCCAGGGCCGAGGTCGGCTCGTCCAGTACCAGGATTCGAGGATGCGCGGTCAGCACCGAGCCGATCGCGACCCGTTGTTGCTGGCCCCCGGACAGCTCTCGCAACGCCCGGTGCCGCAGGTCGGCCAACCCGAGCAGGTCGAGCGTCTCCTCCACGCGCTTGCGCATCACGGCGGGCGGAACGGCCAATTGCTCCATCCCGTAAGCCAATTCCTCTTCGACGGTGTCCGTGGCGAAGCCAGCCAGCGGATCCTGGGACACCACGCCCACGACGTCGGCCAGCTCCCGCGGCGGGTTGTCCGCGGTGCTACGGCCGTCGACCAGCACCCGGCCGGCCAGCGTGCCGCCGGTGAAGTGCGGCACCAGCCCGTTGATCGCCCCGAGCAGGGTGGACTTGCCGACGCCGGTCGGGCCGACCACCAGGCACAGCTCGCCCTCGGGGATCTCGAAGCTGATGTCTCGCAACACCGGCCGGTCCAGGCCGTCGTAGCTGATGCTGACCTGGTCGAAGCGGATCACACCGACACCGCCGTTCGAGTTTCGGCAGTCTGTGCCGGATTTCTGTTGACCGGTCCGGCCGGTGGTACCGGCGCGGCGAAGCCGGCGATGATCGCGATCAGGATGGCGCCGGTCGGGATCAGGGGCAGGCCGGGCCAGGTCAAGGGGTAGAGCGACGGGTTCAGCGCGGCCGGGTCATAGCTCTCGGACACGAACAGCAATGCCGCCGACACCAGCCCACAACCGGCCACCAGCCACTCGGGCAGCCGCCACGGATCGGGCCGGTAGCTGGTCCGCCGGACCCGACGACCGCCGAGGGCCAGACCGGTTCCGCAGAGCAACAGGCCGAGGATCAGGCTGGGGACACCCAGCAGCTTCGGCGCGTTCGGATCGCCCAAGCCGTAGATGCTGACGCACAGGCCGAGCAGACCGAGCAGCATCAGCCCACCGGTCAGGGCCCGCGACGACCGGGTGGCCCGACCAGCCCGGCCGTAGCCTCGGGAGTCCATCGCGGCCGCCAGCTTCAAGGATCGGTCCAGCGCGTCTTCCAGGACCGGTACCGCGATGCTGCGCAGCGCGCGAAAGCCGCGTGCCTTTCCGGCACGTAGTTTTCTGGCCCGAGCGACCCGTTGGGCGCTCTCCACCAGCTGCGGGGCGACGCTGATCGACACGGTCACCGCGACGCCCAGTTCGTAGAGTGCACCAGGCAAGACGCGCAGCGCCCGCTTCGGGTTGGCCAGGGTGTTGGCCGCCCCCAGACAGCAGAGCAGGACGCCGAGTCGCAATCCGTCGATGGCCGCGGACAGCGTCGCTTCCAGACTGAGCGGACCACCGAGTTGCGCCCCCGCGTACCAGTGCGGTGTCGGAATATGCGGCAAGGACAGCAGAATGTGGTCGCCCGGGGTGACGCCGGAGCTGAACACCGACCGGAAGATCACCCGGATCGCGATGACGACGAGGGCGAACCACAAGTAGTACTTGAAGCCCTTGGCCCAGGGTGCCGCGGTCCGGCGAGCGGTCACCACGTAGCCCAGCACGGCGAGGATCAGCAGTAACAGCAGCGGATTCGTCGTTCGGGTCGCGGCCACGCCGAGGCTGGCGGCCCAGATCCACCAGGCAATCGGGTGCAGCGAGCGGGGCAGCCGTCGGCCACCCAACTGTGCTGCTCGGTCACTCATGAGTACCGACTTGCCTGCTTCCGGCGCCAGAACTGCCAGCCGGCCAAGGCGGCGATGCCCACGATCACCAGGACAGCCACGACGGTCGGTCCGACCGAGCCGGAACCCGGCTTGGCGGCCGATGCCGAGGAGGTGGCACTCGGTGAGCTGCTGGCCGTGGACGGCACCGAACTCGCCGAGGACGAGCTGGTCCGGCTGGGTAGTTTCACCTTGGGTAGCTGGGCCGAAGTCGATCGGGCCGGGACCGCGCCGGAAGGTCGGGACGAGGATTGCCCACCGTCGGAACGAGCGTCCGAAGAATCGGGGGCCGACGGGCTGCCGACGTTCGTGCGGGGGCTGCCGCCGGCCGGAGCGGAACTCGGACCCGACGCCGGGGGCGGAGCCGGTAGCCCGATCGCCCCGCCGCCTCCGGCCGTTCCCCCGCCGGGGTTCGAGCTGTTGTGGGCCCGCACCGAATCCGGGCTG
>CAZZZW010000345.1:0-4535 GCA_964658795.1 Phormidium nigroviride PCC 7112
GGGGTCCAGCGGCGATCGCCACCGCCTTTCCGACCGGTGCCTACTCCGGCTCCGACTGCGCTCGCTGGCTGCGGCTGTATCCCGGCGCCGGCGACTGCCGCTCGGCCATGATCGCCGATCACGCCGACGACTTCCTCCGGAATGCCGCCGCGGCCCTGGTCCTCGGACTACTGGCAATAGGCTTACGAACGCTGCTCAAACGGCGGTGGACAACCTCGGCCACCTGGCCGGCCGCCACGGTGGCCGGAGCCGGATTGGCCTTGCTCGGCTGCCTGGGCTGCGCGGGCATCGCCTTGGACGCGGTGACCGTGACCCATGGTCAGGGGGTGGGCCAGCCGATCGCGTTGGCAACCGCGGCCGGCGTCGTCGCCTTCGCGCTGCTGGTCCGGGCCGGACACGAATCAGGCCGGCCGCTGGCGAACCAGCGACCGGCCTGACCGGGCGGGTGTAGTTAGACGGGGGTAGTTAGCTGAGGGATTCCGCGCGCTTGGGTAGCCGCCAGCCGGGCCGGACGAAGTGGCAGGTGTAACCACTCGGGTACTTCTGCAGGTAGTCCTGATGCTCGGGCTCGGCCTCCCAGAACGCACCGGCCGGCACCACCTCGGTGACGACCTTGCCCGGCCACAGTCCGGAGGCGTCGACGTCGGCGATGGTGTCCTCGGCGACCCGCCGCTGCTCGTCGCTGGTGTAGAAGATCGCCGACCGATAGCTGGCGCCGATGTCATTGCCCTGCCGGTTCCTGGTCGACGGGTCGTGGATCTGGAAGAAGAACTCCAGCAACTCGCGGTAGGACGTCTGGCTCGGATCGAACACGATCTCCAGCGCTTCGGCGTGGTTGCCGTGCCGGCGGTACGTCGCGTTCGGGGTGCTCTCGTCACCGGTGTAGCCGGTGCGGGTCGAGAGCACACCTGGGCGCGTCCGAACCAACTCCTGCACTCCCCAGAAGCAACCGCCGGCCAGGATGGCCTTCTCGTATTCCTGAGTCATGGTCTCCCCTACCTCGGTGTGGATGCATGCACCCCGTGCAACCACGGTAGGCGGCCGGCTGTTCCCGGGCCACCGCGCCGACGAACCCGGCCGAACCGCGCCCATCGGCAGCTCACAGGCCTGTTGCCGTAGCGTAAAGGCAGCGTTGAGACTTCTAGGGGAAGGAGCCGGGTGAGCGCGGCCGTCGTACCGTCCGAGCCAGTGAGCAAGGCACTACCCACCCCGGTCACCGGGTGGCGCGAGAAGTTCGCCTCACTGTGCGGCCGGATCATCGTGCTAGCCGGTTTCTGGTCCCTACTCAGCCTCGTGCTGCGTCCCATGCACTGGGTCCACCGGGTCGACGACATCTTCGGCCTGGTGAACCTGCCGGTCGGGCCGAGCCTGTTCTCCATCGTCCTGCTCTTCGTGATCGGCGGCGCGGTCCGACGCCGGGTGCGTTTCGTCTGGTGGCTGCTGCTGGCCTTTCAGACGCTGGCCGCGATCTATCTGGTCATCTATCTGTGCGCGGTCCTGTTCAACGTCCGCGATGCCCGCGACATCGGCACCTTCGACTCGATCCTGCTGGTGGTCAACGCCGGCCTGACCGTGATCATCGTCGTCCTGCTGTGGCTGAGCCGGCGCGCCTTCTCATCCCGGCTCGAGCCCGGTTCGCGGTGGCTCGCGCTCGGCGTGCTGGTCTCCGGTCTGCTCGCGTCGATGGCCGTGGCGGTGGTGCTGAACTTCGCTTTCCCCGGCCATCTGACCGGCATCGGTCGCAAACTCGGCTGGTCGGTCCGGGTCGCGCTCGGTCTCGAGCCGTCCAGCTCCGACCTCGGCTGGCAGGGCCAGCACGGGCATCACTGGGTCGCCGCGGTGGCCGGCCTGATCTCGGCCGCGGCGCTGGTGGCGGCCTCGGTCATCTTCCTCCGCTCGGCCCGGTCCAAGGTCTATCTGACCGCACAGGACGAGCTGGACATCCGCCGGCTGCTGCTCAACTCCGGAGACCGGGACTCCCTGGGCTACTTCGCCACCCGGCACGACAAGTCGGTCGTCTTCAACGCCGATCGCAGCGCGGCCGTCACCTACCGGGTGCTGGCCAACGTCAGCCTGGCCAGCGCCGATCCGATCGGACATGTGGCCAACTGGCCCGGCGCGATCGAGGCCTGGCTCGCGGAGGCCCGTTCCTTCGGCTGGTTCCCGGCAGTCCTGTCGGCCAGCGAGGAGGGCGCCCGGGCCTATATCGCGGCCGGTCTCAAGGCGCTACCGATCGGTGACGAGGCGATCATCGACACCGACACCTTCACCCTCGAGGGCCCGACCATGCAGCCGGTCCGGCGGGCGGTCCGACGGGTGCAGCGGGCCGGTTACACGATCACCGTGCATCGGCACTCCGATCTCACCGCCGCCCAGTTGGCCGAGATCGACACCGTGGCCGAGCAGTGGCGTGGCGATGACACCGAGCGTGGTTTCTCGATGGCGCTGGGCCGGTTGGGTGATCCGGTCGACGGCGACTGTGTGGCGGTGCTGGCCCACGATCAGGACGGCCGGCTGCGGGGCGTGTTGTCGATGGTGCCGTGGGGTCGACGCGGCCTGTCGCTGGATCTGATGCGACGCAGCCGGGATTCGGAGAACGGCCTGGTCGAGGCGATGGTCGCCGAGCTGGTCAGCGCCGGCCGGGACGACTTCGGGGTGCGGGCGATCTCGCTCAACTTCGCCATGTTCCGCGGGGTGTTCGGTGCCGCCGAGCGGGTCGGGTCCGGCCCCTTCGTCCGGCTGAGCAGCCGGGTGCTGACCTTCGCCTCCCGGTTCTGGCAGATCGAAAGCCTGTACCGCTCCAACGCCCGTTACCTGCCCCGCTGGACGCCGCGCTACCTCTGCTACGACACCGGATTGACGCTGACCCGGGTCGCGGTCGCCGCCGGTTCGGCCGAGGGTTTCCTGCCCTCGCTTGGCGGCGCCCGGGAGCGCAGCAGCGACGGCGACGTCGTCTTCGAAGGCCACCGGATGCCTTTTGCCGATGCGGTGAACGCGCTGTCACAGGTGGCGCGCCGACCCGTCCGGCCGATCCGGCGGCTGTCCCAGCAGCAGCAGGTCCGGGTCGACAAGCTGTCCCGGCTGGCCGCGGCCGGCCAGTCCGGCTATCCGGTGGCCGTGCCGCGCGATCGCGATATCGCCGCGGTGGTCGAGCAATTCTCCGATCTGCCGGCTGACCACCGCACCGGCGCCGAAGTCGCGATCGCGGGCCGGATCCGGGCGCTGCGAGACTTCGGCGGCCTGACCTTCTTGATGCTGCAGGACGGCCCGGCCCGCATCCAGGTGATGCTGGATGCCGAGGACCTGGGTGCGGACGCGCAGCGGCTGGCTCGCACGACGCTCGACCTCGGTGACTACGTGGCGGTTCAGGGCGAGGTCGTCACCAGCCGGCTGGGCGAGTTGTCAGTACTGGCCCGGAGCTGGCAGATGGCGGCGAAATGCCTGCGGCCATTGCCCGATACCCATGCCGGCTTCGCCGATCCGGACGCCCGGATCCGGCTGCGGCACGTCGACCTGATCGTCAATCCGGACGCCATGGACACCATGGTCAAGCGATCGGTGGCGGTCCGCGAGATCCGGCAGGCCTTCGCCCGGCGCGACTACCTCGAGGTCGAGACGCCGATGCTGCAGGCCGTGCACGGCGGAGCCAACGCCCGTCCGTTCGTCACCCACATCAACGCCTACGACGCCACGTTGTACCTGCGGATCGCCCCGGAACTCTTCCTCAAACGGCTGTGCGTCGGGGGCATGCGCCGGGTTTTCGAACTCAACCGGAACTTCCGCAACGAGGGTGCCGACGCCACCCACAACCCGGAGTTCACCTCGGTCGAGGCCTATCAGGCCTACGCCGACTACCTGGAGATGCGGACCCTGACCCGGGAGCTGATCCTCGAGGTGGCGACCGCGGTGCACGGGCGCCCGATCGCGACTCGCACTGACGCCCAAGGCAATCGCGTGGAGATCGACCTGTCGGGTGACTGGCCTTCGGTGACTGTGCACGAGGCGGTGTCGCAGGCCTGTGGCGTGCACCTCACGCCGGACACCCCGCGCGAGGTGCTGGCCCAGGTCTGCCGGGACCATGGCGTCTCCAAACCGGCCGAGGCCAGCGCCGGCCGGCTGGTGGTCGAACTCTACGAGGCACTGGTCGAGAAGCAGACCCAGGAACCGACCTTCTACCTTGATTTCCCGGTGGAATCCTCTCCGTTGACCCGGGTGCATCGCGACGATCCGCGACTGTCCGAACGCTGGGACCTGGTCGCGTTCGGGGCTGAGATCGGTACCGCCTACTCCGAACTCATCGACCCGATCGACCAGCGCAACCGGCTCACCGAGCAGTCACTGCGAGCAGCCGACGGGGACGTCGAGGCGATGCAGGTGGACGAGGCGTTCCTGTCCGCACTGGAGTACGCCATGCCGCCGACCGGAGGGTTGGGCATCGGGGTCGACCGGCTGGTGATGATGTTGCTCGGCGGTTCGATCCGGCAGACGCTGGCGTTCCCGTTCGTCCGGCCGGGCGGACGCTGATCCGGCCGGGT
>CAZZZW010000346.1:0-4529 GCA_964658795.1 Phormidium nigroviride PCC 7112
GCGGCCCACCAGATCCTGGCGTTGGAGGTGGCCGGGTACCAGGCTGCGCTCTACCCCGGATCGTGGTCGCAGTGGATCACCGATCCCGCACGGCCGATCGCTACCGGTCCTTGATCGCCCGCAGGATCGCCTGCACGGTCTGTTCGGGTGAGATTCCGCTGGTGTCGACGGTGAGATCGGCCAATTCGGCGTAGGTCTCCTGCCGGCGGCGGTAGACGTCGGTCAGATCGTTGCGCTGCAGCATCGGCCGGCCCCGGTCGCCGCCGACCCGGCTCAGCGCCTCGGTGTAGCTGACGTAGAGGTAGACGACGGTGGCGCGCGCGAACGCCTGCCGGGTCCGTTCGTGCTCGGCCGCCCCGCCACCGACGGCCAGCACGAGGTCGGTGCCGTCGATGAGCTCGGCGATGGCCTGATGCTCGAGCTGACGGAACACCGGCTCGCCTTCGGCGGCGAAGATCTCGCGGATCGGCCGTCCTTGTCGGGCCTCGATATGCACGTCGCTGTCGATGAAATCGACGTCGAGCGCTTCCGCGAGCTGGCGTCCGACGGTGGTCTTGCCGGCACCCATGAAGCCGATCAGCACGATCACGCCCACTGCGGTTCGCCCTTCTACGGTGCCCGTTCCTTCGGCAGCTCAGCGTAGCGGCCGGCTGTCGAGCGGTTGTCCACAGCGGCCGCGGTTGTCCACAGATCCGGTTGTGGCCACCTCCTGCGGCGCCCCCGACGGTTGGCTGTTGGCATGACCTTCTACCAGCGAATCACCCGACGTTTCCGACACGTTCGCGCTTGCGCGGAGGCCGGCATGAGCACCGCCGAGTACGCGGTAGGCACCGTGGCCGCGGTCGCCTTTGCCGCCGTGCTGTTCAAGGTGGTGCAATCCTCGGAGGTGCAGAGCGCCCTGTCACACATCCTCACCTCGGCCCTGAATGTGTCGCTGTGATCGGCCGAATCCGTCGGCTCCGTGGCGCGCTCGGCCGGGACGACGGCATGGTCACCGCCGAGACGGCGGTCGTGTTGCCGGTGCTGGTCCTGTTCACGCTGGCGTCGGTCGCAGCGATCATGGTCGCCCAGGCGCGCGTGCGCTGTGCCGACCTTGCGCGGGAGGCTGCTCGGGCGGCCTCTCGTGGTTCGCCCGCCGCTCCGACCGGACCGGTCCAGATCTCCGTTTCCCGACAAGGCGAATCCGTATCGGCCAGCGCGGTGCTGACCCTGCGGCCGGTGTCCTGGCTGCCGTCGGTGACGGTCACCGAGGTGGCGACGGCCGCGGCCGAGCCGGACGGCACCGGGTCGAACGGTGCCGTGCCGCCGTGAGCAACGTCGGAAAGGACGAGCGCGGTTCGGCCACCATCTGGGTCCTCGGCCTGACCGGACTGCTGTTCGGGCTCAGTGCGCTGGTGACGACCTGGTCGGTAGCCATCCTGGCTCGGCACCGGGCCGAGGCGGCGGCCGATCTCGCCGCCCTGGCCGGGGCGCAACACATCGGCGTGGACGACGCGAGCTGTTCCAGCGCCGGCACCGTGGCGATCCAGAATCATGCTTCTATGACGGCCTGTTCGGTTCAGCTCGATCCCGGAGGGCGCTCCGGAACGGTGCAGGTCCAGGTCGCTGCCGAGGTGAGGCTGCCGCTGGTCGGTGTCCGTCGCGTCCGGGCCCGGGCCGAAGCCGCCCGACTGCCGACCGGATCAGCTCAGGGCGTCGAGCACCAGCCGCAGCACGACCAGGGATGCCTGTTTGTCCAACGGGTTGTTGCCGTTTCCACACTTGGGCGACTGAACGCAAGACGGGCATCCGCCCCGGCACTCGCAGGACTCGATCGTCGTCCGGGTTGCCCTCAGCCAATCGGCCAGGACGGCATGACCACGAGCGGCGAACCCGGCTCCACCCGGATGCCCGTCGTAGACGAAGACCGTCGGACGCTCGGTGTCGGCGTGCAGGGCGGTCGACACCCCACCGATGTCCCACCGATCGCAACTGGCGAACAACGGCAGCAACCCGATCGCGGCGTGCTCGGCGGCGTGCAGCGCACCGGGCAGGGCCACCTCGGCCAGACCGGCATCGGAAAGGAGCAACGGGTCCAGGGTGTACCAGACCGCCTTGGTCAGCAGTCGGCTCACCGGCAGTTCCAGCTCGATCTCGTCGATGATTTCGCCGGTGAACCGTCGCCGCTGGTAACTCACCACCTGATGCGACACCTCGACGCTGCCCAGGAACACCTCGACCCCGTCGAAGGCGGCCGACTCGTCCACGTCCCGGATTGCGATGTCGGTGATCTCCCGGGCGGTGGTCGTCCACTCCGGCTCCTCGGCATGGACCACGGCCGCGTGGTCGTCCAGATCGAGACGGTCCACCACGAACGAGCGGCCCTGATGCAGATAGACCGCGCCCTCGTGCACGGTCGATGGTGCGGTCGCGGCGTCCACCGTGCCGAGCAAGGTCCCGGTCCCGGCCTCGACCAGGGTGACCGGTTGCCCGCCACCGGAACGGATGTCGGCCCGGGGCGCCTGCGGATCCAGCCAGAACCAGCCGCGCGGCCGGTGCCGCAGCAACCCGTGTCCGGCCAGCGCCTCGAGCACCGCGCGCACCTTCTGCTCGCCCGAAGGATCGTCGGCGGCCGCGAAGAGCTCCAGGTCGACGTCGGTGAGTGGTGCCTCGTACGCGGCACAGCACAGTTGCGGGGCCAGCACGTGCGGGTTGGCCGGATCGATCACCCCGGTCTCGACCGGGCGGCCGAAGATCGCCTCCGGGTGGTGCACAAGATAGGTGTCCAGCGGGTCGTCGCGGGCGACGAAGATGACCAGCGCGTCCTGGCCGCGCCGGCCGGCCCGGCCGGCCTGTTGCCAGAGCGAGGCCAAGGTACCTGGGAAGCCGGCCAGGACGACCACATCCAGACCGGTGATGTCGATGCCGAGTTCCAACGCGTTGGTGGTGGCCACGGCCAGCAACTCACCCGAGGTCAGCGCACGCTCGATCGCCCGTCGTTCCTCGGCCAGGAAGCCGCCGCGATAGGCCGCGACCCGGTCGGCCAGGTCGCCCGCCTCGGCCTCGCGCAAGGCTCGCTGGACCGACAGCGCGGCCAGCTCGGCTCCCCGCCGGGACCGGACGAAGGCCAGCGTCCGCGCGCCGGCGACGGTCAGGTCGGCGACCAGTCGCGCCGCCTCCGAGCCCGCGGCCCGCCGCAACGGGGCCGAGTTCTCACCCCGCAGGCTGGTCAGGGGTGGTTCCCAGAGCGCGAAGGTTCGCGCCCCTCGGGGCGACAGGTCCTCGCCCACCACCTGGCAGGGCAGGCCGGTGAGTTGCTCGGCCATGCGTCCGGGCTGGGCCGAGGTGGCTGAGGCCAACACAAACGTCGGTTGGCTGCCGTAGCGGGCGCAGATCCGGCGCAACCGGCGCAGCACCAAGGCCACGTTGGATCCGAACACGCCCCGGTAGTGGTGGGCCTCGTCGAGTACGACGAATCGCAGTCGCCGGAACAGATCGGCCCAGTGGGCGTGCCGGGGCAGCAGTGTCCGGTGCAACAGATCCGGGTTGGACAGCACCACGTTGGCGTGTTGACGGATCCAGTCCCGCTCGGACATCGGTGTGTCACCGTCAAGCGTCTCGGCCCGGACCCCGCCCAGTCCCAGACCTACGATGGAGCGGCGCTGATCAGCAGCCAGCGCTTTGGTCGGAGCCAGGTACAGCGAGCGGGACCGGGGGTCGGTCAGGGCCGCGGACAACATCGGCACCTGATAGGCCAGCGACTTGCCCGATGCGGTGCCGGTCGCCATCACCACCGACCGGCCCGACCAGGCGGCATCAGCCACCGCGACCTGGTGCGGCCAGGGGTGCTCGATGCCCAGCTGGCCGAATGCGGTCACCAGATCCGGCGGCGTCCAGTCCGGCCAACGGTCGAGGACGGCGGGCCGGGCCGGTAACTGCTGCACGTGCCGCAGAGATTGTTCGTCCGGCGGCCGGTTCTGCAGGAGTTCATCGAGTAAGGGGTGATAGGTAATCGCGATCCAAGATCTTTCTCATCCGGGTTTGGCTGGTCTCGGCCGTGCCAGGCCGCACCTATGGCACGATGATGCCTGCCAGCTGATCGTCAGGTCCACCCGCGCACCGCGGGGCGGAGGCTGACTCGTCGGGAGCGGGGGTTGAGAGGGGCCACTATGGACCTGATCCTGAACGAACGCACCGTGGACTCGCACGTCATCGTCGAGGTTCGCGGCGAGGTCGACGTGCATTCGGCCCCCCAGCTGAAGGACCGGCTGACCCAGGTCATCGACGCCAGCCACAAGTCCGTGATCGTCGATCTGAGCTGGCTCCAGTTCATCGACTCGACCGGCCTCGGGGCCCTGGTCGCGGCCTACAACCATGCCGGTGCGGCCCCGGTCTCGTTCCGCTTGGTCTGCAAGGCCGAGCGGCTGCTCAAGGTCTTTCGGATCACCGGCCTGCACGAGGTGCTGGACATCCGGCCCACCGTCGAACAGGCCATGGACGCCTGAACCGTCCCGGCTGCCCTACCGGCCGTGGTCCTGACCCGGCCGACA
>CAZZZW010000347.1:0-4527 GCA_964658795.1 Phormidium nigroviride PCC 7112
GGGGTGTCGGCGGTCGGGGTGTCGGCAACGGGAGCGTCGGCGCTCTCGGTCGGCTTCAGCAGCTCGGTCTCCCAGTCGGCCAGCGGCTCGTCCGTACCGAGCTGACCCGGTTCCGGCTTCTCGTCGCGACCGGCGTTGGCGGCCAGACCGGCGCGCGCCATCAAACCTTCGGCGACAGCGTCGGCCACGACCCGGGTCAGCAGGGCGGCGCTACGGATGGCGTCGTCGTTGCCCGGGATCTTGTAGTCGACCTCGTCCGGGTCGCAGTTGGTGTCCAGGATCGCGATGACCGGGATGTTGAGCTTGTGCGCCTCGGCGACCGCCAGGTGTTCCTTCTTGGTGTCGACGATCCAGACCGCGCTCGGGGTCTTGCTCATCTCGCGGATACCACCGAGAGTGCGCTCGAGCTTGATCTTCTCGCGGCCCAGGATGAGCTGTTCCTTCTTGGTGGCGGTGCCTTCCCAGCCGTTGGCCTCCATCGCCTCAAGTTCCTTCAGGCGCTGCAGCCGCTTGTAGACGGTGGAGAAGTTGGTGAGCATGCCACCGAGCCAGCGCTGGTTGACGTAGGGCATGCCTACCCGGGTCGCCTGCTCGGCGATCGCCTCCTGCGCCTGCTTCTTGGTTCCGATGAACAGCACGCTGCCACCGTGGGCCACGGTCTCCTTGACGAATTCGTAGGCCCGGTCGATGTAGCTCAGCGTCTGCTGCAGATCGATGATGTAGATGCCATTGCGCTCGGTGAAGATGAACCGCTTCATCTTCGGGTTCCAGCGGCGGGTCTGGTGACCGAAATGCACGCCGGAATCGAGCAGGTTCTTCATGGTGACGACGGCCATCGGGCACGTCCTCCTAATGTTTCGTGCGCAGCCCAGTGCTGGCTACGCGGACTCGGTTGTCGCGATCGGGCCGGTTGGCCGATCACCCTGGTGTCCGGTGTCGCGGCCTTGATCTACCGGACCGCTGAGGTCCGGACCGAGTCGGCCGCCTACCTGTCTCTTGACTTCGACAGGCGGGCACGCGAAGTCGCCCAGCTCTCGCTGGGTGCGGGTTCAGTGTAGCCAGGATGTTTCCCCGGTGCGAAATCGGCGTCGGCGTCCACAGCCGACGCCCTTCGTCCACAGAAATCGCCCCATCGCACTGGTCAACCGGTCGGCGTGATCCGCTAGACCGGTGCGAACCATTCTGGCCGGTCTTGGCGTGCTGGCCTTGTTGTCGGCCGGTTCGGATGACGGGGCGGCGCAGCGTGCTCGGCCGGCCGACACCGGCTACCGTGCCCCGGTGGCCGGCCCGCTGACGGTGGTGCGGGGCTTCGATCCGCCGGCCGATCGGTACGGCGCCGGCCACCTGGGCCTCGATCTGGCGGTCGCACCCGGCTCGGCGGTGCGGTCGGCCGGAGTGGGCACCGTGCGCTTCGCCGGCTCGGTCGCCGGCCGAGGTGTGGTGGTCGTGCTCCATCCCGACGGGATCAGTACCGAGTACGAACCGCTGCTGCCCGCGGTCCACGTCGGTCAGGCCATCCCGGCCGGGGCGGTGCTCGGCCGGCTACACGGCGTCCACGTGGGGTGCCCGGTGACCAGCTGCCTGCACTGGGGCGCCCGTAGCGGAGACCGCTACGTGGATCCACTCAGCCTGCTGCGGCCGCTAGGTGCTCTCCGGCTGGTCCCGTGGGGCTGGCGGCCAGGTGCCGGGTTGATCTGACGGCCGATACCGCGTCGTCCCGAGTCGGTTCAGCGTTGACGCGAGATCGGACGCTGCTTCAGCGTCGCGGCCAGCCGTTCGACGTTGAAAGGGTGGAACAGGATCTCGGCGCCGCTACGGTGCACCGTCAACCGCCCTTGTGCGACCAGGTCGAACACGGCTGCCCGATCGACGCCGAGCTGCTGGGCCGTGACCCGGACGGTCAGCATCTGGCCGGCCGGCGTGCCGCCGAACCGCAGCGTGGCCAGGTCGAAGCCCGGCTGGCGCTGCTGCCACAACAGATATTCACGACGGATCGCCTGCCGATCCGGCTCGGCCAGGAACTCATCGAGCACGTCGAAGGTGAAGGCGACCAGGTCGGCGTCCTGATTCTCGGTCAACAAGACCGAGGCGGCGGTATCCCCCAGCCGCAATCGGCGCAGCAAGGTGGGCCAGGACCGGTGATCGGGAGCGTCGAGGCGCAGGAGGCAGTACTCGCGGAAGCCGTCGAGCAGACGACCGGAGGAACCGGCATCCATGCCCTCGATGTAGGTCGCGATCCGGTCGAAGCTCAACCGACCGGCCGCCGGCATGCTCATCTCCGGTGCGCGCCGGACCAGGCGCAGGTGCTCCCGGAAGTCCTTCATGTCGCCATGACCTTCATGCCGCCATGATCGGCCATCACGGGCGTCGGTGGAGGACCGGGGCGTGAATTGGCCTCCGGCTGGGACCGCCGCGCTGGGTCCACGTCCGCGGCCTTGAGGCGGCAACGCGACGTTCGATCAGGCTCGTGGGTGCGCCTGATCAAAGCTCTTGCGCAGCCGGTCGACCGAGACGTGCGTGTAGATCTGGGTCGTGGCCAGGCTGGCGTGCCCGAGCAGTTCCTGTACCGCACGCAGGTCCGCGCCGCCGTCGAGCAGGTGGGTCGCCGCAGTGTGCCGGAGGCCGTGCGGTGACAGGCCCCGGCCGCCGGCCAGTCCCGCGGTGGCCCGATTCACCACCGCTCGGGCGGTTCGTTGATCGAGCCGGCCACCGCGCCTGCCCAGGAACAAGGCCCCGTTGGAGGTGGCCGTCAGCCATTCGGAACGGCCGTGCTGCAGCCAGGCCTGCAACGCCTGCTCGGCCGGCTGGCCGTAGGGCACGCTGCGCTGCTTGTCGCCCTTGCCGATCACCCGCAACACCCGGCGCCCCTGATCGACGTCGGAGATGTCCAGCCCGACCAGCTCGGCGACCCGGATGCCGGTGCCGTACAGCAGCTCCAGGATCAGGCGGTCCCGGAGCTGTTCCGGCTCAGACCCGGTCAACGCCTCGATCGCCGTGTCGGCCTCGTCCTGGGACAGCACCGCCGGAATGCTCCGGTGCGGGCGCGGGCTGACCAACAACTCCCCCACGTCAGCCGGGAGCAGGTGCTGGTGGAAGGCCCAGCGGGTGAACGTGCGAGCCGCAGCAGCACGGCGCGCCAACGTGGTGCGGGACGCCCCGCCGGTGTGCAGGGCGGCCAGCCAGCCCCGCAGGATACGTAGCGTCAGGCCGGCCAACGGGGTTTCACCCGGCGTTGTCGAGAGATTCTGCTTCACCAGGTAGTCCAGCAGCAGGGTCACATCACCGAGGTAGGCCCGCACGGTGTGCTCGGACCGGTTGCGTTCCAGCCGCAACGAACGCTCGAAATCGGACAACTGCTCCTGCAGGCTCGCCGGCAACCCGGTCCGGAGGTCCCCCACAGCCAGTCGTCGCGGGCGCCGATGCCTGGGCAACGCCGGGTCATCCTTCATCCCAGCGGCCATGTCGTCACCATGCGTCAGAGTGATCGGGTCGGTCAACCCGCCACGCCCGTCTCGAACGGACCATCAGTGGCCGGTGCGTCGATAACCCCCGTCCACGGCTCGAACGGCGCCGAGTTCGATCAGATTGGGCAGCAGCTGCTGGACGACGCCTTCGGCGATCCCGCTCAGCCGGGCCAGTTGCGCCATGCTCGCCGGCGCGGCCGGCGGAAAGCCGTCCAGCACGGCGCGGCCGCGGTAGTCCAGCGCGTCATAGACCGCAGCCTCCGGATCCGCCTCGGCCGGCCAGCGGCTGTCCGGCGGAGCTGCGCCGGCGCTCGGTGGCCCGCCGCAATAAGCCAGCACCTCGGCTACCGAGGTGACCAACCGGGCCGGGTCCTCATCGCGCTGCAACAGGCGATGACAGCCCACCGACATGGCCGACGTCACCGAACCTGGGACCGCCAGTACCGGGCGGCCGAGGTCGCGGGCATGCCGGGCGGTGTTCAGGGCGCCCGAGCGATGACCGGCCTCCACCACCAGCGTTGCGGTGCCAAAGGCGGCAATGAGCCTATTCCTACTGAGGAAACGCTGCCGATGGGGCGCACTGCCCGGGGGATGTTCGCTGACCAGCACGCCCTGCTCTGCGATCCTGCTGTACAGCGCCGAATGACCGGCCGGATACGGACGATCCAGGCCGCCGGCCGACACCAGCACCGATGGACCGTCAGCGGCCAAGGCCCCCCGATGGGCGGCCGAATCGATGCCGTAGGCGCCACCGGACACGATCGTCACATCGTGCCGGGACAGGCCGTAGGCGAAGTCCGATGCGATGTGATCGCCATAGCTACTGGCCGAGCGCGAGCCCACGATCGCGATCGAACGTGCTCCGATCTCGTTCAATCGGCCGTCGCCGCGCACCCACAGCGCCAGCGGTGGGATCAACTCACCCGCGGCCGAACGGGTCCTACGGCCGGTGAGCCACTCGGCAGCCCGCCGGTGGGCCGACCGGTGCATCGAGCCGAGCGCGAAGTGCGGCCAATCCGGACTGCTCGGTGTCAGCAGCCTGATCTCGTTGCGCTCGGCCGCG
>CAZZZW010000348.1:0-4517 GCA_964658795.1 Phormidium nigroviride PCC 7112
AGCACGGCCGCGACCAGCAGGGCCGGCACCGAGATCCCGTGGGAGTAGAAGACCGCCATCACGGTGATCGCGCCGATGTCGTCGACGATGGCCAGTGCGAGTAGGAACAGCCTGAGCTGATCAGGACATCGGGGCCCGAACAGAGCCAGCACACCGACCACGAAGGCGGTGTCGGTGGACATCGGAATGCCCCAGCCGGACGCGGCCGGCCCGCTGTGCACGATCGCGAAGAACACCAACGCGGGTAGGGCCAATCCGCCGACCGCACCCAGGGCCGGCACGATCACCGTGCGCCGATCGCGCAACTCCCCCACCGTCAGCTCGCGACTGATCTCCAGCCCCACCACCAGGAAGAAGATCGCCATCGCGGTGTCGTTGACGACGTGTTGCAGGTCCAGTTGCAGTGACCAGCTGCCGACCCGCAACTCGGTGTCGATCGCCCAGAACCGGAGGTAGCTGCCGCCGGGCAGGTTGGCCCAGATCAGCGACAGCACGGTGGCAGCCAGCAGGATGGCCGAGCTGCCGGCCTCCCGGGACAGGAACCGCTTGACCGGTTCGGACAGGTACGGCAGGGCGACGTTCAAGCGGGACGGCGGTCCCGGCCGGCCGGGCTGCGGCAGCAGGCTGTCGACGGCCAACTCAGTTGACGTGTTCGCGCCAGTCGGCCGGCACCCGTTCGGCCGGGCCCGGCACCGACTGCTCGACCGGGTGATGCTGCGGGTCGGCCAGCGTCGGACCGTCGTAGTAGTTCTCGCTCTGATAGTCCCAGAACCAGTCCTCACCCGGCTCGAAGCTCTGCACGATCGGATGGCCGGACTCGGCCGCGTGGCGACTGGCGTGCTGGGCCGGCGAGGAGTCACAGCAGCCGATGTGGCCGCACTCGGCACACCGCCGCAGATGCACCCACCAGCCGCCGGCCGCGTCGCACTCGACGCAGCCGCTGCCGCTGGGCACCACCTCGGCGTTGATCGCCGCCGTCATGCCGAAACCCCGTCAGCCGGAGCAAGCTCCGGGTTGACGTCGCGCGCCCGCAACGGCAGCCGGACCCGGAACCGGGTATCGCCCGGTGTCGAGTGCACCGACAGGTCACCGTGATGTTTGTTGGTGATGATCCGCCACGAGATGTCCAGGCCGAGCCCGGTGCCCTGACCGACCGGCTTGGTGGTGAAGAACGGCTCGAAGATCCGGCCCACGATGTCGTCCGGGATGCCGGGGCCGGTGTCGCCGATCTCGACCGTCGCACAGTCGTCGTCGCGACCGGTGGTGATCGTCAGCGTTCCGGTTCCACCCATGGCTTGCAGGGCATTATCGATCAGGTTGGTCCATACCTGGTTCAGCTCGGCGCCGTAGACGGGCACGTCGGGCAGGCTGCGGTCGTAGTTCTTGACCACCTTTACCGCACCGATCTTGCGGCTGAGCATGACCAGCGTGCTGTCCAGCAGTTCGTGCACGTCCAGCACCTGGAACGGTGCCCGGTCCAGCTGGGAGTACTGCTTGGCCGCGCCGACCAGCGTCGACACCCGGGTGGTGGAATCCTCGATCTCGTTCATCAACAGCTCGGTCTCGAGGGTGTAGTTCAACCAGCGCAGCGCGCCCTCGAGCATGCCGGCGTCGACGATCTCAGTTATCTGATCGAGCCATTCGACATCGAGGCCGGCCTGGACGAAGGTCGCACTCATGTCGTAGGCGCTGCGAATGTTGTCGTCGTCGAACCAGTCCGAGAGCTGATCCTCACGATCGGAGGCTTCCAGCGGTGACAGCTCCGCTGCCTTGGCGACGTGCTCGACGGCCTTCTCCTGCAGCTTGATCAGCGTCTCCAGTTGACCGCGGTCCCAGGTGCCGCCGGCGATCATGGCCAGCTTGTGTCGCATGCCGGCCACCCGCTCGCGTAACGACGAGGTGGCCCGCACCGCGGCGGCCGCCGGGTTGTTGAGCTCATGGGTCAGTCCGGCCGACAGCGAACCCAGGGCCAGCAGCCGTTCGCGCTGGGCGACGGTGCTCTGCGACTTCTGGTTACCGAAGAACACGCCTTCGAGCAGATGGACCGGCATCGGGAACCAGTCCCGCATCATCTCGGCGAAGTCGTCGGCCGACAGCACGTAGAACCGGCAGTCCGTCATCGCCTTCATCGAGTTCATGTAGGTCTGTGGCACCCGGTCGCCGAGGTAGGAACTCCAGGCACCGGCGTACACGCCGCGCTGGTCCGTGCGACTCACCTCGACGTCGTCGTTGCCGACCCGCCGGCCGATCGCGATCGAGCCATCGAGCAGCACGAAGAAGCAGGTGGCCGGATCGCCCTCGGCGAACACCGGTCCGGGCTCGTGCAGCTCTACCCGGCCGTGCTCGCACAGCCAGGCCAGTTGTTCGTCGGTCAGCTTCTCGAACAGGAACAGCGTGCGCAGCTCGTCGATGTCGCAGAGCAGTTCGCCGGAACTGTCTGCGGAGCGGAGCGGAGCCTCCGATGAGCGCTCGCGCGAAGAGGTTTGACCTTCAGTACTCATGACAGACCTTCGATGTAGCGGTGGACGAGCATCACGGCCATGGCTCCCTCGCCGACGGCCGAGGCGACTCGCTTGGCCGATTCGCTTCGGACGTCGCCGGCCACGAAGACGCCGGGAACACTCGTTTCCAAATGTAACGGCGGACGGGGCAATTGCCATCCCGAGGGCAGCCCACCATCCGGAGCCAGGTCAGGGCCGGAGAGGACGAAGCCCCGGCCGTCGCGCAGAACGGTGCCGTCCAACCAGTCCGTTCGCGGGGCGGCGCCGATGAACACGAACAACCAGCCGGCCTCGACCGCCTCGGTCTCGCCGGTCTCTCGGTTACGCAGCGTCAACTTCTGCAGATGATCCTCGCCGTGCGCTTCGACCACCTCGGTGCAGGTCCGCACGTGGATGTTGTCGATGCCCTCGATCTGTTGGATCAGGTAGTAGGACATGGACGATTCCAGCGACGAACCCCGCACGAGCAACGTCACCGACCGCGCGCCGCGGGCCAGGTAGACCGCGGCCTGACCGGCCGAGTTGGCCCCGCCGACGATGTAGACGTCCTGGGACTTGCAGTTGGCCGCCTCGGTCAGGGCCGAGCCGTAGTACACCCCGGCCCCGGTCAGCGGCTGCAGACCGTCGGCATCCAGCTGCCGGTAGGAGACGCCGGTAGCCAGGATGACGGTGTGCGCATCGATGGATCCGCCGTCGGCGAAGCGCACCGTCCGGGCCGATCCGTTGATCTCCAGTCCGACGACGTCCCGGGTGGTGATCAGTTCGGCGCCGAACTTGACCGCCTGGCGCCGCGCTCGTTCGGTCAGCTGAGCCCCCGACACACCGTCGGGGAAGCCCAGATAGTTCTCGATCCGCGAACTCTGACCGGCCTGTCCGCCGGTGGCGGTGCGTTCGATGAGCACCGTGTGCAGCCCTTCGGAGGCTCCGTACACCGCCGCACCCAGCCCGGCCGGGCCACCACCGATGACGATCAGGTCGTAGAAGTCCTTGGCCGGGTTGGTGCTCAGCCCGACGTGACCGGCGATCTGGTTGTCCGACGGGACGATCATCGCCTCGCCGTCCGGCGTGATCACCACCGGCAGCTCGCGCGCGTCGGCGCCGGCCGCATCCAGCAGCCGTTTGCCCTCGTCCGAGTCGCTCGAATACCACCGGTAGGGCACCTGGTTGCGGGCCAGGAACTCCCGTACCTCCGAAGACCGGGCCGACCAGCGGTGGCCGACCACCTTGGTCTCGGGCACCGGGCGGTAGTCGGTCGCCGCCCAGGCCTCGAGCTGGGCGTCCAGGACCGGATACAGCTTCTCCTCCGGCGGATCCCACGGCTTGAGCAGGTAGTAGTCGAGGTCGACCACATTGATCGCCTCGATGGCGGCACCGGTGTCGGCGTACGCGGTCAGCAGCACTCGCCGGGCACCGGGGTAGATGTCCATTGCGGCCTCGAGGAATTCCAGCCCGCTCATCTGCGGCATCCGATAGTCGGCCAGCAGGATCGCCACACTGTCGCCGCGCAGTTTCATCTCTTTGAGGGCATCCAGGGCCTGCTCGCCCGATTCGGCACGAACGATCCGGTGGGTGTTGCCGTAGCGCCGGCGCAGATCCCGGGCGACCGCGCGCGACACCCCGGGATCGTCATCCACGGTGACGATGGACGGGCGGGCGACCTCGGGGCTGCTCACGCGTTGCAGCCTAGTGCGTTCGGGTTAGCTCATCCCACTGTCGGCATCCCACTGTGCGCGCTGCGCGAAGGCCGCTCCGACCGAACGGATACCGTTTACCGGTGCCGACCGTGCCCGACGTAGCGCCGCGTCCGGCCACCGGCGCGTCCCGAGATCGGCGCCAGGCTCGACCGCGGACCGGCCGGACCTTGTTCTGGTTGACGGCGGGCGCGATCTTCATCGCCACCGTGGCCCGAAACGGCTGGGTGTTCAGCGAGCACGTCTACGAACACGGCGACGCCGCCCTGAACACCATGATGGTGCAGAACAGCTTTCATCAGCTGCTGCTGGTCGGGCCGGTCTC
>CAZZZW010000349.1:0-4486 GCA_964658795.1 Phormidium nigroviride PCC 7112
GGGACGTCGTCGTCGAAGGTGGCCCAGGACGGCGCCTCGTCCGGCGTGCCTCGCAACTGGCTCAGCAGTTCGTCGCCCCGGCTGGCGTACTCGGCGATGTGTTGTTGCACACGAAGCGACGCCTGCATCGCGGTGCCGATGACGGCGACCGGCAACTGCGGCAGCGTCTCGGGCAACCGGCGGGCCTCGTCGATAGCGGTCGCGGCCAGGCCCAGTGCGGCCCGAATGGGTGTGGGAAGAGTCGCCATGCCCCTAAGCCTGCACCACGAACGGTTGTCGTGGCCACCGGTGCCTGAGCCGCCCGGCGACGGTCGGATTCGCGGTGGGCCGGCGGCCGGCAACGGTCCGTAGAATTGGAGCCATGTCCGAACAGCCTGCACAGCCCACCAAGCGCGTCCTCCTGGCCAAGCCGCGGGGGTACTGCGCCGGCGTCGATCGGGCGGTCGAGACGGTCGAGCGGGCCCTGGACCATTTCGGGGCGCCGGTGTACGTCCGCAAGCAGATCGTGCACAACCTGCACGTCGTGCAGTCCCTGGAGTCGCGGGGCGCGGTGTTCGTGGACGAGACCGATGAGGTTCCCGAGGGTGCGACTGTGGTGTTCTCCGCCCACGGGGTTGCGCCGGAGGTGCACGAGCAGGCCGCGGCCCGGCAGTTGCGGGCCATCGATGCGACCTGTCCGCTGGTGACCAAGGTGCACAACGAAGCCCGACGCTATGCCGCCGAGGACTACGACATCGTGCTGATCGGTCATGAGGGCCACGAAGAAGTGATCGGGACGACCGGTGAGGCGCCTGAGCACATCAAGCTGGTGGACGGTCCGGCCGACGTGGCTCGGGTCGAGGTCCGCAATCCCGATCGGGTCGTCTGGCTTTCCCAGACGACCCTGTCGGTCGACGAGACGATGGAGACGGTGCGGGCGTTGCGCGAGCGATTTCCGAACCTGCAGTCACCGCCGAGCGACGACATCTGTTACGCCACCCAGAACCGGCAGGCCGCGGTCAAGGCGATCGCGCCCCAGGTCGAGCTGTTCCTGGTCGTCGGCTCGACCAACTCCTCGAACTCGGTCCGCATGGTCGAGGTGGCGGCGGCGGCCGGTGCGGACCGGGCTCACCTGGTGGAGAACGCCGCCCACATCGACGAGGCCTGGCTGGCCGGGGTGACGAGCGTGGGCCTGTCCTCGGGGGCGTCGGTGCCTGACATCCTGGTGCAGGATGCCGTGACCTGGCTGGCCGAACGGGGCTACGCCGACGTCAACGAGGTCGCACACACCGAGGAGCGGTTGGCTTTCGCGCTGCCGCAGGAGCTGCGCCGAGAACTGAAGCTGACCGCCCGGGGCTAGTACCCGGCGCCCGAGCCGACCGCCTTACTTGCGCAGGACGAGCCGGATCCCGGCCACTACGAGGACGGCGGCGGTGGCACCGGCGATCGCCGGAAAGCCGTAGACGATCCAGTTGGTGGCGACGTCGAGGATCTTGCTGCGACTGCTCAGGCCACCGGTGCGGACGTAGAGCAGGCCGGCTGAGGCGACCAGGTAGACCAGCGGTGGCGCGATCACGACCGGGAACATCTGGCTGCGCCGGACCACGAGGATCGCGATCAGGGACGCCACGACCAGGCCCCAGTTGAATACGCCGCGCACCGTGGAGCCACTGATCGAATCGATCAGGCCCGCCACGCCGGCGATGACGACCAGGAGCAGGACCGCCATCCAGCCGGGCAGGCCACGTTCGGTCGGCCGGTTGCGGGCCTGTCGGGTCGATGGCTGGCGGACCTCGGCGCGAGTTGGTTCGCCGTACTCGTCGTAGCCGTCGGAGGCACCGTAGCCGGGGCTGTACCGGGTTGGATCGGCGTAGGCGTCCTGGGTCCGGGAGTAGGCCTCGGCACCGCGGGCTCGCTGCTGGCCGCCGTATGGGTCGGCGGCAGCGCGGCGTCCAGGGACGTTGTAGTACGACGTCTCAGGCTCGTCCGGCACGTACGTCGCTCCATTCGATGGGGGCATGACGCCTTACCGTACCTGGATCGTCAGGTGTGCAGCAGCTCTTCTGCGCTGAGAGTACGAGTAGTGCTGAGGATTTGTCCGGGTGCGGGCAGTCCTCCCTCCGTCCGTTCGTCGACCACTGAGAGCTCGGCCAGGCGACGGGCGCTGACCAGCACACGTCCTTCCACCGTGCCCACCGTCTGGTTGAAGCTGTCCACGGCCGAGGTCAGGGATCGGCCGAGCTTGTCCAGGTGCGAACCCATGGTCGACAGTCGCTGGTAGAGCTGCCGCCCGAGCTCGCTGACCTGCCGGGTGTTCTCGGCCAGGGCCTGCTGCCGCCAGGTGTGTCCGATGGTCCGGAGCAGGGCGACCAGGGTCGACGGGGTGGCGAGAATGACGTTGCGATCAAAGGCATGTTCCAGCAGCGAGGGATCCTGCTGCAGCGCCGCATCGAGGAAAGCATCGGCCGGCACGAAGCACACGACGAACTCCGGGGACGGCTGGAATCGCTGCCAGTAGGCCTTGCTGCCGAGATCGTCCACGTGCTGGCGTAGGTGCCGCGCGTGGGCCTTGAGCCGGGCTTTGCGGGTCGCCGGATCGCGCGCCTCCATCGCCTCCAGGTAGCCGCTGAAGGCCACCTTGGAATCGACGACGACATGTTTTCCGCCGACCAGGTTGACCACCAGATCCGGTCGCAACACGCCGTCGGGATCGCTGGCAGTCGGCTGAGTTATGAAGTCGATGTGCTCGACCAGACCGGCGGCCTCAACCGCCCGTTCCAGCTGAAGTTCACCCCAACGGCCACGGACCTGTGGTGCCCGCAGCGCGGTGACCAGTTGCCCGGTCTCGGACCGCAGCCCCTCGGCCGATATCCGCAGCTGGGCCAGGTGTTCGTCCAGGGCCGAGGTAGCGGCCAACCGGTCCCGTTCGGAGGTGTGCAGCTGAGCCTGAACCCGTTCCAGGGCGTCCCGGATCGGAGTCACCAGGGCCTCGATCGAGTGCTGGCGAGCGGCCAGATCCGACGCCGAGCCGGAACGGGCGGCCTCGACCCGGGCCTGGGCCAGTTGGGACAGGGCGGCCCGATTGCGTCCGGTCAGATATCCGACGGCGCAGCCGAGCGCCAGCCCGACCAGCAGGAATGCGAAAGCGATCATGGACCTATCGTGAACTGCGGGTCCGACATTTTCGTGGAGGCCAGCGTTTACCGGGCTCACCGGGCTCACCGGGGTCAAAGCCGGCGCCGGTTGACCCGTAGACTGGCACCTCGTGGCTCTCACTATCGGCATCGTCGGCCTGCCCAACGTCGGCAAGTCCACCCTGTTCAATGCGCTCACCCGTAACAACGTGCTCGCCGCGAACTACCCGTTCGCCACCATCGAGCCGAATGTGGGCGTGGTCGGAGTGCCGGACGCCCGGCTCGGCGTACTGGCCAAGATCTTCGATTCGGCGCGCGAACTGCCGGCCACGGTGAGTTTCGTCGACATCGCCGGCATCGTCCGGGGCGCCTCGGAGGGGTTGGGCCGGGGTAACCAGTTCCTGGCCAACATCCGGGAGGCCGACGCCATCTGTCAGGTCATCCGCGCCTTCACCGATCCGGACGTGGTGCACGTTGACGGCAAGGTGTCGCCGGCCGATGACATCGAGACCATCAACACCGAGCTGATCCTGGCCGACATGCAGACCATCGAGAAGGCGCTGCCCCGGTTGGAGAAGGAAGCCCGCACGGCCAAGGACAAGCAGCCGGTCGTGGCCGCGGTCAAAGAGGCGCTGGCCGTGTTGGACTCGGGCAGGACGGTGTTCTCGGCCGGCCTCGAGCTGGGGCCGCTGCGCGAGCTGCACCTGATGACGGCCAAGCCGTTCCTCTACGTGTTCAACGTCGACCCGGCCGAACTCGGCAACGCCGAATACCTCGATTCGCTCAGGGAACTCGTCGCTCCGGCCGAAGCGATCTTCCTCGATGCCAAGACCGAGGCCGAGCTCGTCGAGCTCGAACCGGACGAGGCGCTGGAGCTGCTTCAGTCGATGGGCGTTGAGGAATCCGGCCTGGACCAGCTGGCTCGGGTCGGCTTCAACACCCTCGGCCTGCAGACCTATTTGACGGCGGGACCGAAGGAATCCCGGGCCTGGACGATCCCCAAGGGTGCCACCGCACCCCAAGCGGCCGGTGTCATTCACACCGACTTCGAAAGGGGATTCATCAAGGCCCAGGTCATCTCATTCGGTGATCTGGTCGACGCCGGCTCGGTGAACGAGGCCAAGTCGCGCGGCAAGGTCCGCATGGAGGGCAAGGACTACGTGATGGCCGACGGCGACGTCGTCGAATTCCGGTTCAACGTCTAGCGCTGCCGCCAAGTGAGCACGGCGTTGCGCGCGATGAGCCAGAGTTCCGCTTCAACGTCTAGCGCTGCCGCCAAGTGAGCATGGCGTTGCTCGCGATGAGCCAGAATTCCGGTTCAACGTGTGACGCGGCTGGTTCCCGATCGAGGCGTGGTCGCGATGAGTACAGAG
>CAZZZW010000350.1:0-4457 GCA_964658795.1 Phormidium nigroviride PCC 7112
AATTAAGCTCGACACATGCGAACTTCGGCCCGTTTTCGGGGGATTTATCTGGTAGCTGGGTTGGCCCTGCTCGTTCTCGGCCTCACTGCGAATCCGGCCGTCGCGGCGACACCGCGCACCACGGTCAGCAACGGCGCCAGCCAGCCGGTCTATGACTACACCAAGGCCATCCATCAGTCGGTCCGCGTCACCACCACGATGGACACCGACAAGGACGGTAAACCCGACACCGTCGCCGTCGACATCATCCGACCCAGTGAACCGGTCGCCACCGGCGAGAAGATCCCGGTGATCATGGATGCCTCGCCGTATTACAGCTGCTGTGGGCGGGGCAATGAGAGCCAGGTCAAGACCTATGACAGCAACGGCGTCATCGCCGGACTGCCGCTGTACTACGACAACTACTTCGTCCCGCGCGGTTACGCCGTGGTCGGCGTGGACATCCTCGGCACCGGCAGGTCGACCGGCTGCGGTGACCTCGGCGGCAAGAACGAGATCGCCTCGATCACCGCGGTCATCGACTGGCTGAACGGGCGCAACACCGCCACGAACCTGGATGGCACCGCCGCCGTCGCCAGCTGGAGCAACGGCGCGGTCGGCATGATCGGCAAGTCCTACGACGGCACCCTGGCCAACGGGGTCGCCGCCACCGGCATCGACGGCCTGAAGACGATCGTGCCTATTTCAGCGATTGATTCCTGGTACGACTACACCCGTTCCGGCGGCGTGGTCTACACCAAGAACTACCCGAGCTACCTGACCACCGCGGTCGGCCGGACCGATGGCGTGTGCAACGCCTATCGCACCAGCCTGGACACCGCCGCCGACGACAAGACCGGCAACTACAACACCTTCTGGGCCGAGCGTGACTACGCCAAGGACGTAGCCAGAGTCAAGGCCAGCGTCTTCGAATCGCACGGCGTCAACGACACGAACGTGCAGACCAACCACCTGGCGTCCTGGTGGGCCGGGCTGACGGCGAACAACGTCCCGCGCAAGCTGTGGCTCAGCCAGGAAGGTCACGTCGATCCGTTCGACTACAACCGGGCCGCGTTCGTCGACGAACTGCACAAGTGGTTCGACTACTGGCTGCTCGGCGTGCCGAACGGTGTCATGACCGAGCCGCAGGTGAGCGTCGAACACGCGCCGAACACCTTCGCCACCGATCCGTCGTGGCCGGTCGCCAGCACCTCGTCCACGGCGGCGATCGGCTCCAACGGATTGGGCGGAACCGCCTCCGGCACCGTCTCGGTCACCGACAACACCGCACTGACCGAATCCCAGATCCTGGCCGCACCTCGGATCGGCAAGACCGGTCGGCTGGTGTTCACCTCGGCCGCGTTGACGTCGGCGGCCCGGTTGTCCGGCACCCCGACGGTCACCCTGAAGATCAAGGCCACCAAGACCGACACCCCGATCACCGCCCGGCTGATCGACTACGGCAGCACGTCTCGCCCGATCGGCGAGGGGGTGAAGAACGCGACCACCTCCTCCTGCTGGGGCTCGTCGTCCTCGGTCGACAGTGCCTGCTACCTCGACGTGCTGAAGAACTTCAGCACCTCGACGGCGTCGGTGATCAGCCGCGGCTGGCTGGACGCCTCGCACTATCCGTCACTGTCCACGCCCACTCCCCTGGTCTCGGGACAATGGCGCACAGTGACGATTCCGCTGCGAGCACAGGACTTCACCTTCGCCGCCGGTCATCAGATCGGCCTGGACATCACCCTGTCCGACACCCAGTACACGACGCCGAACAGCACCGCCGCGACCGTGACGATCGATCTCAGCGCCAGCACCCTGAGCCTGCCGGTCGTCGGTGGGATCACGCTGCATGCCGGTACGGCACCGGCCTCGGTGCAGGCGGTCGCGGTGACCGGCCCGACCGCTCGGACGGCGTTGATGCCGTGAGGCGCCGAGGACCGACGTGCTGGTGATCGGCTGGCGGCCGCGCGGCGACGATCGACTTCGCCCAACAAACACCAAGGGATGGGCGCTACCAGCTGATCGCCCGGAGCGTCGATGAGCCACCGTTGGCTGCGTTGACGATGGTGGTCAAACCGGTAGCGGTGTCGGTGAAGGCGACCGTCCGGGGTGCGCCGCTGCGCCCAGGCGCGCAGTACTGATAGCTGGTTCCCACGAGCCTGCTGCCGGTCGAGTCGGACCGTAGCTCGGCCCCATCCACACACCGACCGATCGGTGTTCGCCCCACGATTCGAAGGGTTTTGTCGTAGCGGACCAGCCGCGCCGGGCCCTCGAGGAAATTGCCCGGGGCGTCACCGGGGCCGCGACAGGCCTCGATCGCCGCGTACCCGGTACTGGTCGCGGTCGCCGCCGTTATCTCACATCCCTGGTCGGCGTCGGCTACGGCACCGGGCAGGCCGGACGATGCCGTCGACGCCGGAACCACAGCCAGCTGCCTGGGGGCATTGGCCGAGCACCCGCCGACGCCGAGGGAGCGAGCCGGGGTTCCGGTCACCAGCGAGCGTCCGTAGCTGACCACCAGGTCCCGCCCGTCCGCGGTCCAGGCCATGCTGCCGAGGGCATGACAGGGTGCCAAGCCCGCCCCGATGTCCCACGACCGGCCGGTCTTCAGGCTGCGGACCCGCAGGTGTTGATTGAAGTAGGCCCGGTCGCACACGCCGTCGAGGTAGGCCAGCAGCGTGCCGTCCGGACTCGGCTGCGCATCCGTCACCAACTCGCCGGGACCGCCCTGGAACACCGCATGCGGGGCGTCGGCGTCCGGCGTGAGCATGACGACCTCACTCGCGCACGAGTTCGGTTTCGGCCCGCACGAGGCGATGCCGCTGGTGCAGGTGGGCCCGGTGGCCAGGCCGACCCAGACGTGGCCGGCGGCATCCACGGCCGTCGACCGGACGGCCATCGAATGCCACGGATCGGGCAGCAACACCTTGGTGATACGCCCGGTCCGAGCGTCGGAGACCGTCACCGCAGAATGCCCGCGGTCAGCCTCCAGGCGCACCGCGACGAACGATGCTGAGCCGGTGACCGTGAGCAACTGGGCCGGTGCCGGGGTGGAGCCAGCCGGCCCGCGGGCCGCGGTGTGGCTACCGGTACATGCGGCTAGCAGCGACAGGCCAGCCAGGAGGGCAACGCAGCGAGTGATCACAGACGCTTGATGCGCTGATCCCCCGCTCACGTGCCATCATCGCGATCACGTAGTCATAACGGCGAGGACCACGGCCGGCGCCGGTTCGTTCAGCAGCCACGCGGTGGCGTGACCGCGATGATCTCCGCGCTGACCAATCGGCCGTCCCGAACCTCGAGCAGACCCATCGTGCCGACCGGCTGACGTCGGCGATCGGTGGGCGAACCGGGATTGAACGCTCGCTGCCCGGAATGGATTTCGTCCCATGGAATATGGGAATGGCCGAACACCACGAGCTCGGCGTCCGGAAACAGCCGCTGGAGCCGTGCGCCGCGCCCGGTGGCCGGACCGCTGTCGTGGATCATGGCCACCGGCAGCCCGGCCAGGTCGAACTCGGCCGTCTCCGACGCACCCCAGGCGGCGACGTCAGGACCGTCGTTGTTACCCAACACGGCCCGTACCGGCGCGAACGTGCTGAGTTCTGTCAGCACCTCGACCGTGCAGACATCGCCCGCGTGCAGGATCAGCTCGACGCCGGTCAGGGCCCGCGCCACCGCATCCGGGCAACGCTTCCAATGCCGAGGGCCGTGAGTGTCGGACAGCACCGCGATACGCATGCCCCCACTGTGCCGGAACGCCGATCGCCGCCGGCGGCCAGTCACCTTGGGAAACCCACAGCTTCCTGAACGGGTCCGCTCAGGTTGGACTCCCATTCTTTCTGCGGCCCGGGTGAACGCTGCCCGGCTCCGGTTGGGTGTGCACCAGCCGCAGGACGACGACCCGGAGGACCCATGCGATCGCTGTGGCGACCGATCAGATCCAAGCCATGGTTGAGCGCGGTCGTGGCCGCTGTGCTCGTCATCGTCATCGGCGGTGGCGCGTTCTGGTGGAACGGACGCGGTTCCAAGGCCGCGGCTGCCGCCAGTTATCGCCTGGTCGCTGCCAGTACCGGCACCATCCGGCAGTCCCTGAGCTCGTCCGGGACCATCGAGCCGGCCGTGCAGGATGAGCTGACGTTCGCGGTGTCCGGGCAGATCACCAGCGTCCGGGTCAAGGCCGGGCAGAAGGTCGCGGCCGGAGCGGTGCTGGCCACCGTCGATTCGGCCACGCTGCAGGCCGACCTGGCCCAGGCCAAGGCCAGCCTGGCCAGCGCGCAGGCCCGGGTCGAGGCCGATACCTCGGCCTCGGACACCCAGACCGCAGCCGACAATGCCTCACTCATCGCCGCCCAGGGACAGGTCACCTCGGCCCAGATGGCCCTGTCGGAGGCCAACCTGACCTCGCCGGTGGCTGGCGTCATCGCCTCGGTCGACTACACCGTCGGCCAGCAGGTCAGCGGTGGCTCATCCGC
>CAZZZW010000351.1:0-4437 GCA_964658795.1 Phormidium nigroviride PCC 7112
GGGGTCACCGCGACCGCCTGGCGGACGTCGGCCGGTACCGCGGCCCGGATTCCGGTGGCCCAGGTCACCAACCTGGTGCGGGCGCTCAAGGACTGCCAGAAGGCCGGCCTGCAGGTGCTCGGACTGGACGCCGACGGCGATGTCAGCCTGGACGATCTTGCCGTGGCCACCGAGCCGTTGGTGATCGTGGTCGGCTCGGAGGGACGTGGGTTGTCCCGGTTGGTCGGGGAGACCTGCGATCTGCGCCTGTCGATCCCGATGACCGGACTGGCCGAGTCCCTGAACGCCTCGGTGGCCGCGGCCGTGACCCTGTCCGAGGTGGCCCGCCAGCGCCGCCTGGCCTAGCTCCGGCGGCCGGTCCCTGGCCAACTCCGCGGGGCACGAATGATCGATCAGCCCACGAATGATCAATTGCACGTGTCACTCGTGGGCCAGGTGATCACTCGTTGGCTGTGGGCCCGGCGAGAGCAACTCCGGGCACAGAAAAGGGACGCCGTCGGTGGCGGCGTCCCTCTTCGTACTGACCTGAACGAGCTCGGCAGGCTAGGCGCCCAGCCGCTCGCCGGACTCCGGGTTGAACGCGTGCGTCTCGTCGGTCCGCACCGAGAGGGTGATCTCGTTGCCGATCTTCGGGGGCACTCGGCCGTCGAAACGGACCGTGAACGGCTTGGCACCGCCGTCGTCACCGGTGTCGTGGGTCTTCATGCCCGGCAGCTCGCCGTAGACGAAGGCGTCCGCGCCCAGCTCCTCGACCAGGGTGGCCTTGAGCTTGAGGCCGGTGCCGTCCTCGGAGGCGTGGAAGGACTCCGGCCGGATACCGAGGATGATCTCCTTCAGCCCCGCCGCCCGGGCAGCGGCGGCGGCGTCCGGCTTGATCGGGACGGTGACGCCACCGAGGTGGGCGCCGGCATCGTCGAACGGAACCTTCACCAGGTTCATCGCCGGCGAACCGATGAAGCCGGCCACGAAGGCGTTGCCGGGGCTGTCGTAGAGGTTGCGCGGGGTGTCGATCTGCTGCAGGATTCCGTCCTTCAGCAGCGCCACCCGGTCACCCATCGTCATGGCCTCGACCTGGTCGTGGGTGACGTAGATGGTGGTGGTGCCGAGACGGGCCTGCAACGCGGCGATGTTGGCGCGGGTCTCGACCCGCAGCTTGGCGTCGAGGTTGGACAGCGGCTCGTCCATCAGGAAGACGCTGGGCTCACGGACGATGGCCCGCCCCATGGCCACCCGCTGGCGCTGACCACCGGACAGGGCCTTCGGCTTGCGGTCCAGGTAGCGTTCGAGGTCGAGCAGCTTGGCCGCGGCGAGCACCTTGGCCGCCCGCTCCTCCTTGGAAACACCCTTCAACTTCAAGGCGAAACCCATGTTCTCGGCCACCGACATGTGCGGGTAGAGCGCGTAGTTCTGGAACACCATCGCGATGTCGCGGTCTTTCGGCGGCTTCTGCGAGACGTCGACGCCGCCGATCCGGATCTCGCCCTGATCGACGTCCTCGAGACCGGCGAGCATCCGCAGGGCGGTCGACTTTCCGGAACCGGACGGACCGACGAGCACGACGAACTCTCCGTCGGCGATGTCGATGCTGAGCTTGTTGACGGCGGGAATCGGGTTCCCGGGGTAGAGACGTGACGCCTCTACGTACTGGACTGTGGCCATGCCAGATCCTCTCGGTGTGTGTTGACCGCACCGGGTACGGGTCGACGCGGGTGCGCCGGCCTCACGGCATTCCGGTCACAGCTGTCATTCCATCTCCACCGAAGATGGCAGCCACGGCCGGCATAGCGGTCTGGACCTCGTCATTGGACAGGGCGCAATCAGCGGCCGTCAAGGCTTTCGATCCGGTCGGACGAAACTTCACGTCGACTTGTCCGGCCGGTGTCTTGACACCGACGCACTATTTGTCCATATTGGACCGACCTGAGAATCCTTGACGGATTTCTCAGGGCCCACCCGTCCGCACCGCCCGGCGGCTATGGCCGTCACCTTCAATGCCGAGGAGAATCTGCATGAGCGAACGACGGCCGTTGGCCGGATTGAAGCGCAAGCTGGGGGTCGGCGTCATGGCCGGCGTGCTTGCCGCCGGCGCGCTGACCGGCACCCTGATGTCCTCCGGTTCCGCCGGTGCGGCCACCGTGGTCAAGGGCATGGATGTATCGGCCTACCAGGGCAGCGTCGCCTGGACGACCGCGTACAACAACGGAGCCCGGTTCGCCTACATCAAGGCGACGGAGGGCACGACCTACACCAACTCCTACTTCTCGTCCCAGTACAACGGGTCCTACAACGCCGGCTTCATCCGCGGCGCCTATCACTTCGCGCACCCGAACAGCTCGTCCGGCACCGTGCAGGCCGACTACTTCGCGGCCCACGGCGGCGGCTGGTCCGCGGACGGCAAGACCCTGCCGCCGGCGTTGGACATCGAGTACAACCCCAGCGGGGCCGAGTGCTACGGGCTGTCCCAGTCGGCGATGGTCAGCTGGGTGCGGGCCTTCTCCAACGAGATCAAGGCGAAGTACAACAAGTACCCGATGATCTACACGACCCTGGACTGGTGGACCACCTGCACCGGTAACTCCTCGGCGTTCGCGGCAACCAACCCGTTCTGGATGGCCAAGTACAGCTCGACCGCGCCGACCCCGCCGGCCGGCAGCTCGATCTGGACCATCTGGCAGTACGCCGACTCGGGCACGTTCCCGGGTGACCAGGACGAGTTCAACGGGTCGATGACCCAGTTGCAGGCGTTGGCCACCAACCACGACTGAGCCGTATCGGCAGGGCAGAACTCGCCGCTCCCGGCGCCATCCGGGGGCGGCGAGTTTGCAGGTCGGCGCGTTTCTGGGTCACCGCGGCACCGGCACCCAATACCGCAGCTTGCCGTTGCGCTCGCCCTCGAACACGCCACCGTTGTTCTCCATCACCTTGCGGGAGCCGACGTTCTCCGGATCGCAGGTGATCAGCGCCCGGTCGAAGCCGAGCGTGCGAACGAAGGGCAGTGTCGCCCTGAGCATCGCCGTGCCGTGACCCTGACGTCGGTGGGCCGGGGCGATGTCGTAGCCGATCAGGCCGCCGGCTTCCAGCAGTCGCGGAATCAGACGGTGCCGCACCCGGATCGAACCGAGATACCTCGAGCCGTCGACCCACCAGAAACTGGTCGTCCAGATCCAGCCGTGCGGGTGCGGGATCGACTCGTCGCCCCGAGCCCCTAGATCGGCCACGAACGCGGCGAAACCTTCGTCGGTGTCCCAGGTCGAGCCGAAATCCCGCAGATCGTGGGCCAACGCCGAATCATCCTCCGGACCGCCCCGTCCCTCGGCGCGAAAGTCGGCCATGGCGGCGCGGAACGACGCAGCAACTCGGTTGTCCGGTTCGATGAGTTCGGGCATGACGGCGAGCGTCTCCTAGGAATCGACGAGGCGGCAACCGGTTATCCGTTACGTTGGCATCGATGACTGATCAGGAACGGGGCCCGGATGTGCTGCGGCGCGGCCGTCCCGGAGCGACGCTGGCCGCGGTGGCGGCACGGGTAGGTGTGTCGCGCACGACCGTGTCCAATGCCTACAACCGGCCGGACCAGTTGTCGGGGGAGCTGCGCGAGCGAATCCTGCGTGCGGCCAACGAACTCGGCTACGCCGGCCCGGATCCGGTCGCCCGTTCGCTACGGACCCGGCAGGCCGACGCGGTCGGGCTGATCTTCTCCGAACGCCTCGAGTACGCCTTTCACGATCCGGCCGCGGTCGAGTATCTGGGTGGCCTGGCCGAGGCGTGCACCGAGCGTGGGCGTTCGTTGTTGATGGTGCCGTCCCAGCCGGGAAGTGGGCACGTCGAGACGGTTCTGCGCGCCGTCGTCGATGGATTCGTGATCTCGTCGGCCGCCGCGGACGACGAACTGCTCCGGGCCGTGCTGTCCCGCCCGCAGCCGGCGGTGATCATGGACGCTCCGCTCGGTATCGCCGGGGTCGACTTCGTCGGCATCGACGACCGGGCCGGCTTTGCCTTGGTGGCACAGCATGTTATCGAGCTTGGCCACCGTCGGATCGGGGTCGTCGGCGCACGCCGGAACGAGGATGTGCCGCCCGAGCCCAGGCCCACTCCACTGGCCGAGCGGCTGCGGGCCGGGACCGATCCGCATCCGGTGCGCCAGGAACGCCTGCTGGGACTGGCCGATGTGCTCACCCCGGGCGTCGAGGTGCTGGTGACCGAGCAGCAGTCCAACTCCCGCGAGGACGGCGCGGTCGGCGCGGCGGCCCTGCTCGACGCCCACCCGGAGCTGACCGCGATCATGGCGACGTCGGACATCATGGCCTTCGGGGTGCAGGACGAACTGTCTGCGCGCGGCGTCGAACTGACCGTCACCGGTTTCGACGATGTGCCGGCCGCGACCGGGGCCGGCCTGACGACGGTGCACCAACCCCTTGCCGGTAAAGGGCGAATGGC
>CAZZZW010000352.1:0-4437 GCA_964658795.1 Phormidium nigroviride PCC 7112
CCAATATCCGAATGGGCCGTACCCGTACCCGTACCCGAACCAGGCACCGCGCAACGGTCAGCAGGGCTATCCGTCGCGGTAGTTCCAGGCGTAGTTCACACCGCCGGCCTCGGCGCGCCTGGCCGTCGACGTCCGGTCCCTTTGCGAGCCTGGGACGGTGTATGCCGACGAGGAACTGCCACCGGGCTGGCTGACCCAGTTCCGTCGCGGTGTGTTCTCCGGTGCCGGGCTGCTGCTGCTCGCCGTGGCCGGGTGCACGGTGCCGGCCTTCCTGGTCTGGCTCGTACCGGGCGCGGACACCACGCCGGCCACGTCGGCGGTCAAGGCCGGGGCGTTGCTGGCGCTGGCCGCGGCTCACGGAGGCATTCGCCTCAACGGTCAGGCGGTCACCTTGGTGCCCTTGTTGGTCACCGTTCTGCTCGGCTGGTTGGTGGCCGGACAGGCCCGTCGGTCGGACTCCTGGTCAGCGGTGCTTGGCCTGTCGGTCGGCTACGGCGTCGGCTCCGGAGTCCTGGCCCGCTGGGCCGAACTGGGCTCGACCCGTGCCCCGAGTCTGCGTAGTGCGGTAGCCGGGTTGCTGTTCGTGGTGATCGTCGGCGGCGGAGCTCGGGCGGCCGATGAGATCTGGCCGCGGTTGTCGGCCCGGTTCCGCCAGGTGATGCGGGCGGCCGCGGGCGTGCTGGCGGTCTACGTCGGCGCCGGAGCGCTGCTGGTGACGGCTTCGTTGATGTTCCACTTCTCCGAGGTCAGCGCGATCCAGCGCCAGGTCGCGCCCGGGGCGGCCGGTCTGCCGATCGCCCTGCTCGGTATCGGCGCCAGCCCGAACGCGATCCTGGCCGGCATCGGGTATCTCACCGGTCCGGGAGCCCACCTGGGCAGTCATACCTCGGTGTCGGCGGTCAGCGCCAGCCACGGCCGGCTGCCCGAGTTCCCGCTGACCGCGGCGCTGCCGGCCCACGTGGTGCCCGCGCTCGGCGTGCTGCTGATCGCCCTGACCGCGGTGCTCGCCGGTGGCCTCGCCCTCCGGCTGGTGTCGGCCGAGCGTGGCGTGCTGGCGCGGCTGACCGACGCCGGTGCGGCAGCCGTGCTGGCCGGCGGGGTGCTGGCGGTGGCCAGTGCGGTGTCCAGTGGTGGCATCGGTTCGGGGGCGCTCTCCTCGATCGGCACCAGCTGGTGGGCCGTCGGCGCCGCGAGCATCGGGCTGGTCGCGCTCGGCTCGGCGGCCTGGGCCGTGTTGGGCCACCTGCGCAGCGGTGCCCAGACCTCGGCTCCGGCCAGTGCGAGCCGATGGTTGCGGTCGGTTCCGACCGAGGCCGAACAAGTCGAGCGACCGGCGTCGAAGGAGAAGGCATCCAAGCCCGACGGTGATCGCTCCAGGCACGTGAGCTGAGCCGACCCGGCTTCAGTAGGGTAGGCGGCGTGACCACGCGGCTCGTCGTCTTGGCTTCAGGGTCGGGCAGCACCTTGCAGGCGGTCATCGACGCGGTTGCCGACCCGGACTTTCCCGCCGAGGTGGTGGCCGCCGGCACCGACCGGCCCGGCTGCCAGGCGATGCAGCGAGCCGCCGATGCGACCATACCGACGTTCGCGGTTGCGCTGGCCGACTTCGCCAGTAGAGCCGAGTGGGACGAAGCCCTGGCCGCAGCGCTGGCGAGTTGGAAACCGGATCTCGTGGTGCTGGCCGGCTTCATGCGGGTGATCAGCGGTGGCACCGTGGAGCGGTTCGCGATGGTGAACACGCACCCGTCGCTGCTGCCGTCCTTCCCCGGCGCGCACGCCATTCCCGATGCCCTGGCCCACGGGGTCAAACTCTCCGGGGTCACCGTGCACCGGGTGGACGCCGGTCTGGACTCGGGTCCGATCCTGGCTCAGGCAGCAGTCGAGGTCCGGGCTGACGACACCGTCGAGAGCCTCACCGCACGCATCCAGGCGGTTGAGAAACCCCTTTTCGTACAAGCAATTCGCCAGCTTTGCCAGGAGGATTCCAGATGACGCAGATCCCCGTCCGCCGCGCTTTGATCAGCGTCTATGACAAGACCGGCCTGGTCGATTTGGCCCGGGGCCTGAACGAGGCCGGGGTCGAACTGGTATCGACCGGCAGCACGGCGCAGAAGATTGCCGATGCCGGCATCCCGGTGACCCAGGTGTCGGACGTGACCGGCTTTCCGGAGATCCTCGGTGGTCGGGTCAAGACCCTGCACCCCAACGTGCACGCCGGCCTGCTGGCCGACCAGGGCAATCCGGAACACCTTTCCACCGTCGAAGGATTGGGCATCGCCACCTTCCAGTTGGTGATCTCCAACCTCTACCCGTTCCGGGAGACGGTCGCCTCCGGGGCGTCGGCGGACGAGATCGTCGAGCAGATCGACATCGGCGGTCCGGCCATGGTCCGGGCCTCGGCCAAGAACCACGGTTCGGTGGCCATCGTGGTCGACCCGGCCAGCTACGCCGAGGTGCTCACGGCGGTGGCCAGCGGCGGTTTCGACCTGTCGGCTCGGCAGAAGCTGGCCGGCCGGGCCTACGCCCACACCGCCGCCTACGACGCCGCGGTGGCGAACTGGTTCGGTGAACAATCCGTGCTGGCCGAGGCGGTTTCTGCCGAAGAACAGAGCACATCGACGTTCACGCCCTATGTCGGGCTGGCCCTGGAGCGGGCGGCCGTGCTGCGGTACGGCGAGAACCCGCATCAGCCGGCCGCGCTGTACATCTCCCAGGGCAGCCAGCCGGGGATCGCCCAGGCGGATCAGCTGCACGGCAAGGAGATGAGCTTCAACAACTACATCGACGGTGACGCGGCCTATCGGGCGGCGTTCGACTTCGCCGAGCCGTGCGTGGCGATCATCAAGCACGCCAACCCGTGCGGGATCGCAACCGGTGCCGACGTGGCCGAGGCCCACCTGAAGGCGCACGCCTGCGATCCGGTGTCGGCCTACGGTGGTGTCATCGCGGTCAACCGTCCGGTAACGCTGGCGATGGCCCAACAGGTCAAGGACATCTTCACCGAGGTCATCATCGCGCCGGCGTTCGAGGCCGACGCCCTGGCGCTGCTGCAGCAGAGCAAGAACCTGCGATTGCTGACGATTCCCGGTCCACGTCCTCAGGGTCGGGAGTTCCGTCCGGTGTCTGGTGGCTTCCTCATCGAGGACGCCGACGCGATCGACGCGCCCGGTGACGATCCGACGACCTGGACCCTGGCGTGCGGCGAGCCACTGTCGGACACCGACCTGGCTGAGCTGTCCTTCGCCTGGCGCGCGGTCCGCGCGGTGAAGTCGAATGCCATTCTGCTGTCGAAGGATTTCGCATCGGTCGGGGTCGGCATGGGGCAGGTGAACCGGGTCGACTCGGCCAAGTTGGCCGTACAGCGAGCCGGTGAACGGGCCGCCGGATCGTTCGCCGCCTCCGATGCGTTCTTCCCCTTCCCGGACGGGCTGGAGGTGCTGCTGCACGCCGGCGTGAAGGCGGTTGCCCAGCCTGGTGGTTCGATCCGGGACAACCTGGCGATCGAGGCGGCCCAGGCCAAGGGGGTGACGATGTACTTCACCGGTACCCGTCACTTCGCGCACTAGAGGCGCCGCGGGTGAGTGAGCATCGCAGCGAGGAACGAGTCCAGGCGAGGAAGAATCAAGCGGGGGACGAGCGAGGCTCGGACCGAGTTGGCAAAGAGAGCGGAGCGAATGGCTAGCAGCGCTGCCTTGCCACCGCCGTGGTTTCAAGAATTACTCGATGCGGAAACGGAAATCTGTGACGAGGACTTCGTCGGGACCGACCTGCGTCAGCTGTCCCTGAGCCGGCACGCGTTCACCCGGTGCCGGTTCGACGAGGCGGCCCTCGACGGCTGGCGGACCGAGGCCTGCACCTTCAGCGAGTGCAGTTTCGACCGGGCCGAGCTGCTGTCCTCGTCGCACCTTCGGTCGGCGTTCGTTGCCTGCTCCTTCGTCTCGACCCGCTGGCGCGACAGTGCCTGGACCGACTGCAAGTTCACCGGATCCACGTTCGTCGACACCCCGTTGCGCTCGGTCACCCTGGCCGGCGGGGACTTCACCGGCGTCTCCTTCGGCGGTTGCGACCTGCGAGAGCTGGACTTCTCCGGCTGCAAGCTGGTGGACGCCAACGTCGTCGGGACCAAACTTGATCGGTGCGTGTTCACCGGCGCGAACCTGAGCGGGTTGCGGTGGGCCGACGCCTCGTTGAAGGACGCTGACCTACGCGGCGCGAACACCGCCGGCCTGGACCCGCGCGCCGTGAACCTGACCGGCTGCCGGGTCGAATTGGACCAGGCGGTCGAGTTCGCCCGCTACCTGGGGTTGGTCATCGGCTAGTCCGCCACCGGCATTGTGCGGCCACACCTTGCGCATCGGCTCGGCGTGTCGTGCAAGCTGAGGCCGCACAACGCGACATGGAAGAATCGGGTTCGTGACGGCAACCATCCTGGACGGC
>CAZZZW010000353.1:0-4420 GCA_964658795.1 Phormidium nigroviride PCC 7112
GGCCCGGCCGCTGAGGTAGGGCTGGAACGCCGGGCCTTCGATCAGCGCCCCGACCGCGGGTAGCACCTCGGCCAGCGCGGCCGGCATCGGCCGGCCAAGCAGTTCGATCAGACCCTCGTGCGGTCGCAGCAGCCCGAGCAGCATCCGGATCGTGGTCGTCTTGCCGGAGCCGTTCGGCCCGAGAAAGCCATAGACCGATCCGCGCGGAACATCGAGCTCCACCCCGTCCACCGCGAGCTGATCACCGAAGCGCCGGGTCAACCGGCTGGTGTGTATGGCGCTCGTCCGATCCGGTCCGGCGGGGGTGACGGCCGAAGGGCGGAGCCGGGGATCGGCTCCGGTGGTCACTTATAGGTTCCGGCGGCCGCGGATTGCAACAGGTCGGTCGAGACCGCGCCGACGAAGATCCGGCCGTCCTTGGTGATCAGCGCGTTGATCACCGCGGTGTGGAGCACCCGGTCGCCGGTGTTGCCCAGCGGCGTGGTCAGGCTGTTCAGCACAGTGGCGGGGGCGGAACCCGACTGATGGCGGTTGCCGGAGGCTGCGTTCGGCGCGGCGTGCAGTCCGGTGCCGGCCGGTAGTTCGAGCACCGAGGCCCAGCCGGTGCCCAGGACGGTGAGCTCGGGTCGAGGTGAAGCCGATCCGGTCTCCGGTTTGGCCCCGGGGCGGCCCTGGTCGGCGGACCGAGCACCGGTGAAGCCGAACGGGTCGGTGCCGACGGTGGCTCCGGCGGGGGCGTGGAAGGTGAACGTGCTCGCGGACGGGGTGGCGAAGGAGATGCTGGTGAAGCCGGTCTCGAAGGCCGGGGTGGATCCGGCGCCGAAGAGCTGTACCCGCAATGGCACGAAGTGCTGGCTATCCAGCGCGATCGCGACCTTGCGCACCGTCGAGCGGCTGTCCTTGGGCGTGAGCACGAGCGTGTATGCGCTGCGCCCGGCGACCTTCTGGGTCAGGTCGACCGAGACGTTCGTGCTCGGCTGGACGGCCGTCAGCAGTTGCTGAGCGACGCCCTGCGGGGTCAACGAGGTAGCCGGGTTCTCGGCGGCCATGGGACGGTGTCCCGACCGGCCCGGAGCCGGCAACGTCGTGTGGGTGACCGAGTTGTCGGACGAGGTGTAGGTCCAGAGGTCCTTGCCGTTGTGCACGACATCGGATTCCGACAGCGAACCGAGCACCGCCAGCCGTTGCTGATCCGGTCCGTCGACGGCGACCCGGACCGTGTGCGCGCCGGTCAGCAGACCCTGCCAACTCAGCGAGGCGTTGTCGCCACCACCCGGCAGGGACGGCAGGCCCCAGTGCGCGGTTTCGGTGATCGTCCCCGACAGCGCCTGCTTGTTCGAGGTCTCGGTGGCGGTCAGCAACTGGAGCGGCGTCCTGGCCGGCAGGTTCGGATGCTGGCTGGCAAAGGCATCGCTCGGATGCAGACCGCCGAGGGCAACCGCGCCGGCGACCACGACGGCGGCCGTCACGACCGGAACCAGCCAGGGGCGAGCTGCACGGACGGCGGTACCTGCGGTGGAGGCCATGAGTCCAGAGTGCGCCTCTACTACTAAGAATGTGGTGAGTAGTGCTTGATCAGTGGTGGAAGGAGGTCGGCCCGCTGTTACCGGCCGCCTTCACATCGGCGACGAGCTGGTCGGTCACCCGCGTGAGGTCGCGCAGAAACAGGTCGGCCAGATCCCGGGAGAAGCCATGCCGGCAGACCACGCGCAGGACCGACAGATCGGTACGGTCGGCCGGGAAGGTGTAGGCCGGCACCTGCCAACCGTGTTCGCGCAACCCGCGCGATACCGCGAAGACATCCCACTCGGTGACATCGGCGGCCGTGGTGAAGGCGAACACCGGCAGCTGATCGCCACGGGTGACCAGCCGGTACGGTCCCAGCTGCTCGATCTGCCCGGCCAGCGACATCGCCACGTCACGAGCTGCCTGCTGAACAGCGGTGTATCCCGGCATACCCAGCCGGAAGAAGGTGTAGTACTGCGCGATCACCTCGGCGCCCGGCCGGGAGAAGTTCAGCGCGAAGGTCGGCATGTTGCCGCCGAGGTAGTTGACGTTGAACACCAGTTCTTCGGGTAGGGCTGCGGCATCGCGCCAGATCGCCCAGCCGACACCGGGGTAGACCAGGCCGTACTTGTGTCCGGAGGTGTTGATCGAGGCGACCCGTGGAAGCCGAAAGTCCCAGATCAGGTCGGGGTCCAGGAACGGGGCGACCATCGCGCCGGAGGCACCGTCGACGTGCATCGGGATGTCCGGACCACCTCCGGCAGCCAGCTCGTCGAGGGCGGCGGCGATGTCGGCCACCGGCTCGTAGCTACCGTCGAACGTCGAACCGAGAATCGCCACCACGCCGATGGTGTTCTCATCGCAGGCAGCAACCGCCTCGGCCGCACCGAGATGAAGCCGGTCGCCGTCCACCGGTACCAGCCGGGGCTCGACCTCGAAGTAACGGCAGAACTTCTCCCAGCAGACCTGGACGTTGGCACCCATCACGAGATTGGGCCTACGGCTCGGGTCGTTGCCGATCCGGGCGGCCCACCGACGTTTCAGCGCCAGCCCGGCCAGCATGCACGCCTCGCTGGAACCGGTCGTCGAACAGCCGGTGGCGTGTTCGGGGTCGGGCGCATGCCAGAGGTTGGACAGGATCGCTACGCAGCGGTCCTCGATCGCGGCGGTCTGCGGATACTCGTCCTTGTCGATCATGTTCTTGTCGAAGGACTCGGCCATCAGCCGATCGGCCTGCGGCTCCATCCAGGTGGTGACGAAGGTGGCCAGGTTCAGCCGCGCGCTGCCGTCCAGCAGCAGTTCGTCGTGCACCAACTGGTAGGCCACGTCCGGTGGCATGGCGGCCTCGCCCAGCCGTCGTAGGGGCGGCGCGACCTCACCTTCCAGGGCTGGATTGGCCACGCTGGTAAAGGGATTACCGCGTGGCCCCCGGCCGGAACCGCGTTCTGGGACCTTACCGCCGCGCAGTGCCATGCCCTCACTATGGCAGGTGAACCTCGGCGCCGGCCGGCTACTCGTCCAGGCAGAGGCAGAACGGCCGGCCGGCCGGATCGATCAGCACCCGTACGTTCGGGTTCGGTTGCTCGTCGGCCAACCGGGCGCCCAACGCGAGTGCCTCGGCCACCGCCTCGGCCAACTCGCCGACCTGGAAGTCGAGATGCATCATCGGCCGCTGCTGGTCGACCTGGGTCGGCCAGACCGGTGGACGGTAGCCCGCGGTCTGCTGGAACACCAGATAGGTGCCCCCACCGGGTGGGACGACGATCGAGGTGCCCAGTTCCTCGTGCCCGATCGGCCAGCCCAGCAGCTCCGAGTAGAACGTCGCGGAGGCATGCGCATCCGGTGCCTCGATGCCCAGCCCCCACCACATGCCGGCGGTACGAGATCGCATCAGGCCTCGCCGACCGCAGCGATCTCGTACCGGGCCACCTCGGCGCCCCGCAGCGGCGGCAACTCGGGGCCGGCCGGATCCGGATCGGAAGTGCGGAACGCCAGCAGGTCGGCCTCGGATTCCCAACGTTCGTAGATAAGAACCCGATCCGGCTCGATCGGATCGGCCGACTGGGCGAAGGCCAGGCAGCCCGGGGTGACGCGGGCCATCCTGGTCGCCGACGACGCGATCTCCAGGTATCGGGCGCGTGATTCGGCTGCGACGATCAGATACCCGGCCACTATCAGCATGGGGTGAGGCTACCCACCGTCGAAGGCCGACAGGAACCGGTCACGGAACAAATCCATCGGCCAGACCGGCGCCTGCTGGTCGGGAAGCAGCCCGTTCGACCAGTCCCAGCCGGCCAGCCGGTCAAGCACGGTCGGGTCGTGGGCGAGCACACTGATCGGCACGTCATGGTTGGCGTCGGTACCGCTGACTGTGGTGGCCGGCAGATGATCGCCCACCATGATCAGCACCGGGTTGCCGTCGTGCGGTTGCTGGACCCAGGAGATCGGGCTGGACAACGAGTACGGCACGGACTGGCCGTACACCGCCTGCACCTCGTGCCAAGCCTCGCCGGGGCAGGTCCACTAGATTCTGCGGCATGCCCGACTTCGTGCTGACGCTGTCCTGCCCGGATGCGGTCGGCATCGTGCATGCGGTGTCCGGTTTCGTGGCCAACCTCGGCGGCGACATCCGGGACAGCCAGCAATTCGGTGACTTCGCCACCGGACGGTTCTTCATGCGGGCGCACTTCGAGGTCGCCGCGCGGGCGGGCCAACTACGGGCCGCCTTCGAACCGTTGGCCGAACGGTTCGCAATGGACTGGGCGCTGCACGACACCACGGTGCGACCGCGGGTGCTGATAATGGTGTCCGAGCAGGACCACTGTCTCAACGATCTGCTGTATCGGCGGCGGATCGGAGCGTTACCGGGTGAGGTGGTGGCGGTCGTGTCCAATCATGAGACCTGCCGCCCGAT
>CAZZZW010000354.1:0-4418 GCA_964658795.1 Phormidium nigroviride PCC 7112
CCCACCGGTCGCGTCGGCAACGCCCAGCGGGCTGTGGCGCTGCCAGCGGCAGGTCAGACGAGGATCGGGCCGGGGCCGCAGATCGTCGGGTCGCCGCCGTAGAGCGCGCTGGTCTTGCTGGTCAGCTTGACCGCACCGGCCTTGCGAATCGTGATCTTCTTCATGGATGTCACCTCCTCGCAAGGGGCGCGGACGGGCAGGGACCAACTTCTGACGCGTGGCCACGGGTCAGAAGTTGAGCTGGTGGCGCGCACAGGTGCGCCGAAAAGCGGGGCTGGAGCGCGGGTCACAGTTGGTTCAAATCGGACATGTGACCCGTTGCGACTGATGGAACACTTTGCGCCGATATTTGTAAAGAGATCGACGCCTAAATTTCTCAATGCAGTCAGTGCCTCGGGTTGAGGTTGAGGGTTCTCGATACATATACCTGCTGATTCATTGCTCGCATCGTGCCGCTCCAGCGACGTGGCCACTGCGGTTCGCGCCGGCCGGTAGACTCTTGAAAACGTGGAGTTTCTCAACGGCCAGCGGCCGACTTTCGACCTGACCTATGACGACGTGTTCATGGTCCCGCGAGCCTCGGACGTCGCCTCTCGTTTCGACGTCGACCTGAGCACCAGCGATGGCAGCGGCGCCACCATTCCGCTGATCGTCGCCAACATGACGGCGGTCGCCGGCCGTCGGATGGCCGAGACCGTCGCCCGCCGCGGCGGGGTGACCGTATTGCCGCAGGACATCCCGGTCGAGGTGGTGGCCGAGGTCGTCGATTGGGTCAAGCAGCGGCACCTGACCTACGAAACCGCGATCACCCTGGCTCCCGCCAGCACCGTCTCCGAGGCGTTGTCGCTGTTGCCCAAGCGGGCCTACGGCGCCGTCGTGGTGGTCGAGGGAGACAAGCCGATCGGCATCGTCACCGAACGTGACTGCGCGTCGGCCGACCGATTCGCGCCACTCTCGGACGTGATGTCGACCCGACTGGTCACGCTGCCGGCCACGGTAGCGGCCCGGGAGGCCTTCGACCTGCTGGCGGCCGGCCATCATCGGCTCGCGCCGGTGGTCGAGGCCGACGGCCGGCTGGCCGGCCTGCTGACCCGGACCGCCGCGCTGCGTTCGACCCTCTATGAACCGGCCGTCGACGCCAGCGGCCGGCTGCGCATTGCCGCTGCGGTGGGCGTGAACGGCGACGTCAAAGCCAAGGCCGAGGCACTGCTCGAGGCTGGCGTCGATCTGCTGGTGATGGATACCGCGCACGGCCATCAGCAGCGGATGATCGAGGCGCTGCAGGCCGTTCGTTCGCTCGCCCCGGACGTACCGATCTGTGCCGGTAACGTCGTTTCGGCCGATGGCACGCGGGAATTGATCAACGCCGGTGCGGACATCATCAAGGTAGGTGTCGGCCCGGGCGCGATGTGCACCACCCGGATGATGACCGGCGTTGGACGACCGCAGTTCTCGGCGGTGCTGGAGTGTGCCGAGGCCGCGGCGGAGTCCGGCAAGCACGTCTGGGCCGATGGGGGAGTCCGGCACCCGCGCGACGTCGCGCTGGCCTTGGCGGCCGGCGCGTCGGCGGTGATGATCGGCTCCTGGTTCGCCGGCACCTACGAATCTCCCGGTGACCTGCGGACCGCGCCCGACGGCCGGCTGTACAAGGACAGCTTCGGGATGGCCTCGGCTCGGGCGGTGGCCAACCGGACCTCGGCCGAATCCAGCTTCGAACGGGCCCGAAAGGCTTTGTTCGAAGAGGGAATCTCGACCGGGCGGATGTTCTTGGATCCGGAGCGACCGGGCGTGGAGGACCTGATCGATGCCATCATCGCCGGCGTCCGTTCCTCGTTCACCTATGCCGGCGCGCGTTCGATCGACGAGTTCGCCGAGCGGGCGGTGATCGGCATGCAGAGCGCGGCCGGCTATGCCGAAGGACGGCCGCTGCACCTCGGTTGGTAGCTCGGCGGCAATCCGGCGCCTCCGCGGGGCCGGGATTTCGCACAATCGGTTGACCTTGGTCGGCACCGGCGGCAAGGATGAACGTATGAACATACGTTCAACTATCCGGCTGCCACTGGTGGATCAGTTCAGCGCCGAAGCGGTGGCTGACGTGGCCGATGTCTTTGCGCTGCTGTCAGACCCCGGCCGGTTACGCATCCTGCTCGTACTGCTGGACGGCGAGGCCAGCGTGGGTGAGATCTCGGCCCGGATCGGTTCGTCCCACTCGGCGACCTCACATGCGTTGCGGCTGCTGCGGGCGCACGAGGTGGTGCGGGTCCGTCGCAGCGGCCGGATGGCGTTCTACGAACTGGCCGACGACCACGTGCGGGAGTTGATCGGTTCCGCCCTCGAGCACCAGGAGCACGCTGCGATCACGCATCCGGAGCGGCTGCGCTACGCCAGCCAGGTCGTCATCGCCGGCGAAGCGACGGCCCGGACAACACATCGGACGACGCCCGATCGAGGCGGTGAGCGGCGATGACGCACAACCACGACCATCACCACGCGGTGACCGGCAACGCGGATCGGCGTTGGTTGTCAGCCGCGTTGGCCGTCATCCTCGCCTTCATGGCTGCCGAGATCGTCGTGGGTCTGCTGGCCCACTCGCTGGCCCTGATCACCGATGCCGGGCACATGCTCACCGACGCCGCGGCTCTGGCCGTGGCCATCATCGCCTCACGGCTGATCGAGCGGCCGGCCGCCGGCGCCTACACCTACGGCTTCACCCGGGTCGATGCCCTTTCGGCGCAAGGTAATGGCATCACGCTGGTACTACTGGCCGGGTGGTTCACCTACGAGGCGATCCGTCGGCTGATCCATCCGCCGGATGTCGCTGGTGGACCGGTCCTGGCGGTCGCGATCGTGGGCATCGGGGTCAATGCTCTCGCGGTCTATCTGGCGTCCCGAGCCGGCCGCTCCGGCCACGGGGACGGGGAAGCTGCCACCGGCAACCCGGGGGAGTCGCTCAACATTCGGGGGGCCGTCGCGCATCTGGTCAATGATCTCTGGGCATTCCTGGCCACCGCGGTCGCCGGCCTGATCGTCCTGCTGTCCGGCTGGCACCGGGCTGACGCTGTTGCCTCCCTGATCGTGGCGGCTCTGATGGTGCATTCCGGTGTCGGCTTGATCAGAGCGGCCGGCCGGGTGTTCCTGGAGGCCGCGCCGGTCGGAACCGATCCGTCCGACATCGGACGGGACATGGCCGCGGTGCCCGGAGTGCGGGAGGTGCACGACCTGCACGTCTGGGATCTCGGGGCCGGCGACGCTGCCCTGTCCGCGCACCTGGTCGTGGACACCGACTTCGACTGCCACGAGGTCGCGCATGGCGTCCGCGGCGTCCTGGCCGAGGGACACCGGATCGAGCACGCGACCTTACAGGCCGATCACCAGCACCACGGGCAGCCGTCAATCATTGATGATTGTGCCCGGCACGGCCCCGGTTACCTCAGCCACGACGTCCACTGAATCACTGTCGGAGATCCCGGCCAGGTAGGACTGCCAGAGCGCGGCGTACAGACCGCCGTGATCGACCAATTGGCGATGGCTGCCGTCCTCGACGACCCGGCCATCGGCAAGCACCAGGATTCGATCGGCGCGCGCCGCGGTGGTGAGCCGGTGCGCGACGGTGACCGTGGTCCGGTGCCGGATCAGCCTGCGGGTCGCTTCGGTCACCGCTGCCTCGCTGGCCAGATCGAGGGCCGCGGTCGCTTCGTCGAGCAGCAGCAGGTCAGGCTCCACCAGTTCCGCGCGGGCCAGGGCGATCAACTGCCGCTGCCCGGCCGACAGGTTCCGGCCGCGCTCGCCGACGTCGTGGTAGTAGCCGTCACTCAAGGTGGCGATCATCTGGTGCGCGCCGACGCTGCGCGCTGCGCGCTCCACCTGGGCGTCGCTGGCGTCGGGCCGGCCGTAGGCGATCGCATCCCGCACCGCGCCGGCCGACAGGTAGGCCTCTTGCGGCACGAAGCCCAGGTGCTGGCGATACCGGATCAGGTCGAGGTTGCGCAGATCGTGGGCGTCGACCAGCACCGCGCCGGCCGTCGGGTCGTAGAACCGCGCGATCAACTTCACCAGCGTCGACTTGCCGGCCCCGGTCTGGCCGACCAGGGCAATCGACTGACCGGACGGGATGTGCAGGTCGATGTCGACCACGGCCGGTTTTTCCGAGTTCTCGTAGGCGAATTCGACCCGGTCGAACCGGATGTCACCCTGCAGGCCAGGCAGGATGCGCGGCTCGGCCGGCGGCGGCGTAGAGGTCTGGGTGCGCAGCAGGTCACGCAGCCGGCTCAAGCCGACCGAGGCCTGCTGGTAGCCGTCGAACACCTGCGACAGCTGTTGCACCGGGCCGAAGAAGGCATCCAGATACAGGAAGAACGCGATCAGAGAGCCGGATGACAACGTGCCGTGCGACAGCCGTTGCGCGCCGAAGGCCAGCA
>CAZZZW010000355.1:0-4401 GCA_964658795.1 Phormidium nigroviride PCC 7112
ACCCACGAGCTGCCCCGACGTCGTCTATCGGTTGCGGGTCGTGGTGCGCTGAGACGCCCGGGACCGGGGCCGGGTCCGGCGGTTCGGCTACGCGGCGAAGAAGGCGTCGATCGTGGCCGGGTCGACCTCGGCCCGGGTCATCGGACCTCGTCCCAGAACGGGGGCTCTTGGCGCCGGCGAACGAGCTCTCCGGTGTAGAGCAACGCGACGCTGCTGGCAGGTAGCGCAAAGACGAATAGGACGGCGATCATTGGGCATCGGCCTTCGTGGCCGACTCGATCAGCGCGATTCGTTTTTCGATCTCGGTGAGCTTGGCTTGGTCGACGTCGTTGAGGTCGTAGCCGATCGAGATCAGGAACTCGAACCACCTGACACCCTCGCGCAGGGTGTCGAGGCCGGTGTAGGTGTCCTGTGTGTTCTGCAGCGCTCGGGCGGCGCTGGAGGCTAGGTCGGAGGCGACGACCAGCAACACCAGTTTCGGCAGGTCGAGCTTGTCGATCACCGGCTGCGCGTGCGTGTCCAAGTCCTCCTGGCTGGCCCAGCCCTTCTCGAGCTCTACACCGAGGATGCGGAGAATGTGGGTGCCGGTGCCCATGCTGGTCGCGACCGAGCGGAATGAGTTCAGCACGGCAGCGTCGCGGAGCCGTTTCTCCTGCAACTGTTGACCAACGAAGGCCAGCTGCACCAGTTGAGCCGTCTTGGCCTGAGCGACGGCCTGTTCACGCGCACGCAGCTCGTCCTGGCGTTTGAGCCTGGCGGCCTCGGCCTTCTGCTCCTTCTCGGTCTTGGATGGCCTGCTGGTGAGGATCTCGAACGATTGCTCGCTGTACAGGCCGTCGAACAGCACCGCGATGCCAGGCGCCGGCTTGGTACCCCACGACGTGGGCTCGAGGTAGGGGTGCGCTTTCCGCATCGCCTTCTCGTCGGTGTATACCTCGGCGCCGGCCTTGCGAGCCGCGGCGATCTTCTTGGCCCGGTCCTTGGCCGTCCGGTATTGGTAGTCGAAGTTTCCGGCGGAGGATTCGAGCAACGTCTTGCTGATCTCGGGGTTGTCAGCGAACTCGGCCAGCTTGTGTGCATGGTCCAGGGTCATCTGGCCGTTGTGGACCTGGTCGATGGCCTTCTCGGGTAGCCGCATCAGCTGGACCCGGGATCTCACGGTCTTGACCGATCGGCCGGTGGCTTTGGCGATGCTGGCTTCGTCGTACCCGTCGAACTGCAGGAGCTCCTGGTAGGCGCACGCTTCCTCGACCGGTGTGATGTCGGATCGCTGCAGATTCTCGACGAGCATCAGCTCGATCGACTGCGCTCGAGTCATGGGCTCGAGCACACGGCACGGGACGAACGCCAGCTTGGCCTTCTTCGCGGCCTCGAGGCGGCGGTGGCCCGCGATCAGGGTGTATCCGTTGCCCACCTCGACGGGGCAGATCACGAGCGGCTCGAGGATGCCGACCGACTTGATCGACGCGGCCAGTTCGTTGACGTTGCCGATGTCGCGCCGGATGTTCTCCACGTTCGGATGGATCAGGCCGAGATCGATTTCCTTCAGAATCACAGGGCGTTCCTTCGGTTGAGTGGGGTGTTTGGCTCGGTGACGAGCCGGAGAGTTCGCGCCGCCGGCTCCGGGGTGGAGGTCTCGGTCTGGTCGACCCTCGCGGCAGAAGGGTCGACCAGACCAGCGATCAGGCAGATGGCCATGACCGGGTCGCCGGCGCAGTGATCGAGGACCTCGAGCGCGAGCGGCAGCTTGACCCGGTTGACCGCGGGAGGGCTGCCGTGCTCGAGCTCCTCGATGACGCTGGCCAGCTCGACCGCCGCGCGCCTGGCTGCGGGCAGATCGATCGGCGGCCGGCGGGCGTTCACCGGTACCGCCGAGGTGGGAACCGGCGGACGCCGTAGCCGGGCCGTTCGGGGACGATGTCGGCGAATGCGTGCCGGTGTAAGACGGCGAGGTCGTAGGTCTCGATCGCCTCCTGATGCATGTTGGATTCCCGGACGTGGCGGACCATCGCGGTGAACTCGACAGGCCGACCTGGACCGCTGTGCTTGAGGCATTCCAGGCGTGTCACCGCGTGGCCAGCGGCGCAGCCAGCCACGCCGACGGTGCGCAGCTCGTCGACCGTTTCCGCCGTGACCAGCTGCAGAATCCAGTGCTCGATGTTGGCTGGGTCGGCAGACCGGGCGATCGCCTCAGCGCTCATGGCTGGCCCACCAGCTCACGCGTCTCGACGTAGATCAGTGAGGTGTATGTCCGGACCGGTTTCGGTGTCGCCCTGGACCGCGGCAGTTTCTCCGTCGACTCCGCATAGTCGAGCGGCTGCATGACGATGCCGGTGAGCGTCTTGAACGCGCGGGCACGAACCGAAATCGGGATGTGGTCCTGGTCCATCACCTGACGCGTGTCATTGGAGGAGAACGTCGGTTTGGCGACCGCGGCGCGGCGGATGGCCAGACACGCCAGCTCGAACAGGCCTTCGTCGAGGTCGGTGCGGACATTGCCTCGACCGTCGAAGCGGCCCGGACGGCACCATTTCGGATCGAACCGACCGCGGTCGTCGACGCCGATGCCGTGATCTCCGATGCTGGCGACGGCCGGGAATCCGCAGTTCGGGCACGGCGCTGTCTCCCGGCCGGGTGACCCGTCGTAGTACCGAGTCGGGCGCAGCTCTTCGAGTCGAGCCGCCTTGGCCGCCAGCAACCCGGTCAACGAGGACCGCGGATCGGGCACTGGCACGATCGGCCGACAGTCGAGGCAGCGCGGCCCGAACATGTACAGGCTGACTGCGGGCTGACCGCAGTAGTGATCGGCCTTGTAGTTGCGGCAGACTCCCAGGTCCTTGGTCATGGCGTGCACCGCCGCATCAGCTCGCGGGCCTGCATCAGATAGCCGATCGCTGCGCTGTAGCTGCCCCAGTACCGCTCGCCGCCGTTGAGTGGTACCTGCATCAGTTGGTTGGCGGCATCGGAGATCTCGCGGATCTCTGCGTCGATGACGGTCATGATTGGCTGGCGTAGGTGTTCGTTCAGCTCGGCGCCCTGAGCCGCGGCTTGCTCCTGGGTGATGTGGTGCTGCTGGTCGGGCTCAGTCATGGTCGACCGGTCTCCTTGGTGCGTGGACCGTCAGCCCAGCTGCGCGCATGCCTGCACACCGGTTGCAGCCGCACCAGTGCGGTCGATGGCGGATGCCGCCGTTCTCGGCCAGGTCGGCCGGGTGGTCGCCATACTTGGAACCGTCGGGCCAGACGCCGTCCCACCAGGTCGTGATCGCCAGTTCCGCCTGCAATAGGGGGGCATGCCGGTAGGCGTGGAATGCGGTACCGAGAACGTGGCTCATCGCTAGTTCAGGATCTGTCGCGATGACCCGCGCGATGAACGCGTCTGACAAGTCCGGGTGGGTCAGAGATACCTCGTAGGTGTCGATTCGGGTGGTCATCGGCGTCGCCGGCGTTCAAATGGCGAGGGGACGATTGCCAGGAGCGCCGCGATGATCAGGTGGACGCCGATGGTCGGCAGGAACAGTGACCTGTGGTCGACCAGGACGACCATGATCACTCGAGCGTCGATCCACAATGCGGCGATGGAGAGGGCGACGGCCGTAAAGTAGAAGGCTCCCCGCGCGATCAAACGGCGGCGCTCAGCGGCCGACATTCGCGCCGGCGGCACGTAGGTGGTCAGCTTGTGGTCGAGGGTGAGACCAGGGTCGACCTCGCTGAACCGGGACGTCACGACGCCGCCAGACGATGCGCGATGTCGTCGGCGGCTGGGTATGGTGCTGTCTGCATGGTGATTCCTCTCAGCAGGGACTCCGGGAACGGTCAGCGGTGCCAGCCGCTGGCCGTTCGCTATTCCGGGGGGTTTTCCGCGAGCTCTTGCTTGCGGAGGTTCTTGAGCTGGCCGAGCGCGACGATGAGGTCGTCGGTAGCGCTGGCCAGCAGCAGGTGGGCGGCGGTGTAGCCGCTCGTCAAGGCGTGAGTGCCGTCAGTGCCGGCAAGGGTCTCGATCAGCCGCGCCGCACGATTCAGGCGTCGGGCAACGCGACCTGCGCGGGTTGCCGCAGCCATTCGCACGGACTCGGGTTGGTTTTGCGGGAGTGACGCGGCTGGCCCTCGGAAAGCAGCCGCGTCACCCCCTACCTCGGCCGAGCGGCGGGGGGCCGCTGAGCCGAGAGCTGGCACGACGAGACCGCCGCGCAGGGCGTCGTCGGCGATCACAGACCTCGCCTCGCGACCAGGCTGCCGTTTTGCGGCCGCCGACGCCGACCGACCGGCCGCAGATCGCCGGTCGTTGGCGACTTTGACTGAGGACGCTGCCGGTGCTGGTCGACGAGAGCCTGGACGTCGTCGTCGAGGAATACGCGGTCCCGTCCGAACTTGTGGTGGGGAAGGTTACGAGCGTTGCGCT
>CAZZZW010000356.1:0-4392 GCA_964658795.1 Phormidium nigroviride PCC 7112
CGCGCACCCGCCTGGCCGACGACCACGCCCGGGCGGCCTTGCTGGCTTCGGAGCTCGGCTCGGATCCGGCGACGACCGAGACCAACATCGTCGTGCTGGCGGTGCCGGACGCCGCCGCCGTCGCCCGCTCGGCGGCCGAGCAGGGGGTGCTGGTCTCGGCGCTGGGACCGACGTTCCTGCGGCTGGTCACGCATCTGGATGTCGACGACAACGACATCGACCGCTCCATCGAGGTGCTGAAGCCGTTGGTCGCCGGCTGATCCTCTCCGTGGGTGAGGCGTTGTGCTCGGCGTAGCGTCGCGACTATGACAATGAAGCTGGTGGTCCTGTACACCCAACCGGACGACGTGGACGCCTTCGAGCAGCACTACCAAGCCGTGCACGCGCCGCTGGTGCTGCAGGTGCCGGGGCTGGAGCGGTTCGAGGCCGCGATCCTGGTCGGCACCCCGGACGGCGGGGACCACACCTACCACCGGATGGCTGAGCTGTACTTCGCCGACCAGGCCGCGCTGCAAGCCGGACTGGGCTCGGAGCAGGGCAAGGCTACGGCGGCCGACTATCAGCAGATCGCGCCGGCCGGCTCCCGGATGTACGTCGCCGCCGTCGACTGATCCGTCTCAGCCGAAGACGCGACGACTGGGTTTTGCCTGTCCGGGCAAGGTAGTTCAGTTCGTCTAGGCCGTGCTACCGTGCGTCACTTCGATCGCTCTGCGTCACCAAGATCGCTTAGCTCCGGCCCGAACAAGCCGATGGGACTGGCAGGTGCTGCCATGGACGGCGGCGTTGAGGCAAGCAGGAGCGACGCAGTGACGAATGCCCGAATTCAACGTCAAGGCCTGGTCAGCCTGAACAATCGCGCGAGAGCCGTGCTGACCGGTCTTGCAGTGGGGGCGGTCGGGCTCTGCCTGACCACGTCACCGGCGATCGCTGTCGGGGCCCATGCGCTTACCGCCGGCCTCGGGGCGCCACAGCTGCAGGCCGTCCGCAGCGACGACTCCTCGATCACCGTCGACTTCCTCGCCCCGGTCAACGACGGTGGGGTGGCCATCTTCGGCTACCAGGACTCGATCGACGGCGGCGCCACCTGGCATGACCTGACTACCCGCGGCTCGACCGAATTGACCGCCTTCATCGGGGGACTGCGTAACGGTACGTCGTACGCGCTCAAACTTCGAGCGGTCAGCGACGCCGGCCCGGGTGATATCGCCACGGCCGACGCGGTCACTCCGAGTACGGTCCCGGGAGCGCCCTTGGCGGTGTCGGCCGTGGCCGGCGACTCCTCGGCAACCGTGTCGTTCAGGGCGCCGGCTGACACCGGTGGCGCTGAGATCATCGACTACCAGTACCGCCTGAACGGTGGCACCTGGACCTCCTTCCATCAGCTGAGCGCGCTGGCTCGGACGGCTCAAGCCCCCGCGCAGCTGGTCGAACCGGTCACCGGTCTGGCCAACGGCACGGTGTACGCGCTGCAGGTGCGGGCGATGAACGTGCGCGGCGGCGGACCGGCAACCGATCCGGTTACGATCACGCCGAGTTCCGTCCCGTTCGTACTGGTCGCGCCGGTGTCGACGGTGCTGGTCGGCCACTCGGTCACCGTAACCGGACGGGCGCCGGCCGGTTCGACGGTGCAGCTCTACTTTCGTTCGCGCGGCCAAGCAGGTTTCGTGTTGCGACGCACGCTGACGGCCGGCTCCGACAACCTCTTCAGCACGTCCTACGTCGCCCACGATGACTGTGCGTACTACGCCATGCTCGGTTCGATGACGACTCCGACGGTGCTCACGAAGGCCGCGCCCACCGTCGTCGGCCCGATCAGCCGGACGGTGCAGCGGAACAGTGTCGTGGTCGAGTCCGGGACCGGGGTCGCCGGTAGCACGATCGAGTTCCACTTCCACCCGTTGAACAGCCCGGCCACCGACTACAGCGTCACACGTGATGTGGTCGTCTCGGCCGGTGGCGTCTGGCGGCGGTCGTTCGTAGCCGCGTCGGAGCTGCGGTTCTTCATCACCTCGAAGCTCAACGACGCCGCCACACCGGTGCACGTGGTGCACGTTCGCTGACCCATTGCTCCCGGGGCGCCGCCGAACTCTACGGTGGCGCCCCGGTGTTTGACCCGGAGCGGGGTTTCCCGGTTTCCACGGCATGATCGTCAACGTTTACCTAGGATTCACCCACCATGACCGTCGTTCTCCCGCCGCCCGCGCCGACGCGGCCGCCACTCGACCGGGGCCGCCTCCGACTGGTCGCGGCCTGCTCGATCGTGGCCCTGGCCGTCGTCGCTGCCGCCGTCGCATTGGTGGTGTCGGATCGCCGCTACGGTCCGGTCACGGGCGGTAACTTCGGCGGAATCGTGTCCGCGGGCGCCTTCTCGGCCGGCTCCAGCGGTGACTATCGGCTGACGGCGACCCGTGGGCAGGTCATGGAGGCCTTGTACAACAACGGCTCGCATGCCATCACAATCACGTCGATGTCATCGCAGCGCGAGGTGTCGCAGATTCGATGGTCGCCGTTCACGATCGTGGGTGGTGGCACCCTGGGGCCGCAAGGGGCGCAATGGCAGGACTTTCCAGCGGTGATCCCGGCGCACGGCGTGATCAGGCTGCTGGTGACGGTGCACAAGCCCGCGAACTGCCCGCCGCAGTCCGAGCACGTCGCCGTGCCCTACCGCCCGGTCCACGAGGTGCGTTGGAAGTCGCTGCTATGGAGCCATTCCACCTCGCTACGGGATGTGATGGTGACCATCGATCTGTGTTGAGCGCACCGTGACGGCCCGCTCACTGCGGTAGCTTCGGTGGTCTTGCGTCGCAGGCGAGCTTCTCCGGTGACGTACCGCCGTACCGGTTGGTCGCCGATAGTGGTCAGCTGCTCGAGTCGGTGGACAATTGCCCCGTTGCCCGCGACCCGCAGGGCGTGCCTGAGACGTATGACCCGTACTTCACGGTGCATTGGAATCGATGTTGTTCAGTCACACGTCCTATGTCGGTAGGCCCGGGGACCAAGGGGGTGTCATCCTCTGCTGATACGGGACGCTGTCCTCGCGGTTCGTCGGTTGCGTGCCGCTTGCTGGTCGCTCTCATGGTGACGTGGATTCTGCTTTAGAAATAAGAATAATCTCAGTTTCGGATCGGTGTTGTCGGACCCGTCTCGTATGGTTCTGCTTATGACGGGCGACAGGTTGACGGATGGCGTGGCGAGTACCGCGCTGCTGCAGCATGTCGCCTCGGGATCGGAGTATCTGGGCGAGATTGCGTTGGGATTGTTGGGTAAACTGTCCGACGCCGACCTGCTGGCCGAGGTCCGTGCGCTGGAAATGCAGCAGCGGGCGATACAAACGGCGTGGCATGCCCTGGCCGCAGACCTCGAGCAGCGCGGTTTGGCCGCCCGGGTCGGGGCGCCGAACACCGCAGCGTTGCTGCGCGGCATGCTGCAACTCTCACCACATGAGGCCACCGCCCGAGTGAAGGCCGCCGCCGTGCTCGGTCCGCGGGTCAGCCTGGACGGTCAGCAGTTGGAGCCGTTGCTGCCGGCCGTTACGGCCGCGCAAGGTCGGGGTGAGGTGTCGGTCGAGCAGGCCAAGGTAATTGCGGCGGTGTTGGACCAGGTACCCGGGTCGGTGCCGCTCGAGCAGTTCACCCGAGCCGAGCAGCAGTTGGTCGACGCCGCGCAGAGCCTGCCGCCGAAACAGGTCGGCGATGTAGGTAAACGGATCCTGGCCTATCTGGATCCCGATGGTGTGTTGCCTTCCGATGCGGAGCATCAGCGTCGGCGCGAGTTCATGGTCACCGCCCTGTCCGACGGCAGTTACCGCGCGAACGGCTATCTGACTCCGACCTGCGGCGCCCAAATCCTCGCGGTGTTGGACGCCCATGCGGCTCCGACACCGGCCGAGGACGGCACCCGCGATCCGCGAACGCACGGGCAACGGATGCACGACGCCCTGAAACCCTGTCCGGCTTCGCCATCCGGCGCAACGAGCTACTGCACGGAGATGGTGCGGTACAGCTGGTCATCACCATGACCGCTCATCAGCTGGCCACGGGCGATGGGTTGGCCGAAACCAGCTTCGGCCAACTCATATCAATCCCCGACGCCCTGCAGTCGGCGGACGAAGCCCGGCTGGCCTTCATCATCCGCGACGCTCAAGGTGTGGTCCTGGCGGAAGGGCGCCGCAAACGCTGCGCCACGAGAGGACAGACACTTGCGTTAATCGCCCGGGACAAAGGCTGCAGCTTCCCTGGCTGCGACCGGCCACCGGACTGGTGCCAACGCCATCACATCATCGCCTGGATCGACCACGGACTCACCGACGTCGACAACCTCACCCTGCTCTGCGGCCACCACCACCGAACATTTCAACAATCCGGGTGGACCTGCCACCTGAAACAAGGCCTC
>CAZZZW010000357.1:0-4378 GCA_964658795.1 Phormidium nigroviride PCC 7112
GGCCGCGTTGAACGAGTCCGACGCCCGGTTGAACGCGGTCGCCGAGCGGTTGGCCGAGCTGGCCCAGACCGAGCGGTCGGCCGCCGGCGAGGCCGATCGGCTGGACCAGTCCCGGATCGCGGCCGAGACCGCCCGGGACGAGGACCTGGCCGGGCTGATCGAACTCGAGGAACGACTGCGGCTGGCCGAGCAGGAGAGCGATCCCGAGACCGACGAACCACCGGTGAACGACCGGGACGAACGGGCCGCGTTCGTCGCCGCCGCTCGCCAGGCCGAGATGGACGCGCGGCTGTCGGTGCGGACCCAGGAGGAGCGCGCCCGGGCGATGGCCGGCCGGGCCGATCAACTGATGCGGGCGGCCACCGCTGAGCGCGAGGCCCGACGGCACCAGGAGGAGGCCCGGATCCGGCGGGCCCGTGGAGCCGTGGTCGCGGCTGCGGTGAAGGCCGCCGCCGAGACGGCCCTGCAACACCTGGACCGGGCCCAGAGCCGGGCCGCGGCCGACCGGGACCGGGTGCAGGCCGCTCGGGCCGAACGCGAGCAGGCGCTGACCGCAGCGCGGGCTCAGGTGCGCGACCTGTCCGGCCAGCTGGCCAAACTCACCGACGCTGTGCACCGCGACGAGGTCGCCCGGGCCGAACAGCGGCTGCGGATCGAACAGCTCGAAGCCCGCGCGGTCGACGAGTACGGCATCGAGCTCGAGGCCCTGTTGGCCGAGTACGGCAATGACCAGCCGACCCCGCCCTCGGCGCAGGAGATGGCCGAGTACGAGCAGGCGGTGCAGCGGGGCGAGCAGGTGTTCCAACCGCAGCCAGGACCGTTCGACCGCAAGGTCCAGGAGAAGCGGGCCGCTCGGGCGGAGCGGGATTTGGCCTTGCTGGGTAAGGTCAATCCTCTCGCGTTGGAGGAGTTCGCGGCGCTGGAGGAGCGGCATCAGTTCTTGGCCACCCAGCTGGAGGACCTGAAGAACACCCGCCGCGATCTGATGACCGTGGTCAAGGAGGTGGACGACAAGATCCTCGAGGTCTTCACCGCGGCCTACCACGACGTGGCCCGGGAGTTCGAGGTCGTCTTCGCGACGCTGTTCCCTGGCGGCGACGGTCGGCTGGTGCTGACTCAGCCGGACGACATGCTGCTCACCGGCATCGAGGTCGAGGCCCGGCCGCCGGGCAAGAAGGTGAAGCGGTTGTCGCTGCTGTCCGGTGGTGAGCGGTCGTTGACCGCGGTGGCGATGCTGGTCGCGATCTTCCGGGCCCGTCCCAGCCCGTTCTACGTGATGGACGAGGTCGAGGCTGCCCTCGACGATGTGAACCTGGGCCGGCTGGTCGGGTTGATCGGCGAACTGCGGGCCAGTAGCCAGCTGATCATCATCACCCACCAGAAGCGGACGATGGAGGTCGCGGACGCCCTGTACGGGGTGACCATGCGCGGTGACGGCATCACCCAGGTCATCAGTCAGCGGTTGCGCGACGGCAGCGAGCAATCGGTCGAGCCGGAGCCCGTCACCGTCTGACGATCGAGATCATCGTTGTGCGGTAGCGATGATCTTGATCTGGTCCAGTATCTCGGCTGGGGTATCACTGTCGGCTTCCTGGTGCTCTACTAGCTCGAGCAGCCGCAGGGCAAGGCTGTCGGGCCGCGCTGGGGGGCGTCGCGATGCCAGGTCATTTCACGCACATCTACACCGCACGACGGGTCTCGGACCTTCTGCTGACCGGACAGTTCACCGACTGGCCCGACCTCGGCGACGGCGGTCCGGCCGTGGGACACCTCGATCCGGTCTTCTGCGGCCAGGTGATGCGGGACTGGGAGAAGTTCACCGCCGTCGGAGCCATCGGCCCGGACCTGTTCTTCTTCTCCCAGGACTGGTCGAATGACATCCTCGGCCCGCGCTCGGACCTGATCATGCTGGCGCTGTCGACGTACTACTTCTTCGACGCCGCTTCCGAGGACGACTGGGAGCCGGTGCTGGTCATCCTGGACGAGGTCAACTCGACCATGACGGCGATCATCCGGTTCCTCATCAAACTCGACAAGATCTGGAAGGACTTCGTCAAGGTCTGGAACAAGACCGTCGGTCCGATCGTCGACGCGGCTGGGGAGTTGCTGGACGACCTGACCGGTGGTGTGTTGAACGAGGCGAAGTCGGCCCTGGAGGAGCTGCTCGAGGCGATCAAGCTGATCGGTGAGCAGGAGCTGACGACCTTCGTCGACATCTGGGGCAGTATGAACACCGTTGTCGCCAAAGGGTATCCGGAGGAGAACTTCCTCTGGAGTGACATGACCCATTACCGGCGGACATCGGCCACCTGCCAGGCGCTGGTGCGGCAGGCCGAGCTGTTGCACGACGGCAGCGACGGCGGGGGCGACCGGTACCAGCAGTTCCTGGCCTTTGCGTTGGGCTACATCGTGCACGTCGGCACCGACACCATCGCGCACTCGTTCGTCAACGAGCAGTGCGGAGGGCCGTATCGCGACCACCCGACCCGGCACCACCTGATCGAGAACCACATCGACGCCTGGAACTATCAGCAGTCCGGCCCCGGCGGCAATATCCCCAACGATCCGTGGGGAAAGACCGACGACTACCCGGACCTGTCGATGTCCGCACTCTGGTTCGCGGTCCAGTTGACCCCGGACGATCCGCACGGAAAGCAACGACCGGCGCTCACCGGCGACGCCGACACCGATGCCCACAACCTCGACGTGGACGGCGAGCTGCCGTCCTGGCTGGCCGAGGGGATCGTGGCCGCGCTGATCGAGACGTTCGCCGATCACCCGCACCCGAAGATCTATCAGGGTGATGCCTTCCAGAACTCGATCGACAACGGCCTGTTGACCAGTGTCGTCAAGGACGTCACCGGCCATGGCCTGGACCGGCCGCTACAGGAGCTGTTGGACGCGATCGCGCCCAAGCCGTCATTCCCGGTGCCGACCGGATTCCCGTTGCCGTGGCAGATCGGTGTCGCGTACCGGTTGATGATCACCTTGTACAAGCTGAACTTCAGCGGTAGCTGGGAGCTGTCGAAGCCGCGCAAGCCGGACTTCGTGATCGTGCCGCCGCTGTCGGACTTCACCAACCTGGCCCAACCTCCTGATTTTTCCGGGGTGAACTCGGACAACCCGGTCGAGGACGTCTGCGACGTGTTCATCGCCCTGGTGGAATGGATCGGCAAGGAGATCGCTGATGCGATCAAGCTGATCGGTGACCTGATCAAGATGGTCATCAGTCCGTCCACCTACCCTATCCGGTTGGCCCTCTACGAGCTGGCGATGAAGGTGTGGGATGTGGCGGTCAAGACCCACGACGTGATGGCCCATACCGGTTTCCTGCTTCCGCACGGCGAGCAGCGCTATCCGGACAACGGTGAGCTGCGGCTGCCGAACGAGATCGATCTGCCGTTGATCACGCTGGGCGGCACGGTCGATGCCACCTTCCTGGCCGCGTTGTCCGACGCGATCGACCCGTTCGGCAATCTCGACACCGATACCTCGGTCATCGTGGGGCACTCGGTGACCGATCGCAACCTGCCCTACTATCCGGTTCTACGTTATGTGGACGGCAGAAAGTCGGTCGAGGCGTGGGAGTACCACCGACCCTGGGCCTACCCGAACATCAGCGAGTTCTCGGCTGACGGCACGAACTACATCAAGTTCGCGACCCCGACCGAGACCTACGATCCGTTCGCCTGTGACCAGTCGGCCGTGGATGGCAACGGCGCTCCGATCCACAAGCATCAGCCGATGCGACCGGGGCCGTACCGAGCCGGCACCACGCCGGATCAGGTCTTCTTCCGCACCGATGGTGGGCATGACGTCGAACGGCGCGCGGCCTATGAGAAGTCGCAGACGCCGTGGCAGACCGATCAGCTCAACGAGGCCCTGCTCAAGTCCCGCGGCCAGTCACCGCTGGGCGATCCGGTTCCGTTCTCGGCCTACCTGATCGGGCAATTGGCCAATCCGACCGGTTACTCCACCCAGTTCAACCTGGACGCCGATCGGGCCTACGCCTACTTGACCTGGGACTGGATCCGCGGCGATCAGCGAGCGCAGACCGACCTGGGCTTCGGCTACGACAAGCCGGTCGTGCCACCCTGGCTGGCCCCGGACGATGAGTGGGACCACGGCAGCGCCCCGATGCAACTGCACTACGTCGACCCGCCGGATCAGATCATCATCTTCGCCCGTCCGCCCGGCGCCGACGAGCCGCAAGCTGGAGAATCGTCATGAGTCACAACTGCGAATGCGATCGGCGCCGCGACCACGATTGCGACCGCCGGCAGCATCACCGGCACGACTGTTGCTGCTGCCGTGACCACGATGGTCACGGCGATGGCGGCCATGGCGGTGGCGGCGACCATGGTGGCGGCGGTGGCCA
>CAZZZW010000358.1:0-4342 GCA_964658795.1 Phormidium nigroviride PCC 7112
TCTGGTTCAGCGCGCCGAGCCGGTGCTGGTACGGGATGTTGCAGTACGGCGCCTTGAGCAGGCCCAGCAGCGGGTTGTAGACCAGCCAGCCGACGATGGCGCCGAGCGCGACGATGATCATCGCGATGATCAACCGCCGGCGGAGCTCGCGCAGATGGTCCAGGACCGACATCCGGCCCTCGGGGTTGGCCGGCTTGCGAGTTCGGCGCAGGGCTCGGGTCACGGGCGGTCCCGCAGCTTGCCGGCCCGGTCGGCCACACCCTGCAACTGCCCGGCCAGCACGGTCAGATCGGCGATCGTCCGATCGAGTTTGGCCTTGTCAGCGTTCAGCCGTCTCGCCTTCCAGGCCAGTTCGTAGCCGGCGAAGCCGAACACGATGACCGCCAGCAGGACCGCGAAGATCCACGCGCCTGCCACCAGCCACCCCTGCATGCACCAGAGCTTACTGACTGCGGTAGCGGGCCAGTGCGGCTACGGCCGAACCGGCGCAGTCCTGGGCCAGCCAATTCGGGGCGAGCACGGTGATCGCGCCGCCGGATCGCCGGACCAGGGCCGCCACCCAGGACGGTGTGTTGACCCGCAAACTGGCCAGCAGTCCGCCGCCGTCGACCGGGGCCACGGTCTCGCACGGGTAGTAGTCGGCCACCCATTCCCAACCGGGGCCGAGCTTGAGTTCGACCAGCAGGTGTTCCGGGGCCGGCTGATACACACCACCGGCCAGGTCGGCCGGCTTCAGGTCGTCGGCCGTCAGATCGTCGGGCAGCACGGCTGGTTCGTCGAGCAGCGTCGCGGCCTCGAACCGGTCCAGCCGGAACACCCGGACGCCCTCGGCCCGCCGGCACCACGCTTCGAGGTAGGAGAAGCCGTCGGTGCTGAACACTCGGATCGGGTCGATGATCCGGTGCGTGGACTCGTCCCGGGCCGCGGTGTAGTAGTCCAGTTCGACCGCCCGCTTGGTTTCGACCGCGCGCTGGGCCAGGCTCAGCCACCGGTCCTGGGCCGCCAACCGGATGTCGACGGCGGTGGTGTCCAGATGTTGCCCGGCCGCCGTCTCGACCTTGGCCAGCGCCCGCTCGGCGGCACCGCCCTCGGTCGCGCCGGGCAGTTCGGTCAGGGTGCGCAGCGCCACCGCCAGCGTCATCGCCTCGGTCGCGGTCAGCTTCAGTGGCCGGCGCAGGCCGCCGTCATAGGTGACCGAGACGAAATCCCCTTCGAAAACCAGGTCGATCAGGTCCTCCGGTCCCGAGGACCGGCCACACATCCAGAGCAGTTCCAGCTCCTTGCGCAACTGGTCGGCGTCGATGCCGAAGCTCTGCGCGGTCTCGGTGATCGAGGCGAAGCCCCGGGCCTGGATGTAGGGCACCAGGGCCAGCAGCCGGGAGACCTTGTCGCTGGTGTCGGTCATGCCCGCACTCCGGCCGCGCCCTCGAGCAGTTCCACCACGGCCGCGATCAGTTCCGGCGGTTCGAGGACCAGAGCATCGCTGCCGACGGCCGCGATGAGTCCGGCCACCCGGTCGGCGTCCCGGTAGTCCAGGGTCAGCAGGTCGCCGTCCCCGGCCGGATCCGGCTCGATGCTCTGGGCCAGCCGGCGCAGCGAGGTGCCCCGGTTCGCCGTGACCCGTACGGTGGCCAGCCGATCCGGTTGCGGGTTGGCGCCGCGGACCAGTTCCAGCATGTTCAGCCCGTCCGGGCGGGCGGTCGAGGCCCGTTCGCCGGCCATCGTCCGGACCTCGCCGACGATCCGGTCCAGCCGGAAGCTGCGGACGTCCTGCCGGGTGCGGTCGTGACCGACGACGTACCAGCGGCCCCGCCAGGACAGCACGCCCCAGGGTTCGACGGTGCGCCGGTCGGCGGTGTCGTTGTGCGGCTTACGGTGCCGGAACTGGACCACCCGGCGGTTCGACACCGCGGCGACCAGGTCAGGCAGCGCCGGTTCGTTGCCGGCCAGCGGCACCAACGCGGTGGAGTCGGACTCCTCCACCTCCACGCCGGCGGCCCGCAGCTTGAGCAATGCGGTCCGGGCGTCGGCAGCCAGCGAGGCCGAACTCCACAGCCGGACGGCCAGCCCGACCGCAGCCGCCTCGTCGGCGGTGAACTGGATCGGTGGCAGCTCGAAGTCCTTGCGGGCGATCCGGTAACCGTCCTCGGTGTCGAAGACCGAATTCCGGCCGGTCTCCAGCGGCACGCCCAGGTCACGTAGTTCAGCCTTGTCCCGTTCGAAGGCGCGCTTGAACGCCTCGTCGGGGTTGGCGGCGTCATCGGATACCTGGTAGCCCTCGACGGTGTCGCGGATGCGTTCGGCGGTGATGAACTGCCGGGTCGAGAGCAGGCAGAGTACGAGCGAGACCAGTCGCTGCTGTCGTCGGGCTGCCATATCAGCTAAGGGTATTCCTCGGTGTCGGCCAGTTCCGGGGCTTCGTCGCCGGGTGTCCGCAGCCCCGGGCGCGGTGCTGTCGGCGGTCATGCTCACATCGAGGCAATCAGCTTCTCGACGCGATCGTCGACCGAACGGAACGGGTCCTTGCAGAGCACGGTGCGCTGGGCCTGGTCGTTGAGCTTGAGGTGGACCCAGTCCACGGTGAAGTCTCGCCGGGTCTCTTGCGCGCGTTTGATGAACTCACCCCGCAGCTTGGCCCGGGTGGTCTGTGGCGGGATGTTCTTGGCCTCGAAGACGCCCAGGTCGGTGCTGATCCGGGTCACCGCGCCACGCTTGGCGAGCAGGTAGAACAAGCCCCGATCGCGGCGGATGTCGTGGTAGGTCAGGTCGAGCTGAGCGATTCGGGGCGAGGACAACGGCAGGTCGAACTTGTTGCGATAGCGCTCGATCAGCTGGAACTTGGTGGCCCAGTCGATCTCACGGTCGATCAGGGACAGGTCCTGCGACTCGACCGCCTTGAGCGTCCGGCCCCACAGGTCCAGGACCTGCTCGGTGACCGGATCGGTACCGGCCGTGTCGGCGAATGCCCTTGCTTTTTCGTAGTATTCGCGCTGGATTTCACTCGCGCTGGCCATCCGGCCGTTGGCCAGCTTGACCTGGCGGGTACCGGTCAGGTCATGGCTGATCTCGCGGATGGCCCGGATCGGGTTCTCCAGCGTCAGGTCCTTGAACGAGATGCCCTGTTCCATCATCCGCAGCACCAGGTCGGCGCTGCCGACCTTGAGCAGCGTCGTGCACTCGTTCATGTTCGAGTCACCGACGATGACGTGCAGCCGTCGGTAGCGCTCGGCGTCGGCGTGCGGTTCGTCCCGGGTGTTGATGATCGGGCGGGACCGGGTGGTCGCCGACGACACGCCCTCCCAGATGTGTTCGGCCCGCTGACTCAAGCAGAAGACCGCGCCCCTGGGTGTCTGCAGCACCTTGCCGGCGCCGCAGATCAGCTGGCGGGTGACCAGGAACGGGATGAGCACGTCGGCCATCCGGCTGAACTCGCCGTGCCGGGCCACCAGATAGTTCTCGTGACAGCCGTAGGAGTTGCCGGCCGAGTCGGTGTTGTTCTTGAACAGGTAGATGTCGCCGGCGATGCCTTCGTCATTCAGCCGCCGCTCGGCATCGATCAGCAGGCCCTCGAGGATCCGTTCGCCGGCCTTGTCGTGCGTGACCAGGGCGGTGAGGGAATCGCACTCGGGAGTGGCGTACTCGGGATGGCTGCCGACGTCGAGGTACAGCCGGGCCCCGTTACGAAGGAACACGTTGGAGGACCGACCCCAGCTGACCACCCGGCGGAACAGATAGCGCGCGACCTCGTCCGGGCTGAGCCGGCGCTGACCCTCGAACGTGCAGGTCACGCCGTACTCGTTCTCGATGCCGAAGATACGTCGCTGCACGCAACCCAGCCTAGTCAGCTGGCACGCATCCGGGGTGGAGACAACCCGGCGAAGCCGCATCGTTATCCGGCGTTCGCCCCCGCCGATGTTCCTCACCCAACGGGTACAGATGATCACCACCAGGAATCAACCTCTGGTTGACGTTAGCCAGGTACTGGGTGTATCCGGCAAAACGGACACTGGACTTGCCTAAGACCATTCGGTCACGTATCAAACAGCTTGCCGGGACGAGGCACGGGGGTTCATCGTCCGTTGGCTGGACGGTCGCGCGATTGAAGCATCACGCGACCTCGAAGCCGATGAATCCCCCACGACCGCGACGGCAATCGGGGGAAATGATGGCGGCTTTGCCGCAGCAGGTCGCGGTCGACGGGGACACGCCACACCAGGCTCCCTCCGGCGCAGGGGTCTTCCGAGCGCGCCGGGCGGCGAGCATGCCGAGCTACTACCGCAACCGGCCGTTGATCCGGCGTCGCTGCCTGCACCTGCCGACGCCGGCATCGTCTTCGCCGGCA
>CAZZZW010000359.1:0-4334 GCA_964658795.1 Phormidium nigroviride PCC 7112
AACCTGGCGGTGGAGGAGAACCTGTACTTCTTCCCAGCCGACACGCCGAGCGTGGACGTGGCGGCGCGGCTGAGCGACCCCGGTCAGGGCGAGCCGGTAGGCCTGTCCTGTCCGACGACCGACTTCTGTGCCGTCCTGACGAGCAATGGCTTCGTCACCATGAACCATGGTGCGCAATGGGGCGCCCCCGCCCGGCTGGCCGGTATGTCGGCCGACGCGAGCGGGCGCGACGCCAACCCCGGCACGCGTTCGATCAGCTGCGTATCGAGCACGTTCTGCGCGGTGGCCGGCGCTCACCTGGGTATCTGGGACGGCGCCATCTGGACCATCACCCAGGACGCCAGCCCGTATGCGTTCAATAGCGTCTCCTGCACCAGCGCGACGTTCTGTCTGGCCGTGGAGACGCGCACCGGCGGCACCATGCGCTGGGACGGCACGTCCTGGCAGCCCGGCGTCGCGTGGTCGACCGCCGCGCAGCGTTCCATTCCGTGGTTGAGCTGCCTGAGGCCGACGTTCTGCATGGCCGTCGACGGCTACGGCTCGTATGAGTGGGACGGCACCGGCTGGACCCCGGCGTCGTTCAACACGACGCTGAACCCCGACAGCGTGTCCTGCGCCAGCGAAACGTTCTGCGTGGCCGGCACCACCCACAGCGCCTCGGCCGAGTGGAACGGCACCACCTGGACCCCACTGGCCAACAGCGGCGGCAACGGTTACGTCTCCTGCGCCCCGGACAGCTTCTGTATGCAGGTCGACTCCTTCGACTTCCCGGGCTCCACCGCCGGCCTGATCCGCACCCTCGCTGTCGGCAGCACCACGTGGTCGGACCCCGCACCCCTGACCAACACCGGTGGTGACCAGGTCGTCTGCCTGTCCGCGACCGACTGCCGGGTCGTCAGCGGCCGGCCCAACCTCGGCGACTACCTCACCCAGGCCTACCGCTGGGACGGCTCCACCTGGTCAGCACCGGTCACCGCCGATCCGGGCAGCGGCCTGCCGACCGGCGTCAGCTGCGCCGCAGCCGGCCACTGCCTGGTCGTGGACGCCCACGACTCAGCCTTCAGCTATGACCAATCAGGCTGGCAGCAGATCGCCGGACTGCCGACCGGAGTGCAGCCCACGTCGGTCAGCTGCCCGACAGTCAGTTTCTGTATGGCCGTCGGTATCTCCGGCCAGGCGTCCACCTTCAACGGCAGCAGCTGGAGCCCGCCCGTCACCGTGAACGCGCAACGGCTGGGGACGGTCGCCTGCGCCAGCGCGACCTACTGCCTGGCAATCGACGACAGCGGGGCGGCGTCGAGTTGGAACGGAGCGGCCTGGTCCGTTCCCGGCCCGCTCGCCGGCGTCGGGAAACTGAGTTCGGTGACCTGCCCGTCGGCCACCTTCTGTATGGCCGTCACGCCGCAACGCACCGCGAGCACCTGGAACGGCTCGGCCTGGAAGGCTCCGATCGCGACCGGGCTGACCGTCGGAGTGCCACAGGTGACCTGCTCCAGCGCCCGATACTGCCTCGCTCAGGCTGACCAGCCCAATCCGACGCAGAGCGGACCGGTCTCGGCCGTGTCGCAATGGAACGGCTCGCGGTGGGGATCTATCCCAACCCTCACCGGTGACGTCACCGGACCGATCGACTGCGGCGCCGACCAGCGCTGCCTCATCGCCAGCACGACCCTGACCGGCTGGAACGGCTCCGCCTGGGGCTGGACCGGCCAGCTCTGGACGCCCTACTGGAGCAGCCAGTTCTCGCGAATCTCCTGCGCTGATGCCAGCTTCTGCGCGGTCATCGACGGTGACGCGCGAGGCGCGGCCCTCAACGTGGCTGGGTGATGTGATAAGTCTGCGCTTGCCGGCTCACCGGTGTGGTGAGCGAAATCCCCGCAGTCGCTGGCCACCGGTCATCGCCGCCGGCCGGGGCGCTTCACCTAAGCGATAACGGGGTCGGAAGTCTGAGGCGAACAGAGCCGTACTCCCGGCGATCATCGCTGGTACGGCGCTTCAATTTACGCGCATCAGATCTCACTCTGCTGTCGAACTGACCATCAGCTGAGCTACACCCACATGACTAGCGACCGAACCCGCCGGCGGACACCGGATCGACGCGGCTTTCTGTAGGTGTGACAACTATGGCGGCCCGTTCTCGTCACACGTACAGCATTCCGCCGGGTTCGTTGGCCCAGCCCAGACCGGCGCGATCTTCCGCAATCTCGTGAAGTGATCCGAGCAGGAACTGCAGCAACTGGTTCGTTTGGAGGTGGTCGAAACGTCGGGCCGGCACAGCGCTCCTTTCCAGACACCGGGACCGGGCGAAGAACGACAAGGTTGCCTCAACGTCTTGTGGGGATCTGTGGGCCGAGAGAAGACCTGCTGGTTCCTGCTCCGTTCTCGCTGCCAGTGAGGCTATTCGCCGAGGCAAAGAACCGAGGGACGAAGGTCAACTGGCAGATGTCCGCAACGCCAATGGTGTGATCCACCGACGTCAAGGAGTACTACTCGGCGTCCGCGGCCGGCCGAGCGGCCACCTGGTGAGCTGCGGCGTCGAGCTAATCGCGCAATCGCCGGCCATTCAGGCCAGCCACCTTTGCCCGTAGGACCGCCCCAGTGTCGTAGGACAGGAAATGCACCGGTGCCGCCTGTACGTCTCGGACCGCCACTGCGCGGTCTACGAGCTCGTCGTCGTTGCGGGGCAGGCGCGCATGGCCACGCTCGTCGGCCAACAACTCGATACATACGGCGCCACTTGTATTTGACGCGGTGGCCAGCTCATACGGCTGTGTCGGCCTGTTCTCAAACCAAGTGAACAGTTGGTTGACGACGCGTCGAGCCTGCCGGCCCAAGTCATCCTTACGCTTGTCCTTGATGCCTTCCAACTCATCGACGACCACGATCGGGATAACGACCCGGACCTCATCGAACGTCCGGACTGGGATCATGGCGCGCCAATCGATCGAGTCGATGTTGGCCGGCTCCCCGCCCAGGGTGTGGTGCAAAAGGATTCCTGTATCGGGAACCACCACGTGAGTCCCGCGGGGGCTCGGCGCCCAATGATCGCGCAACGCTGCAGCCTCCGCGCGGACCTCGTCCAAATGGACGAGACGTTCATAAACTTCTTGGTGGACCGCCTTGAGCACCGATGGCGCCGGGATGGGATTGGCCAGCGTCGCCCAATATCGCGGGGTGTAAAGCAGGCGGTCGAGGTCGGACCGGCGGACTGTGGTGCCGAGTATCCGAGCTGCATCGACAACCCAGGACAAATACTTATCGATCTGCTCGGCGGGGCTGTTCGCCCCGACGAGGACCGGATTAGAGACATCGTGCGCGCGAGTCAGCGCGGCAGTGAGTTCGGCGGCAGTGACTCCAGGAGCAGGCCAGATCACGAGTCAAGGATGCAACACACCTCTGACACCGATGCCGCACCCGGCCACACTGAAGGCTGACTAACGTCTACTCGCCCAGGGAGTAGATCCAATCCTTGGGCCGTAGCGCGTCGATATGAGCGGCCATCTTCTCATCGACTGCAGCCAGATCAGGTTGGCACCAATTCCTGCACAGATCCAGCTGTCCCTGCAAGTCTTGACGCCGGTGGTGGAAGCGGTCCTTGGCCGCGGAGTCCTTGACCGGGGTATCCAAGCAGAGGTCCTCCAGCTCTTGGAGACGTTGGTTGATACGCATGAGCTCGTTACGGCATGAGTCTGCTCGAGCAGCAAGCTCGGGCGAATTTCTTGCGTGCGCGGCCGCCAGCAGATCGGGCGCGGAAAGCAGCTGTTGCACGGCGGCCAGTACCAGAGAGTCAAGCCGGCTCGCGTTGATGCAGTTGCTGGTGGCGCACGCACCCGGCCCGGACATGCTGTTTGGTTGGCAGCGATACATACCGCTGGCGTTTGCCCGGCTGTCAAGTGCTTTCTGAAACACCATCGAGCTGTCACGGGTGCCGCATCGAACGACGCCAATCAGGAGGTGTTCGGTCACGCTGCGCGGTTGGCGCACTCGTGTCGCGAACGTCGCCGCGAGCCGGTTCCGCGTCGTCTCGTCGATGAGGGCGTCACCCACGCGCAACGGGGCACCATCCGAACCGGGCGGTATCGGTGCACCGTCCTCGCCGATGATGGCGCCCTTGAAATGCGCGATGCCGGCGATCGTCGGGTTCGTCAGGATGCCCCCGAGCGAGGACACAGTCCAGACACCGCCGCGGGGGGAACGCAATCAGGCTTCCCCTGATCGTCCCCTGCCCGCCCCTGCACTCGGGGAAGAAAGCACACAGCCCCGGAAATCCGGGGCTGTGGGTGGGGTGAGCGACGGGACTCGAACCCGAATTTTCTTTCCTGGCCTTACGCGCG
>CAZZZW010000360.1:0-4297 GCA_964658795.1 Phormidium nigroviride PCC 7112
CTGAGCCGCGAATTACGGGCCGAGAACTACGAGCAAAAAGACCCGCTATCGGCTGCGTATAGGAACCGTGGGTTCGCTGTTCCACGTGGATGAATTGGCTGAATGCACTGAAACGGACACGCGAGTCACCCTGTCCGCCGCCGAACACGATGCGCTGATCGAACTGGCCACTGAGCTGGCCCAGTACCCGCCGGGGTTGCTGGACGACAACAAATGGCTCGATGCTGCCGTCGATCGGGCCAGCGAACTTCCGGTCCGGATCCGTCGCGCGCTGCGTCGCTTCCAGCTCGATCCGGGACCGGACGGCGTCCTGCTGCTGTCCAACCTCGGCGTCGACGAGAGCCTGCTGCCGCCGACCCCGTGCCGGCCGATGTCGGCCGAGCGTGAGGCCACCGTGCCGAGTGCGATCCAGCTGATGGTCGCGCTGTCGCTGGGTGAGGTGATCGCCTACCGCAACGAGAAGGACGGCGCCCTGGTCCAGAACGTCGTGCCGCTGCCCGGCCAGGAGCGTGAGCAGAGCAACGCCGGCTCCAAGTACATGGAGATGCACGTCGAGAACGCCTTCCACCAGTACCGGCCGAACTACGTCCTGCTGCAATGCCTGCGCAACGACCACGACGACAACGCCGAGTTGCTGACCTCGTCGATGCGTCGCGCCCTCCCGCGGCTCGACCCGGACGCCCAGGCCGTGCTGCGACAGGAGCGGTTCATCACCGACCCGCCGCCGTCATTCGGCAGCGGTGCCGGTGTCCGGCACGCCGTCTTCAGCGGTGCCGCTGACGACCCGGACCTGCTGGTCGACTTCAATGCCACCCGGCCGCTGGACGACGGCGCCGTGGCGGCGATGACCGAACTCAAGACCGTGATGGCGGCGGCGGCGAACGGAACCCGGCTGAGCTCGGGCGACCTGGCCATCGTCGACAACCGCCTGGTCGCACACGGTCGCAGTGACTTCATACCGCGCTACGACGGTCGCGATCGGTGGCTGATGCGCAGCTTCGTACACCTGGACGGCCGCCGGTCCCTGGACGCCCGGATCGAGGACAGCCGTGTCATCGCCTGACGGTCGGGTGACGATCGAGGTGCGGTGCAACCGGTGCGGCGCCCGATGACCGTGACGCCCCGTGAACGGCAGGCCACCGGCACCGCGACCGGCATCCTCGACACCGTCGGACACACGCCGCTGGTCGAGTTGACCTCGCTGCTGCCGAACTTCCGCGGCAGCATCTACGGCAAGCTCGAACTGCTGAACCCCGGCGGCAGCATCAAGGATCGGTCGGCGGTCGGGATGCTGCGAGGCATGCTCGAGTCCGGCGAGCTGATCCCGGGACGGTCGGTGATCGTCGAGTCGAGTTCGGGCAACATGGCGGTCGGGCTGGCCCAGTTCTGCCGCTATCACGACCTGCGCCTGATCTGCGTGGTCGACAGCCGGACCACCCAGCAGAACCGGTCCGTGCTACGGGCCTACGGCATCGAACTCGAGGTCGTCACGGTTCCCGACGCCGATTCCGGCGGCCTGCTGCAGGCGCGGAAGAAGCGTGTGCGCGAGATCGTCGAGTCTGTGCCCTATGCCTACAGCCCGGACCAGTACGCGAATCCGCTGAACCCCAAGACGCACGAGTCGACGATGGCCGAGATCGCGGCGGCGCTGGACAACCGGGTGGACTACCTGTTCGCGCCGACCGGCACCACCGGAACCCTCAACGGCTGCGCCGCATACGTCGACGCGGCCGGGCTGGACACCGTGCTGGTTGCCGTCGACGCGATTGGCAGCGTGCTCTACGGCCTGCCGCCGGCGCCCCGGCTGATCCCCGGGCACGGTGCCGCGGACCGGCCGGCCATCCTGGACCGATCGATCCCGGACCGCGTGGTGCACGTGACCGACCTCGACTGCGTGGTCGGCTGCCGCAAGCTGATCGACCGGGAGGCGATCCTGGCCGGCGGCTCGTCCGGAGCCGCGGTGTCGGCCCTGGAATGGATGGCCGACCAGATCCCGGCCGGGGCCCGCTGCGTGCTGATCTTTCCCGACCGCGGCGATCGCTACCTGGACACGATCTACTCCGACGAGTGGGTCGAGGAGCACTTCGGCCAGGTCGGTCACCTCTGGCGACGCGACGCCGCCCGGACGCCGCGGCTACCCGAGTTCGATGCGGTGCCGGCCGGTCTGCCCACCGCCCAGCCCGACTTCAGCCCGGAACCCGGCTTCGCGGATCAGGCCACCATCACCCATATAGGAAGGGCATAGTGGCGGGCCCGAAGCTGGTGGACATGACGACGAGCATTGCGGTGCTGGCCGCCAAGGAGGTCGAGCAACTGCTGCTCGAGTCACCGGAATCGGTCATCGACTGTGTCCGGCAGGCCTACCGGCAGCACCACCGCGGCAACACCGTGGTTCCGCATTCCACCTTCCTGCGCTTCCCGGACGACGATTCACCCAATCGGATCATCGGCCTGCCGGCCTACCTCGGTGCAGACGGAGACCAGGACGGCCACGCCGGGATGAAGTGGATCGCCTCGTTCCCCGGCAACATCGACCAGGGTCTGCCCCGGGCCAGCGCGGCGATCCTGCTGAACTCGACCCGCACCGGGCAGCCGGTCGCGCTGCTGGAAGGTGCCTCGATCTCGGCCCACCGCACCGCGGCCAGCGCCGCGCTGGCGGCCAAGGAGTTGAGCGGGCCGGCCCCGGTCGGCCTCAGCCTGATCGGCTGCGGCGTGATCAACCTGGCCGTGTTCCGCTACGTGCACCGCTTGCTGCCCTCGATCCGCCGGGTGTTGGTACACGACGTCGACCCGGAACGCGCGGCCGACCTGGCCCGGCGGCTGCCGTCGACCGTCGACGTCGAGATCGCGAGCAGCCTCGATGAGGCCCTCGGCCGGGAACAGCTGATCAGCTTCGCCACCAACTCCGGCACGCCCTATACCGGCCTGGCCGGTTGCCAGCCCGGCGCGGTGGTGCTGCACGTGTCATTGCGTGATCTGCAGGCCGACGCCCTGCTCGGTGCGCGCAACGTCGTCGACGACGTCGATCACGTGGACCGGGAGCGGACCTCGATCCACCTGGCCACGACCAAGGTCGGTCATCGCGACTTCATCGAAGCCACCATCGGCGGCCTGCTCGACGGTGTCGGCAGCTGGCGGCGGGACGACCGGGTCAGCGTGTTTTCCCCCTTCGGACTCGGGGTTCTGGACATCGCGCTGGCGTCATGGGTGCTCGACCGGGCGCAGGCGGCCGGGACCTACACCGCCGTTCCCTGGTGAGCGGACGGGACCCGAGCCGGACCGAATCAGGAGAGGAGGAACGACGATGAACGACGAAGACACCTACATCGTCGTGATCAACGACGAGGAGCAGTACTCCATCTGGTGGCAGGGACGTGACCTGCCTGCCGGCTGGCGGGACGAAGGTACGTCCGGCACTCGCGAACAGTGCCTGCAGCACATCGAGACGGTCTGGACCGACATGCGACCGGCCAGCCTGCGCCGCCGCATGGCCGAAAGCTGCTGACGCTGTGCAGTTGCTGCCCGAACTGATCGCCGAGCAGGCGGTCCGGACCCCGGCCGCCCCGGCCGTGCTGGGCCCATCGCCGACGGACGCCCTCAGCTACGCCGAGTTGCTCGTCGAGGCCGACCGGATCGCGGCGCACCTGCGCGGCGTCGGCGTAAGGCCGGGCGCACCCGTGATGGTCCGGCTGCCCCGTGGCGCTGGCCTGGTCAGCGCGTTGCTGGGCGTGTGGCGCGCGGGAGCGGCCTACGTGCCGGTGGACCCGGCGGTGCCCGAGGCCCGATGGCAGCAGCTTCTCGACGGCGTCCGCCCAGCAGCGGTGCTGGATGAGAACACCCCTATCACATCAGGTGATCCGGCCTCAGGACCCGCCGGAGTTGCGGCAGGCGACGCCGCCTACATCATGCAGACCTCGGGCTCCACCGGTCGGCCCAAGGGTGTCGTGATCTCCCACGCCGGCATTGCCAATCGGGTCCGCTGGGGCGTCCGGACCTTACGACTCGGACCGGATGACCGGGTGCTGCAGAAGACCACCATCGGCTTCGACGCGGCCGGCTGGGAGATCTGGGCGCCGCTGATCAGCGGCGGCACGGTGGTGATGGCGCCGGCCGGGGTCGAACTCGATGCCCGCGCGATGCTGGCCGCCGTCGCCGACTGGGACGTGACGGTGCTGCAGGTGGTGCCGTCGGTGCTGCGATTGCTGGTCCGCTACGACTGGGCGCCCTGCACCGCGCTCCGGGTGCTGTGCAGCGCCGGCGAGCCGTTGACCGCCGAGTTGTGTCAGCACGTGCTGCA
>CAZZZW010000361.1:0-4295 GCA_964658795.1 Phormidium nigroviride PCC 7112
GACACCCCGACCGCAGAGGCCCCGGCGGCCGAAGCGCCGGCGACTGAGGCGAGCACGGCTGAGGCTGCTCCGGCCGCTGAGACCGCCGAGACGCCTGCGTCCTGACGTTTTCCCTAGCCGCCGACACCCGGGGCGTGATCGTGCAATCCGGCGGTCACGCCCACTGGGCCGGCGCACGAACTACATCTGCCCGAACGCGGCCCGAGATTGACCGCGCGAACCCCACGGACACTGAAAGAAGGACATCGCTGTCATGGCTGTAACTGCCGCCGATGTGAAGAAGCTCCGCGACGCCACGGGCGCCGGGATGATGGATGCAAAGAAGGCCCTGGAAGCTGCCGACGGCGACTTCGACAAGGCCGTCGAGGAACTGCGTATCAAGGGTGCCGGCAAGGCGGCCAAGCGTGGTGCCGAGCGTGAGACCAGCAACGGTCTGATCGCCGCGGCCGAAAACGCGATGATCGAGCTCGCTTGCGAGACCGACTTCGTGGCCAAGAACGAGCAGTTCCAGACGCTGGCCAACGACATCGTCGCCCACTTCGTGAAGTCCGACGCCACCGACACCGACGGCCTGCTCAAGGAGACCTTGGCCGACGGCAAGACCGTCACCGAGAACATCGAGGCGCTCAACGCCGTCATCGGCGAGAAGATCGAGCTGCGTCGCGCGGTCAAGCTCGACGGCAAGATCGCGACCTACCTGCACAAGAAGTCCAGCGACCTGCCAGCGCAGGTCGGCGTGCTGGTGTCCTTCACCGGTGACGACATCAACGCCGCCCGTGGTGCGGCGATGCAGGTTGCGGCGCTCAAGGCGCAGTACCTCTCGCGCGAGGACGTCCCGGCCGAGACGGTCGAGAGCGAGAAGCGCATCGCCGAGGCGACCGCCCGCGAAGAGGGCAAGCCCGAGGCCGCGCTGTCCCGGATCGTCGAGGGACGGGTGACCGGTTTCTACAAGGAGAACGTGCTGCTCGACCAGTCGGCCGTGCAGGACAGCAAGAAGTCGGTCAAGGCGCTGTTGGACGAGGCCGGCGTGACCGTCACCGGTTTTGCGCGGTTCGAGGTCGGCGCCGCCTGAACCTGCTCTGCACCGCTGTTCGGCGTGGCCGCAACCGCGCCGGACGAGCGATAGGGCAGGATCGTAGACCAGTACGACGCTGGTGACAGCGAACGACGAGAGGGGCCGCCATGACCGAGACCGGACCGGCGGCCCTTCTGTCGTCTCTGCCCGACCGGCCGTCCGTGGCCTACAAACGGGTCATGATCAAGCTGTCCGGCGAGGTGTTCGGCGGCGGCGAGATCGGCGTCGACCCTGACGTCGTGCACTCGATTGCCAACCAGATCGCCGAGGTCGTGCAACTCGGCACCCAGGTCGCGGTCGTGGTCGGCGGCGGCAACTTCTTCCGCGGTGCCGAGCTGTCGGTGCGGGGGATGGCCCGCGACCGGGCTGACTACATGGGCATGCTGGGCACGGTCATGAATTGCCTGGCGTTGCAGGACTTCCTGGAGAAGACCGGCCAGCAGACCCGGGTCCAGACCGCGATCGCGATGGGGCAGGTCGCCGAGCCCTACATCCCGCGGCGGGCCGAGCGGCATCTGGAGAAGGGCCGAGTCGTCATCTTCGGCGCCGGCGCCGGCATGCCCTACTTCTCCACCGACACCGCCGCCGCCCAGCGCGCGTTGGAGATCGGCTGCGATGTGTTGCTGATGGGGAAGTCCGGCGTGGACGGGGTCTATGACTCCGATCCCAAGCACAACCCGAACGCCGTCAAGTTCGACGAGATCAGCTACGACGAGGTGCTGCAGCGCGATCTGCAGGTCGCGGATGCAACCGCGATCAGCCTGTGTCGTGACAACGGCATGCCGATCGTGGTGTTTGATCTTGCTGACGGCAACATTGAAAGAGTGATCCGTGGTGAGAGGATCGGCACCCGAGTCGGGCCGACCCGGTAGCAGGGAGACAGAGTGATCGACGAAACCCTCTTCGAAGCCGAAGAGAAGATGGAAAAAGCGGTATCGGTGCTGCGCGACGACCTGCTCAGCCTGCGCACCGGACGCGCCGCCGCCTCGGCCTTCGCCCGGATCGCCATCGACTACTACGGCGCGGTCACGCCGCTGCCGCAGCTCGCGTCGGTCAGCACCCCGGAGGCGCGGATGGCCGTGATCAAGCCCTACGACGCCAGCCAGCTCGGTGCGATCGAGAAGGCGATCCGGGACAGTGACCTGGGCGTCAACCCGACCAACGACGGCAACCTCATCCGGGTGGTGTTCCCGCAACTGACCGAGGAACGTCGGCGCGAGCTGGTCAAGGTGGCCAAGAGCAAGGGCGAGGACGCCAAGGTCTCGATTCGTTCGGTCCGCCGGCACGCCAACGACACCTTCAGCAAACTGGTCAAGGACTCCGAGGTGGGTGAGGACGACGCGCACCGGGCTGAGGCTGAGCTGCAGAAGGTGACCGATCGCTACGTCGCCTCGGTCGACGACCTGGTCAAGAACAAAGAAGTTGAGCTGCTCGAGGTCTGATGACCGAACCAGAACCACCCGGTGAATCGACCGGACGGCACGGCGGCGGCAGCGAGACCGGTGGACTATCGGTCGCCGAGCTGATCGCACGTTCTCGCGCGGCCGCCGACAGCGGCGAGACGGTTCGGCCCACCCGCCGTTCCCGGCGCGCCGAAGAACCCACCACGCTGGCTCTGGCCGAGATCCCGGCCGAGGTGGTGCCCCAAGCGCCGCCGATCCGTCACCTCACCGTGGTCGAGGCGACGCCCGACGAAATGCCGGCCGTGGCCGACATCGCGCCACCCAAGGCCCCCAAGGCCGGCCGGAACCTGCCGGCGGCGATCGGCGTCGGTGTCGGACTGGCGGCCGTCGTGCTGCTCACGCTGTTCCTCTACCGTCCCAGCTTCGTCTACGTCATCGCGATCGCGGTCGGCTTCGCCATCTATGAGATCGTCACCGCGGTCGCTACGGTCGAGGCCCGGGCGCCGATCGTGCCGCTGCTGGCCGGTGGGCTCGCGATGCAGGCCGCAGCCTGGTTCCGGGGCCCGGACGGGCTTATCGGTGCCTTCCTGCTGACTTCGCTCGGACTGTTCATCTGGCGGCTGGCCGACGGGGTGGCCGGCTATCGACGCGACGTCGGGGCTGGCGCGTTCGTCGGCCTGTACGTCCCGTTCCTGGCCGGCTTCGCGACGCTGTCGGTGCATCATTCCGACGGCACCGCGCGGATCATCATCTTCATCCTGTGCGTGGTCTGCAACGACACCGGCGGCTACATCGCGGGAGTCCTGTTCGGCAAGCATCCGATGGCCCCGACGGTGTCACCGAAGAAGTCATGGGAGGGCCTGGCGGGCTCGGTCGTGGCCGGCGGGGTCGCGGGCACGCTGCTGATGACCCTCTGCTTCCACCACCACTGGTGGCAGGGCGTCGTGTTCGGCGTGGCCATCGTGATCACCGCGACCCTGGGTGACCTCGGTGAGTCGATGATCAAGCGCGACCTGGGCATCAAGGACATGGGCAAGCTGCTGCCCGGTCACGGCGGGATCATGGACCGGATGGACTCGTTGCTGCCCTGCGCCCCGGTGGCCTACCTGCTGCTGGCCGCGTTCCTCCGCTGACCGTCTCCCGGTACTGACCACTGCGAAACGGAGCGGGTGCAGGTTTGCAGACGCCGGACGCTCCAGCAGCGAGCGGCCCGGGCACCCGATTTCGCGTGGGACAATGGACCGGTTATGACCTCCCTGCCGCTCGTCTTCGATGCCCCCAAGCGCGCGCTGCCGCCGCGACACCTGGCCGACCTGTCCGAGGCCGAGCGCCGGACCGCCGTTGCCGAGCTCGGAGAGAAGCCGTTCCGGGCCGACCAGCTGTCCCGGCAGTACTTCAGTCGGTACCAGAACCGGCCCGAGCACATGACCGACCTGCCGGCCTCGGTCCGCAGCAGCCTCGGCCAGGAGCTCTTCCCCGACCTGCTGCACGAGGTCCGGCACGTCGAGACCGATCGAGGGACCACCCGCAAGACGTTGTGGAAACTGCACGACGGGACGTTGGTCGAGTCGGTGCTGATGCGCTATCGCGACCGGCTCACCGTGTGCATCTCCAGCCAGGCCGGCTGCGGCATGGCCTGTCCGTTCTGCGCGACCGGCCAGGGCGGTCTCAAGCGCAACCTGTCCACCGCCGAGATCGTCGATCAGGTGGTGGCCGCAGCGCGGGTCGCGGCCAACGGCGACCTGCCCGGTGGACCGGTCCGGCTGTCCAACGTGGTGTTCATGGGCATGGGCGAACCGCTGGCCAATTACAACAGG
>CAZZZW010000362.1:0-4285 GCA_964658795.1 Phormidium nigroviride PCC 7112
GCTCGCCCTGTACCTGCCCAACTTCCGCGACGAGGTAACCCTGAAGGAACTGGAGGATCTGACGGCGCTGGCCGAGGATCTCGACTTCGACTCGGTGTGGACGCTGGACCGGATCATCGTGCCGGAGTCCTCCGACCGGGCCGAGCTGCAATACCCGTTCGGCATGATGACCGACCTGCCCAAGGCGCTTCCGGTGATCTCCCGGGGCAAGTGGTTTCAAGGCATGACCCTGATTCCCTGGCTCGCGGCCAAGACCACCAAGGTCCGCCTCGGCATGAGCATCATCGACACCCCGTACCGATCGCCCGGCGTGCTGGCCGCCGAGCTGGCGACCCAGGACCACCTGGCCAACGGCCGGCTCAACGTCGGGGTCGGGTCCGGCTGGATGCCCGAGGAGTTCGCGGCCGCCAGCGTCGCGCACCTGTTCCCGCGCCGGCACGGTCATGTGCGCGAGACGATCGAGATCATGCAGGGCATCTGGAACAACGAATTGTTCGAGTATCACGGCGAGTTCGCCGATTTCGAACTGTCCGGCTTCGGCCACAAGCCGCTGCAGGCCGGTGGGCCGCCGATCTTCTTCTCCGGTCTGAAGGACCCGAAGCGGTCTGCGCGACGGATCGCCAAGTACGGCCTGCAAGGGTGGATCGGTATTCAGGACTCGCCCGAGGACATCCAGCGCTGGAAGGGAGAAATGGAACGCGAGCTCAACGAGATGGGTCGCGGATTCCCCGACGGCTTCGAGATGTGCAGCATGATCTGGACCGTCATCACCGATGAGCCGCTGGATCAGACGCCGGCCGGCAAGGGCAGCAATCTGCTGGCCGGCAACGCCCAGCAGATCGAGGACATGCTGAAGCGGTACAAGGACGCCGGCCTGACCATGCCGCTGATCTGGCCGCCGTTCCGTGACGTGCCCACGGCCAAGACGATGGACGACCTGAAACGGATCACCGAGGAGATCATGCCGCGGGTCAACGCGTCCTAGCTCCGTCTAGCCTCCTGGCGGGCGCTCCCCCGCGCCCGCCAGGACTGGAGGCATCTCGATGAGACTGAGCGCTGAGGTCTGCACGGAGCGTCTGGGCTCCCAGGTGCACGGTGTGCTCTGCACCGTGCACCCGTCCCGCGGGCCGGACCCACAACCGGTCGTGTACGCCGTCACCGAAGAGGGCTTCCTCGGAGTTCCGATCGACAAGGTCAAGCCGAAGTCGTCCACCCGGTTGCAGCGCGAGGACAATCTGAGCGGCGAGCCGCGGGCCTCGTTGCTGATCGAGCACTGGGAGACCGAGGACTGGGCGCGGCTGTGGTGGGTTCGGGCCGAGCTCCGGCACGTACCCGATCCACCGACCGGGGTGGTGGCCGGACTGGCCGAACGGCTGGCTCGCACCGTCCCGCAGTACCGGGACCAGCCGTTCCATCGCATTCTGGTCTGCCGGGTCGTCGGGCTGACCGGCTGGTCGGCCAGCTGAACTCAGAGCCTGAACGCAGGTTCTGACCGCCGCCTTCGACCCGGCGGATGAGACCGAGCTGTGGCTGGCGGCCCTGGCCGGCATCGCCGGCTGACCAGCACGGCGGTCGAGGCACCGTGTTGGCCGACACAAGGTGATGGGGCGTACAGAAAAATGTGGCCGTTCTGTTTGACGCGACCCTTGGCCTGAGTGAGGCTAGGGGTAAGTGGTACCGGCGGTATCACGTACGCCAGGCTCGGATGGAGATGACGGTCATGACCACGCACATCGCCCGCCCGCTCGACGACGAAGCGGTTCAACCGCCTGTTCGTGACATCGACGACGTGACCCGGCGGCTGCTCGATTCGTCGGCCAAGCTGTCCTACGACCCGGACGCCGAGGTCGACTGGGACGCCCCGCTCGGCGACACGCTGTACGGCCTGAACCCGGAGTGGAGCACGCTGTACGGCACCCCGTTGTGGGAGCGGATGACCGACGCGCAACGGGTCACACTGACCCGGCACGAGGTCGCCTCCATCATGAGCACCGGTATCTGGTTCGAGATGATCCTGCAGCAGATGATCCTGCGCGATCAGTACGCCAAGGACCACGCCAGCACCGAATTCCGTTTCGCCCTCACCGAGATCGCCGACGAGTGCCGACACTCGAACATGTTCGCCCGGGCCTGCTCGGCGATGGGTGCCACCGGCTACTTCCCCGGCCGGTCGGCCACCGAACTCGGCCGGCTGTTCAAGACGGTGGCCTGGGGCGAGATGTCCTACACCGCGATCCTGGTCGCCGAAGAAGTCCTCGACGTCATGCAGCGCGACTGGATGAACGGCGAGAACGTGCTGCCGATGGTCCGCACCACCAGCAAGATCCACGTGGTCGAGGAGTCCCGGCACATGAAGTTCGCCCGCCAGTCGGTGCGCGATCGGCTCGAGGGGGCCGGCGCGTTTCGGCGGGGCTGGAGTGCCACGATCATCGCCATCGCGGCCCACATCATCGTCACCAACATGGTCAGCCCGAAGGTGTACGCCGCGGCCGGCTTGGACGTCGACGAGGCGATCGCCGCGGCCAAGGGCAACACCCACCACCAGGCGATGCTGCGCTCGAGCTGCACGCATCTGATGGATTTCCTCGCTGATGTCGGGCTGTTGACCCCGCCGGCCGTGCGCATCTACAAGCGCACGCACATGATGTAGCCACAGATGGCCTACGTCATCACCCCCGGCTGTTGCAGCGACGCCTCCTGCGTCGCGGTCTGTCCGGTCGATTGCATCCACCCCAGCCCCGGTGAGCCGGACTTCGGCACTACGGCCACGTTGTTCGTCGATCCGCGCACCTGCATCGACTGTGGCGCCTGTGCCGATGCCTGCCCGGTCGATGCGATCGGTCCGGCCGACCTGCTCTCGTCCGGTCCCGATGAGGTCTTTATCGAACGGAACAGGGCATTCTTTGACGCGCGACCAGCGGTGGAGCGCCCCGCCGAGCCCAGCTTCCCCACCACGCTGCCGGCCTCGGTGCCGCAACTGAACGTGGCGATCGTCGGCACCGGCCCGGCCGCGTTCTATACCGCCGACCTGCTACTGCGGATCGCCGGTGCCGAGGTGACCATGTTCGATCGGCTGCCGGTCAGCGGCGGCCTGCTGCGTTACGGTGTCGCACCCGATCACCCGGCGACCAAGAAATTGGCCGACCGGTTCATCGGATTCCGGCACAACCCGCGACTGCACCTGATGCTCGGGGCCGAGGTCGGGACGGATATCAGCCCGGCCGAACTGGCCGCCCACTTCGACGCGGTGATCTATGCCGTCGGGGCGTCAGCCAGCAAAAACCTGGGCATTCCGGGTGAGGACCTGATCGGCAGCCTACCTGCGACCGAGGTTGTGGCCTGGTACAACGGCCATCCCGATGCGACCGACCTGCCGGTCAAGCTGGAGCACGAGCGCGCGGTGCTGATCGGCAACGGGAACGTGGCGCTCGACGTCGCCCGGATCCTGCTGGTCGGACCGCAGGCGCTGGCCACCACCGACATCGCCGACCGGGCGCTGACCGCGCTGGCATCGTCGAACGTGCGGGAGGTCGTCGTCGCCGCCCGGCGCGGCCCGGCGGACGCGGCCTACACCGGCGGCGAACTGCACAACCTCTGCCAGCTGGCCGGGGTTGATGTGGTGGTGGCCGATACCCCCGCGCTGTCGGCGGCGCGTGGCGGTGATGATCCGCAGGCCGCCCTGATCGCCGACCTGCCGGTGGTGCCGCTGGGCAGTCGACCGGCGCCGGACCGGCGGCGGGTGGTGTTCGCGTTCGGGGTTTCCCCGCAACGGGTGCACGGCGCCGAGCAGGTCGAGGCGATCGAGTTCACCGTTACCGGGTCGCAGGATTCGCTGACGCTCGATACCGGGTTGGCGGTTCGCGCGATCGGCTACGCCGGTCGGCCGGTGGCGGGCTTGCCCTTCGACCCGGAGAGCGGTCGAATCCCCCCTGATCATGGGCGGAGTCGCGACAGCGGGCCGGGTCAGTACGTGGTCGGCTGGATCAAGCGTGGGGCCAGCGGTGGGATCGGGGCCAACCGGCAGGACGCCGCCGATACCGTGCGTGCGCTGCTCGATGACGCGGTGGCCGGTCGACTCACCGGGGGGCGGGGGAGCGCGCGGCACTGGCGGGCGCAGCTGCGTCGTCGCTTCCCGGACCTGGTGGACAAGCGCGGCCTGCGGGCGATCGAGGAGGCCGAACTGAGCCTGGGCCGGGCCGGTGGCCGGACTCGGATCAAGCTGTCCACGCGGGAGGAACTGCTTCGAGCCGCCAACCGCTGAGCCGCATTGTGCGGCCCGAACTGG
>CAZZZW010000363.1:0-4272 GCA_964658795.1 Phormidium nigroviride PCC 7112
CCAACTCCGCGGGTATGCCCGGCCCGTCGTCGTGCACGGCCAGATGGACCTCATCCGATTCCAGCCACAGCCGGACCTCGATCCGGGTGCCGGCCGGGGTATGGCTGCGGGCGTTGCTCAGCAGGTTGACCAGCACCTGTTGCAGGCGGTCCGGATCACCCGGCAGGAGAACGGGATCCTCCGGAATCCGGAGCGTCCAGGTCCGGCTCCGATCAGTCACCCGGGCGTCATCGACCGAGTCGACCACGATCCGGCTCAGATCGACCTCGACCCGTTGCAACGGCTGCCCGGCATCCAACCGGGCCAGCAGCAGCAGTTCGTCGACCAGCCGTCCCATCCGGGCCGACTCGGCGGTGATCCGCTCGAGGGAGCTGCTGAGTTCGGCCGGCAGGTGGTGGGCCTGCTGGGCGATCAGCTCGCTGTGGCTGCGCACGACCGCCACCGGGGTACGCAGCTCGTGGCTGGCATCGGCGGCGAACTGGCGTAGCCGGTCCTCACTGCGTTGCCGTTCCTGCAAGGCCGCTTCGACCTGGTCCAGCATGTGATTGACCGCTGTGGCCAGCCGGCCAACCTCGGTACCGGCACCGTTCGCGTCGACCCGTTCGGACAGCTCGGGCCGGCCGGCCAAGGGCAGTTCCGAGACCCGGATGGCCGTGTCGGTCACCGAGTTCAAGGGACGCAGGGCCCGACGGACGGCGAGCAGACCGATGCCGACACCGGCCAGGACCACGATGGTGAACGCGATCGACTCGGCGACGATCACGTGTCCCAGGGTGTCCTCGACGCCCCGCTCGGGCAGTCCGGTGATCAAGGTGTCGTCGTCCCGGCCGGTCGTCACGAGCAGCCGGTAGTGACCGAGCCCGGGCAGCTCCACACTGTGCTTGCCCAGGCCCAGTCGAGCGAGAATGTCCTTGTCCGCCTGGCTGATCTGTTGCGAGCCGCCGCTACCGGCGATCAGTCCGGACTGGGTCACCTGGCCGCCGGAAACTCGGACGCCCAGGGTTCCGACCGACTGGCCGACGGTCTCGGTCTCGGCGTTGTCCGCGTCATGATCGTTGGTCTGCGGATGCTCCAGGGCCAGGGCGTAGCGATCGCCGGCCGACTGCAACTGCTGGTCGAGCCGTTGTAGCAGGAAACCGCGGAGCTCGACCGTGCTGGTCACCCCGACCGCGGCGCAGGCCAGCAGCACCAGCCCGGCCACGAGCATGCTCAGCTGGGCCCGCAGACTGAGCCGGGCGATCATGCCGCCGGCTTGAGCACGTAGCCGACGCCGCGCACGGTGTGGATCATGGCCGGACGGCCGGCGTCGATCTTCTTGCGCAGGTAGCTGATGTAGAGCTCGACGACATGGGCATCGCCACCGAAGTCGTAATCCCACACCTGATCGAGGATCTGGGCCTTGGACAGAACCCGGCGGGCATTGTGGGCCAGGTAGCTGATCAGGGCGAACTCGGTCGCGGTGAGCTCGATCCGCTCGCCGGCCCGGAACGCCTCGTGCGCGTCCTCGTCCAGTACGAGATCACCGACCTGGATCCGGTTGCCGACCTTGCCCCGGGCCAGCCCGGCCCGGCGCAACAGGCCGCGGCTGCGGGCCAGAACCTCCTGCAGGCTGAACGGTTTCGTGACGTAGTCGTCGGCGCCGGCGCTGATCCCGGCGATCCGGTCGTCCACGCCGTCCCGAGCGGTCAGGAACAGCACGCAGACATGTTCGGAGGCGATCCGTAACCGATGCAGCACCTCCAGGCCATCCAGGTCGGGCAGCATCACGTCGAGGATGACCAGGTCAGGTTGTTGCTTGGCGGCCAGCCGCAACGCCTCGGCTCCGGTCAGGGCGCCGCGGGCGTCGAAGCCGTCGAAGCGCAAGGCGCTGACCAGGGCGTCGGTGATGCCGGCCTCGTCGTCGACGACCAAGGCCCGGGGCTGCTCGCCGTCCGGACGGATGAGGCGACTGGCGGCGGAGTTCGTCGGGCGCACGTGCTTCAGCATGCCCGTTCGGCCCGCGAGTTTCCTCTTAACCGGCTCTGAATACGTTCTCGGACCCCTCTGGTCGGTCGCTGCTCGCCGGGCTATGGGCGCGGCCACAGCCGGTTCAGAACTTGTTGAGAGTTTGGCTTCCGATTCTGGACGCATGACACGCTCCCAGCCGGTGCTGACGCTCCCTGCGTCCGCCGGTCCAGTGCGCCCGCCGGAGGACAGGTTCCGCATCACCCGCGGGCCGGCGCTGGCGGCGATCGTGGCCGGTGGCGCGGCTTCGATCCTGCTCTGGGTCCACGACACCACCTACGTCAACGGGGTCGGTGGCTGGCTCACCAACGCCGGCCGCATCACCGGGCTGCTGGCCGGATACCTGATCATCCTGCTGCTGGCCCTGATGGCCCGCGTCCCGGCGCTCGAGCGGGGCGTCGGCACCGACCAGCTCGCGCGGTGGCACGCCAGCATCGGCCGCTACACGGTGTGCCTCTCGGTCGCGCACACCCTGCTGATCATCTGGGGCTACGCCGTCACCGGTCACACCGACGTGGTGTCGCAGACCAAGACCTTCATCCTCAGCTACCCCGACGTCCTGATGGCAACGGTGGCCCTCGGCCTGCTGGTCATGATCGGCGTGGTCAGTGCTCGCGCGGCCCGGCGCCGACTGCGCTACGAGACCTGGCACCTGCTGCACCTCTACACCTACCTGGCCGTCGCACTCACCTTCAGCCACCAGTTCGCCACCGGCGCCGACTTCGTCAGCAACGCCCCGGCCCGTTACCTCTGGTCGACCATGTACATCGCCGTCGGAGCCACCCTGCTCTGGTTCAGGCTGCTGCAACCGCTGGTCAATGCGGCCCGGATGCACCTGCAGGTGGTGGCCGTGCACCCCGAGTCCAAGGACACCGTCTCGGTCTGGATCGGCGGTCGCAATCTGGACCGGCTGGCGGCCGAACCCGGGCAGTTCTTCCGGTGGCGCTTCCTGACCAGGGACCTCTGGTGGGCAGCCAACCCCTACTCGCTCTCGGTGGCCCCGCGCAACGATCTGCTCCGCATCACGGTGAAGGACTTCGGCGCCCACAGTCGCAGCCTGCGTCGGCTGCGTCCCGGTACCCGGGTCATCGCCGAAGGTCCGTACGGCGCCTTCACCGCCACCGGCCGTCGCCGGCTGCGCAAGGTGCTGCTGATCGCCGGCGGCGTGGGCATCACTCCGGTGCGGGCGTTGTACGAGTCCATCCCGGCCTACCCCGGCGACATCACGCTGCTCTATCGGGCCAGCCGCCGGTCCGACATCGTGTTCGCCGATGAGCTGAACGACATCGCCGTCCATCGCCGGTCACGCCTGGAGTTCCTCGTCGGTCCCCGCGGTGACGGCCGACGGGCCGACCCGCTGTCGGCCGACGCCCTGCGCAAGAACGTACCCGAGCTGGCCTCGCACGACGTGTTCCTGTGCGGACCGCCCGGCCTGACCGACTACGTCCGGACCCAGCTCCGCAAGGCCGGCGTTCCGAATCGCCAGATCCACTTCGAATCATTCACGTTCTGAAGGACATTCTCATGCGACGCGTCATCCTCTCCATCGCCGGCACCATCGCCGGCCTGGTCGCGCTGCTCAGCTTCAAGACCCACCCGGCCATCACCACCTCCGGCGCCCTGCCGTCGGCGAGCCTGCCGTCGGCCAGCACGTCGACCGGCCCACCCACGCCGGCGGCGACCTCGACCGGCGGTAGCCCGAACCCGTCGACGAGCGGCCAGGCCGGCGCGAGCAAGCCGGCGGCCAGCCCGACCGCCAGCAGCGCCACCACCGCCAAGGACTACACCGGCCAGGCAGTCGACACCCGCTACGGCACGGTTCAGGTCAAGGTCACCATGACCGGCAGCACGATCTCGAACGTCTCGTTCGTCCAGCTGACCTCGTTCGACCCCCGGTCGGAGGAGATCAACTCCCAGGCCGGGCCGATCCTGCTGCAGGAGACGCTCAGCGCGCAGAGTGCACAGATCGACGGTGTCTCCGGAGCGACCTACACCAGCCAGGGCTACCTGCAGTCACTGCAGAGCGCACTCGATCAGGTCGGCCACTGATGCGCCACGCCGAGCACGTCATGGGGACGGTCTTCTCCTTCGAACTGCGCGACGTCGAGTCGGCGGCGGTACTCGATCCGGCCATCGGACGCCTGCATGAGATCGACGCCACGTACTCGACCTATCGACCGGACAGTGTCATCAGCCGGCTCAACCGGCGAGAACTGAACTACGACGCCGTAGCCGAGGAGGTGCGGACCGTGCTGATCTCGTGCCAGG
>CAZZZW010000364.1:0-4225 GCA_964658795.1 Phormidium nigroviride PCC 7112
GGTGAGCCTCGGCGCCGGCATCGGAGGCTCAGCCGCGCAGGAACGCGTACTCGTCGATGGCCCGCTGGCCGGCGGTTCGCAATCCGGCCACGGTCGGGCCGCCCCGCAGTACCTCCCGCGACAGGCTCGGCAGCACCTGGGTCAGCCGGTCGCCGAAGATGCGTCGGACATCGTCGGCGGTACCACCCTGCGCACCGAGACCCGGCACCAGGAAGGCCCCGTTCAACCGGGAAAGATCAGCCACCGACTCCCCGATCGTCGCGCCGACCACCACCCCGAACGGACCGAACGGTTCGAAGCCGGCGTTGCGGACGGCCAGTTCGTCGATCACGGTCTGGGCGACCGTGCGGCCGTCGTCCTGCCGGGCGTGCTGGATCGACGGGGCCTCCTTGTTCGAGGTCAGTGCGATCACGAACACGCCTCTGTCGTGCCGGGACGCGAGGTCGAACGCCGGTTCGAGCGCACCGACGCCGAGGTACGGGCTGAGCGTGATCGCGTCGGCCGACAGGTCGGATTCCGGGTCGAGGTAGGCGTCGGCGTAGGCGGCCATGGTCGAGCCGATGTCACCCCGTTTGACGTCGGCCAGCACCAGCGCACCGGCCTCCCGGCACCCGGCGATGCAGCGTTCGAGCTGGGCGACACCGCGGGAGCCGAACCGTTCGAAGAACGCGGCCTGCGGCTTGACCACCGCGGCCAGGTCGCCGAGAGCCTCGATGCAGGTGTCGACGAACCGCTCCAGTGACACCAGGTCGTCGGACAGCCCCCATTGTTCGAGCAGGCTGGCGTGCGGATCGATACCCAGACAGATCGGTCCGCGGTCGGTCATGGCCTGATCCAACCGAGCTCCGAAGCTCATGCGCTGACCTCCTCGGTGCCCAGTCCCGGATGTCCGAGCTCCGATGCGACCGCCGGACGGTGGGCGTAGCCGATCGCGTCGCGCAGGGTGGAGAACCCAAGCCGTTCGAGTTCGGCCCGCAATTCCCTACCGATCCGGAGCGGAGCGGTCGGGTCGTTGAACACCGTGGTGCCGACCGAGACCGCCGACGCTCCGGCCAGGATGAACTCACATGCGTCCTGCCCGGTACGGATGCCGCCCATGCCCAACAACGGCAGGTGCGGCACGGCCTGATGGACCTGCCAGACACACCGCACCGCGACCGGCCGGATCGCCGGGCCGGACAGGCCACCGGTCACGCCGCCGAGGGCCGGACGCATCGTTTCGGTGTCGATCACCAGACCCAGCAACGTGTTGATCAGCGAGATCCCGTCCGCGCCGGCGTCAGCGACCGCTCGTGCGATCTGTCCGATGTCGGTCACGTCGGGCGACAGCTTCGCGAACACCGGAGTGTTCGGGTGGGCCGCCCGGCGCACGGCGGAGATCACCCGGGACGCGGCAAGCGGATCACAGGCGAACACCTGCCCGCGGCTTTCCACATTCGGGCAAGAGATGTTGACCTCGATCAGGTCGACCCTGTGGTTGTACAACCGCTTGGCCAACGCCACGTACTCGTCGGTGCTGCCGCCGGCGATGGACACCACGGTCCGGGCGCCGTGCGCCTTCAGCCAGGGCAGATCGTTGGCCAAGAACGAGTCGATGCCTGGTCCCTGCAATCCGATCGAGTTGAGCATGCCACTGGGTGTCTCGGCCATCCGCGGGGTCGGCCGGCCCGAGCGTGGTCGCAGCATGATCGACTTGGTCACCACGGCGCCGAGCTCGGCGACATCCAAGAACTGGCCCAGTTCCCGGCCGGCCGCGGCGCACCCGGAGGCGGTCAGGATCGGGTTCGGCAGCGACAGCGAGCCCAGCGAGGTGGAGAAGTCCATCAGTGCCCCATTCCGTCCGCACCGAACAGATCGGCCGGCAGCTTTCCGACGTCGTTCCAGCGCACCCGGCCGGCGTCGAAGACCGGCCCCTCGACACAGGAGCGCACGAACCTCGACACCCCGTCGTCACCGACGACCGGCAACACGCAGGTCATGCAGACCCCGATACCGCAGGCCATCGACTCCTCGACCGCGACCTGGGCCGGGATGGCGTGGGCCTTCGCGACCTCGCCCACCGCGCGCAACATCGGCATCGGACCGCAGGCATAGACCACTTCGGCCCCGAGCTGTTCGATCGCCGACGGCAACGGATCGGTGACCCGGCCCCGCTGACCGGCCGAGCCGTCGTCGGTGGTCACCGTGACGCTGCCGATCAGCCGTTTGGCCGACAGCTCACCGAACAGGCGCCCGGCCGTAGCCGCACCGAGGATCATGGTGACGTCACTACCGAGGGCCAACAGCCTTTCGGCCAAAGGCAGAAGTGGGGCCGAACCGTAACCACCGCCGACCAGGACCGCCGGCACCGGTTTCCGTGGGATCGGGAACGGCACCCCGAGCGGGCCGACCAGGTCGAGCTTGGTGCCCACCGGCTGGCGGACCAGCCACTCGGTGCCGCGGCCGTGGGCGGCGACGACGAACTGCACGGTCCCGGCGAACTCGGTCCCGGGCTTGACCCCGTAGAGCGCGAAGGATCGCCTGAGCAACATGGCGGAATCCGGGCCGCCGACCGCGACCGCGACGAACTGACCTGGCTGGAAGGACCGGGCCACGCCCGGGGCCACCACGGTGAACTGGGTGTAATCACCGAACCGGGTGACGTCGAAGATCTCTCCGGTCTCCTGAACCGGACCGGCTGCTTGCGAGGTCACCGGCCGGCCCGCCATTCGGCCAGCGCGCGGTGGTGAGCCTGCAGCGAGGTCACCGTCACCTCGCCGTTGATCAGCTCCTCGATACCCTGCACCGCGGCCGAGATCGCCTGCACCGTGGTCAGGCACGGGATGCCGGCCTGCACGGCAGCGGTCCGGATCTCGTAACCGTCGACCCGGGGCCCGGAGTTACCGGGTGAGCCGAACGGGGTGTTCAGCACCAGATCGACGTGGCCGGCCAGGATCTCCTCGACGATGTTGCCGGGACCGGCCGAGAACTTGCCGACGGTCTCGGCCTGAACGCCGTTGCGACGCAGCACCTGGGCGGTGCCGACGGTGGCCATGATCCGGAAGCCCAGGTCGTGCAGCCGTTTCACCGGGAACAACGCGGCCCGCTTGTCCCGGTTGGCGATCGAGACGAACACGGTGCCCTGCAGCGGCAACGATCCGTAGACCGCCGCCTGGGACTTGGCGAACGCGGTGCCGAAGACCCGGTCGAAACCCATCACCTCACCGGTCGACTTCATCTCCGGTCCGAGGATGGAGTCGATCGAATCACCGGCCGGGGTGCGGAACCGGTGGAATGGCAGCACGGCCTCCTTGACCGCAATCGGGGCGTCGATCGGCAGGTCACCGCCATCACCGATGGTCGGCAGCATGCCCTCGACCCGCAGCTCGGCGATGCTGGCGCCGAGCGCGATCCGGGCCGCGGCCTTGGCCAGCGGCACCGCGGTTGCCTTGGAAACAAAGGGAACCGTGCGGCTGGCCCGGGGGTTGGCCTCGAGCACGTAGAGGATGTCTCCGGTCAGCGCGTACTGCACGTTCATCAATCCGCGAACCCCGACGCCCTGGGCGATCTTCAGCGTCGCGGCCCGCACCTGGGCGATCGTCTCGGCGCCGAGAGTGATCGGTGGCAGCGCACAGGCCGAGTCGCCGGAGTGGATGCCGGCCTCCTCGATGTGCTCCATCACCCCGCCGAGGTACAGCTCGGTCCCGTCGTAGAGCGCGTCGACGTCGATCTCCACGCTGTCGTCGAGGAAACGGTCCACCAGGACGGGCCGGTCGGCGGCGATGTCGGTGGCCTTGGCGATGTAGTTCTGCAACCCGGCCTCGTCGTAGACGATCTCCATACCCCGGCCGCCGAGGACGTAGGACGGCCGCACCAGAACGGGATACCCGATCTCGTCGGCCACCGCACGCGCCTGTTCGAACGAAACCGCCAAGCCGTGCCGAGGTGCGAGCAAGCCCGCCTCGGCCAGTACCCGACCGAACTCGCCGCGGTCCTCGGCCAGATCGATGGCCTCGGGCTGGGTACCCAACACCGGGACGCCGGCCTGCTTGAGCCGCTCGGCCAAGCCCAGCGGCGTCTGGCCGCCCAGCGTGCAGATCACCCCGGCCACCGTGCCGGACTCCTGCTCGGCGTGCACCACCTCGAGGACGTCCTCGAAGGTCAACGGTTCGAAGTACAACCGGTCGGCGGTGTCGTAGTCGGTCGACACCGTCTCGGGGTTGCAGTTGACCATGACCGTCTCGAA
>CAZZZW010000365.1:0-4223 GCA_964658795.1 Phormidium nigroviride PCC 7112
ACTGATCTCGGCGGGGACTGACCGCGCTCCCGCCGTCGTCGAGTGGCTAGTTCCGCCCTCGAGTGGCCAGTTTCAAGCGACCACTCGAGGGTCGAACTGACCACTCGCGGTATTGAACTGAGCAGCGTGGCCCGCTCGCCTACGATATCCCCGAGGCCCTCGTAGCTCAGTGGATAGAGCGCCCGCCTTCTAAGCGGATGGTCGCAGGTTCGAACCCTGCCGGGGGCACCCAGCCAGAATCTGCCGCCGGCATCCTGGTTCTCGGCTCAACCCGGACGGCCGGCTAGCAACGATGCCAGTCGTCGGTCGCCCGGTCGTAGCGAACCAGACCTCGCTCCTGGAACTCGCGGAACCAACCCGGCATCGGCCACCAGCCCCAACGCTGCCGGAAGATCCGGCCGTTGCGCAGGATGTCGTCCAGGTGCTGCACCGGTGGCCGGCTGGTCGGGTGGTATTGGTGATACGCGGTCGCACCACCCAGCCAGTCCAGGGACATCCCGGCCTGAGCCGCCAGTTGACCGAAGTCGGTGTCCTCGGCCCCATAGCCTGCGTACTGCTCGCAGAACCCGCCGATCGACCGCCAGGCCGATGCGGTGACGGCGAAGGACAGGGACCAGAACAGCCGCATATCCCCACCAGGCACCAGCTCACCGTCGGCCGGGGCGGGCCGGGCCGGGTGTGGCTCGGCCAGCCGGCTCAGCTGCTCGAGGTGATAGCCGCCGGGCGCAGGTGGCAGATAGGCCACCGGCCCACACAACAGCGAGGTCGGCCGGCTGACACCTCCGTAGCGCTGGACCAGGCTGGGACCCGGGATGCAATCGACGTCGAGGAAGATGAGCAACTCCGCGCCCAGTTCGACAGCCCGATGTGCGCCGGCATTGCGAGCCGCGGCCAGCGGCAGCCGGCCGTCGGTCACCGGTACCGGAACCACCACGCAGCCCGAGTCGATCGCCAGCTCGGCCAGCCGCTCATCACCCATCGTCGCCACGACGTGGACCGACGGTTGTTGCTCACCAGCGAGAATGCCCTTTCGCTGCATGGCGAAGTGCCGATGCCGGCCGGCCGCCGGCGTGATCACCGCGACCGTCATACCCGCGCCAGCGCCGTGGCGGCGACCGTGCCGATTACCTCGGCGGCGCCGGCCGCGCCCGCCCCGCTGAGCCATCGCGACCATTCGGACCCACCGCGCCGCCGGGCCGATTCCAGCAGCGCCGGCCAGGCCGCCGCCGATGGCGTCTCGAACAACACTGTCGTCAGTCCCCGATCGGCCAGCCCGCGGGCGGTACTCAGTTGCTCATCGTGCGGTCGCGGCTGGGGCAGCACGATGGCCGGCCTGCCGGCGGTGGCAACGTCGGCCAGCGCCCCGAGGCCGGCGTGGGTGACCACGACATCGGCCCGCGCGATCATCGGCCACGGGTCGGCCGACCACCCTTCGCGGCTCAGCGTCGTCGACTCCCAGCCGGCGGCGGCAACAAGTGGCGCTCCCCCGGCGCCGCCCGATCCGCTCAAGGTCAGAACGTGCAACCGGCCGGTAGGAGCTGAGGAAACTCGACCGGTCGGTGCCCGGCCGGCATAACGCGAGATCGCCCCGGTGTAGCGCACCTTGGCCCGATACGGAAGCAACCCGGCGCCGATACCGGTGAGCTCGGCCGGCCACGGCGCGACGATCGCGTCGGCGAGTTGGTAGCCGAGTTGATGCGCATGATCGGTGCGCGATCCCGGCAGGGCCATGGTCACCACTGGCACTCCGAGCAGCCGCGCCTGGAGGATGACCTCGACCGAGAGATCGACGACCATGACCGACGGCCGGTTCGCGGCCATCCATTCGACGAGCTGGGCCATGCGCTGCTGCAGCCCGCGGTCATGCCGTGGAACCCAGTGCAGCCGGCCGCCGGCCGTGGCATCGACCGCGTCGGTTGCGTTGTCGTCGCGGGCCAGGGTCAGCCACCGGCCGGGCCAGTCCGGATGCGGCGGTAGGGACGAGATTGCCGTTATCTCACCGGGCAGTTGGGCGACGATGGCCAGGGCCCGGTGCAGGTGGCCGTGCCCGACATGATGGATGTAGTAGCCGATCATGCCGCCGCCAGCCCGGTCAGGTCGCGGTACACGTCCTCATAGCCGTCCAGCATGGCCTGGACCGAACAGGTCGACTCGGCCCGCCGTCGAGCCGCCGGCCGGCCCAGCCGCACCGCAGCCGCCGCCGCGCGGGCCAAGCCGGTCACGTCGTCCGGCGGGGCCAGCACGCCACAGCTGTCATCGAGGACTTCGGCCAGTGCGCCCCGGGCGAAACCGGCCACGGGCGTGCCACAGGACAGCGCCTCGGCGATGACCAGGCCGTACGGCTCGTCCCAGCGCGGCGTGACCAGGCACGCGGCTGACCGGCCGACCAGACCGGCGAGCGCGGCATGGTCGAGATGGCCGAGGTAACGGACGTCGTCACCGAGGCGGGGCGCGATCTGCTCGGAGAAATAACGCTGATCGGAGATGGGACCGACCAGGTTGAGCCGCCGGCCGGCCCGTCGGGCGGCGTCGATGGCAAGCTCGGTGCCCTTCTCGGCGACGATCCGGCCGAACCAGATCAGGTCCGGGCCACCGGGACCGATCGGCCACCGGTCCAGATCGATGCCGTTGTGCACGACCCGCATCACCGGCACCGCATGCCGCCACGCCGCCGCGGTGTGCTGACTGACCGCGACGAAGGAAACCGGACTCGGACCCACCTGGATCGCCGATTCCAGCCACGGGGTCGGTGGCGTGTGCAGCGTCGTCACCATCGGTACGTCCAGGGCCGGCGCCATCGCGATCGGCAGGTGATGCAGGCTGTTGTTGTGAACCAGGTCGAAGCGCCGGGTGCCGGAGCCGGCCAGCTCGAGCATCAGGGACAGGTAGGCATGGTGTTCCTGCAGGAACACCTCGCCCGGCATGCTGACGTCGTCGGCGGCCATGGCACTGATCTGGGGCCAGCGGGACGGGACCTCGACCACGTCGAGCTCGGGGTCGCTGCCGGCCCCGGCGTACAGGGTCACCTGATGCCCTCGTTGCCGTAGCCCGTGGGCCAGGGACCAGGTCTGCGACTCCAGCCCACCGGCGAACGGCTGGCTGATCGGATACCGCGCCGCGGCGATGAGCGCGATTCGCAGCGGGCGGCTCATCGCCGGACCGCGGCGTAGACGGCGTCGTGGGCGTGGGCCAGCTCGTCCCGCTCGGCCACCCGCAGCCCCGGATCTGCCTGCCAGATCGGACGATTCTCGTAGGCCCACCGCACCGCGTCGCGCAGCGAATCGGCGTCCAGCCCGTTCTCGTCGTGGCCGTAGGACAGGCACCGACGTTGCTCGGCGTAGAAGCCACAATCGGGGGCCAGGACGGTGGTGCCCAGATCGTGACAGGCCTCCAGCCACCCGGAGTGGGTACCGAACCGGTACGGCAGCACCGACACGTCCAGGGATTCCAGGTAGTCCCACAGCTCGTCGTCGGTGAAGTAGTCGTGCACCGACACCCGGAAACCCGGACGGACAGCCGATTCGTCGAGGAATGCGCGTAGTTCTGGGTCGTAGCGCGCGCCGCCGGTGTCGAAGACGTCCCGATGGACGTCCACCCGTAGTTCGAGATCAGCCAGTTCGTCCAAGAGCTGCACCATCGCGGCCAGCACCGGACGTGGTGCCATGCTGGCCCGCACGCTCTTGGCGTGGACGCCGACCACGAACGGCGCTCCGGGCTGCCGTCCTCGGCGTGGTCGCAACCGGTCCAGCGGGACCACGTGCGGATGCGGCAGCACGATCGCCGGCCGCCCCCAGCGTCGCCGGATGGCCTCGGCCGCACCTGGCGTCAGGGTCAGTACCGCATCCGCCTGCCGGATCAGGACATCGAGTTGCGCATCGTGGGCGGTCGAGGTCGGGTGGTGCGGATTACGGAGGTCGTGGGCAGTGTAGACAAGCGGTTTGCCAGCCCGGTGGAGTGCGGTGACTATCGCCTGCAACTGCTCGACGGACAATGCATCGAAGCCGAATTGGATGTGGAACACGTCGAAATCTGGTTCGTGAGCCACGATCCAGTCGGGGTCGAGCAGCACCGGTGGCCACCACTGCGACTGGACCGAGAGTTGACCAGGGGGTGTCGGATCGGGCAGCCGCACCGCGCGAGGCGACCCGGACACCGGGACCAGGTGACGAACGTAGACGTGTCCGGCCGGAACCGACGCGACCCGGATGCGGTCGTTGTCGGCC